>DASRXR010000239.1:0-7771 GCA_035687405.1 Polyangiales bacterium
CGTGCGGGATCACGAGATCCTTCGCCGGCTCCGCGACCTGCACGAAGGTCACCAGCTGTTCATGGAGGGGCCGCGGGACAAGCTGGTGACCTTCGTGCAGGTCGCGGAGCCGGCGAAGGATCTCGTGATCCCGCACGTGAAAGGGACGTCGTCGTACCTCGGCGGAACGACCATGCACACGCTGCTGGAGGCAGAGCGAGAAGGCACGACGCAAGCGCTCGCGATGGATGGGCGCCCGAGCTTGACCGTGAAGCTGCAGCGGCTCGATGCGTTTTCGCTGGGCGGGCTGTTCTTCTTGTACGAAGCGGCCACCGCGTTTGCGGGCGAGCTGTACGACGTCAACGCGTTCGATCAACCGGGTGTGGAGCTCGGCAAGAAGCTCGCGTACGGGTTGCTCGGTCGCGAAGGCTACGAGCGAACGGCCCAAGAGATTCGCGAGCTCCAAAGCAAGCGTCCGAAGAAGTACCGCGCGGGTTGAAGATCACTCGTCGAGTGGCTTCACGCGGCTGAACATCGTGAGCAGCAATAGATCGTAGGCAACTTTGATCGCGCCGCCCGCGAAGAGCGGCCAGCCGGTATCGCTGTGCTCCAGCATGACGCCGGCGATCAGGGGCGTCATGGCCGTCGCGAGGCTGCGCGGGATGTTCGTGACGCTCGCAGCTGCAGCGCGTTCCTCCGGCGGCACCACCGCCATCACGTAGGCTTGGCGTGCGGGCACGTCCATCTGCGCCAAGGCCATTCGGCACAGGAGCAAGCCGATCGCGAGCGTGGCGTTCGGCATGAACGCGGCGGCCATCAAGCACAGGTTCGCGGGCAAGTGCGTAAACACCATCGTGCGGATGTGTCCGATGCGCGCGGCAAGGCGAGAGGACACGAGCTGCGAGCCTGCCGCGAGTAGTCCGGTGAAAAAGAACACGCGGCCGGTCGCTTCGATCGAGAGGTCGAAGCGACGGAACAGCCAGAGCGCGAGCAGTGACTGGACGACGAAGCCGCCGCCGAACGAGTCGAGGCTGAACAGCGCGGCGAGTTGCAGCACGATCTTGCGGGACTGCGCGAGTGGTCGCGTCGAAGGCGCGATCGACGAGAGCTCGCCGCGGACGGCTGCGGGAAAGCCGAGGTAGATCAGCGCCGCGATGACCGCGACGACCGAATACGTGATGAACGTTGCGCGGTAGGCGAGCTGGAGCGACATGCCTGCGCGCAGCGCGAGCCATGCCGGAACGCCCGTCGCGAGCGCGCCAAGTGCACCTGCAAACGCGCCCGATAGGTTGTAGAGCGCGAAGAGTTGCGTGCGTTCGCGCGCTGTGACGGAGCCCGCCAGCAGCGCCTGCTCGATCGGGAGAAAAACGCTGACGTCACCCGCCGAAGGATTCAGCGTGCCGACGAATGCGACGACGAGAAGCGGCCAGAACTGAGTGACACCGGCAAACCCGAGGCCGGTTGCAGCCATCAGCAGCGACGCGCCCAGTAGCAGGCGGCGCTGATCGAAGCGGCTGCCGACGAGGCCGGCGACCAAGCTGAGCGCAGCGGACCCGAGCAAGGTCGAGGTCACGATCGCACCGATCTGGGTGGGCGCGTATCCGAGCTCGCTCAAATAGCCGGCGAGCGCAACGCTGACGACGCCGTCGGCGAAACCGCGGAGCGCGCGCGTGATCAGCAGACGTTTTGCGGGTGCGTGGGCGCTAGCGGGCCAGAACATCGAGAGGTTGACACCTAGACAATACGTCTTGTATACGAGACGGTGTTTCCACGACGCCGAGTGTCGTGAAGGAGCGTGACCGTGAGCCAGCGTGATCGAAATGTAGAGATCCGTCCGAATGGTGCCCCACTCGGCGCCGAGATTCACGGCCTCGATGCTTCGGAACCAATCGGCGCCGAGCTCGTGTTGGGCCTCCAGCAAGCGCTCCGCGATCACCACATCTTGATCTTCAAAGATCAGGATCTGACCGAGGACCAATTCAAAGCGCTCGCGACGAGCTTCGGGCCGATCTTTCAAAACCCGCCCGACGTGCCCGTACTGGCGTCCGAGAGCAGCGGCGGCGTCGCACCGGAAATCGTGCGCGTCTCGAACATCGACGGCTACACCGGAACGGGCGAGCTATCGCCGCACATCGATCACCAGTGGACGCCCTATCCTTCCGCCGGTTCGCTGTTGTACGCGCTCGAAGTCCCGGCGACCGGGGGTGACACGACGTTTTACAACCAGCAGCTCGCGTACGAGTCGCTCGACGCGACGACGAAAGCGCGCATCGCAGGGCTGCAGCTGATCACGTACAACCCGTTCCTGCGCAAAGAGGGCGACCCGCGGCCCCGTTATCGAGCCGCGGATGAAGCGTTGATCAGCCCGGTGTTTCCGCATCCACTCGTGCGCACGCATCCAGGCAGCGGCAAGCAGACGTTGTTCCTCGGGTACGGCACCGAGGTCGAGGTCGTCGGATTTTCGCGTGAGGAAGGGATTGCGCTCGTCGAGCAGCTTCGCGAGCACTTCAACCGCGACGCGTTTCGATACACGCACAAATGGAGCGTGGGCGACATCGTCTATTGGGACAATCAAGCCGTGCTCCACGCGCGCACTGCATTCGATCCGAGCTCCCGCCGCGTGATGAAGCGCATCAGCATCGGCGGCGGGCGCCCGTTTTGAGTTTTACTTCTTGCTCGCTTGCTGCTGCTGCTGCGAGGCCCAGCTCTTCGCGTCGCTCTGACCGTTGAGGAACGGCAACGCAGTCGTGGCGAGCCGCGGCGATGTGAAGATGTCGTAGTGCGTGAGGTCCGGCAGGATCGCCAAGCGGTTCTGCGAGATCGTTTCGCGCTGCCAACCGGCGTCCTGCAGTCCGCCACCGATCAGCTGATAGAACTTGATCTCATGTTCGGGCTTGAACATGTCCGAGTCGCCGTACACGAGCATCACCGGCATCTTCAACGTCTTCACGTCCGCCGACCAGTCGTACTTCTGACGCATCATGTTGCCGAGTGTATCGAGCAGCTTCGGGAACTCGTCCGGCTTCGGCGCGAGTGACATGTACGTCTTGTACATCGGCGTCTCTTTCATCATCGGCAGGGCGGCGGCGCTCATCTGCGTCTGCTGCGCGCGGATGCCGGGATAAAACCCCTCTTCTGAATACGGCACGGAGACCAACACCAAGCGCCGCACGCTCTGCGGCTTTTGAATCGCCATTCGCAGCGCCACGCCACCGCCGAGCGAGTAACCGAGCACGTCGACCTTGTCGTGACCGAGCTGCTTCACGAGCTCCGCCATGTCGTCGCCTTGTGACTCGAGTTTGTACGGTCGATCGCCGAGCTGCGTGCGAGCGTGGCCTTCGAGGTCGACCGCGATCACTTGGCGGCCTTTGCTCAGCACCGGAAGCATGGGCCCGAACATCTCGATCGAACCGAGGCCCCCGTGCAGGAGAAGCAACGGCTCTCCTTTGCCGTAGATCTCGTAGTAGTAGTTGACGCCATTGATCGCGAGCCGCCCGCTCTTGCTCTTGCTGGGCGCCTTCTCTTGCGCCGCACCTGAGTTGGCGATCAGAGCGGCGAAGACACCTGCGAGCGCGGTCAAACGGTTGATACGCATGTCGATTCTCCAATGGTTCCGGCGCCACCCTGACGACCGGAGTTACCCACCGTCAGTACGACGATCGGGCCTTTCGAAAACCGACACGGGCGCGACGACTTTTCGTGCGGTCTATACTGCCGCCCCGCATCTCACCCCCGCCCCGCCCTGCTCAGGAGAGCTTCATGGAATACCGGTCACTCGGAAACAGCGGTCTCAAAGTTCCCGTGCTTTGTCTCGGTGCGATGACGTTCGGCGAAGCCGACGACAAATCGTTCATGCACAAGGTGTCCGCAGACGAAAAGACGTCGTTCGCGATCATGAGCCGCGCGCTCGAACGCGGCGTGAACTTCATCGATACCGCGGACGTGTACGGCCAAGACGGCTTGTCCGAACGGATCGTCGGGGCTTGGCTCGCTCAAACCAAGAGCCGCGATCGCGTGGTGCTCGCAACGAAGTTTCGCTTCCGCACGAGCGAAGGGCCGAACGGTACCGGCGCATCGCGCTATCGCATCATGCGCTCGGTCGAAGACAGCTTGCGGCGGCTAAAGACCGATCGGATCGATCTGTATCAGATCCACATGCAAGACATCGACACGCCGGAAGACGAGACGTTGCGCGCGCTCGACGATCTCGTGCACGCCGGCAAGGTGCTCTACCTCGGCGCGAGCAACTACGCGGCGTACCGGCTCACCAACAGCGAGTGGATCTCGAAGACCGAGCACTTGCATCGCTTCGTCGCACTGCAGATGCAGTACAGCCTGCTCGTGCGCGACCTCGAGCGCGAGCACATTCCCGTTTGCAAACAGTTCGGGCTCGGCGTGCTGCCGTGGTCGCCGCTCGCCGCCGGCTTCTTGTCGGGGAAGTACGTTCGCAACCAACCACCTCCGAATGGTGGGCGGCTCGAGAAGTGGAAGGATCGTTTTGCCGGCTACGACAACGATCGAGGTTGGAAGACGCTCGACGCTGTGAGAGCGATCGCGACCGAGAAACAAACCACTCCGGCGGCAGTCTCGCTCGCGTGGTTGCTCGCAAAACCCACCGTTTCGTCGGTGATTTTTGGAGCGCGTTCGGTCGAACAGCTGGACGACAATCTACTTGCGGCTGACCTGAAGCTGACGGCGGCGGACGTTGCAAAACTCGACGAAGTCAGTGCGGTCGATTTCGGGTATCCGTACAAGTTCATCGCGAACATCCAGCAGCGCTGGTAGTTGCGTGCGACCGAACGAAACTGACAACCGTGTTAGTTGCCAGCTGACGTAACGGCACACTCGTTGCACGCCCTACACCGCAAGCGCTTGCGTGCGCGGAGCTGCGGTCCTGCGACTGACCTACCGATGCTTTCTGGCTCGGTGAGGCAAAAGTGAGTCGTTCCGCAGCTCCACGGAGACAGGGTTCAACGATGGCAACACTCCTAAGCAAGGAGCGCTCGATCGCGGACCGAGGCTTCAACCGCTGGTTGATTCCGCCGTGCGCTTTGGCAACTCACCTCTGTATCGGACAGGCCTACGCGATCAGCGTTTTCAACCTGCCGCTCACCCACCAGCTCGGAATCGATCACTCGGCGCCGGGTGACTGGAAGCTGACAGAGCTCGGCTGGATCTTCACGATCGCCATCTTCGTACTCGGCGCCTCGGCCGCGCTGTTCGGCAAGTGGGTTCAAACCGTAGGCCCGCGCAAAAGTGGATTCGTCGCCGCGCTCTGCTGGAGCACCGGATTTCTAGTCGGCGCGCTCGGCATCCAGACGCATCAGCTGTGGCTCGTCTACCTCGGGTACGGCGTGATCGGCGGCTGCGGGCTCGGCATCGGTTACATCACGCCCGTGTCCACGTTGATCGCGTGGTTTCCCGATCGCCGCGGCATGGCGACCGGCATGGCGATCATGGGCTTTGGCGGCGGTGCGCTGATCGCATCGCCGCTGTCAGATGTTTTGATGCGGCACTTCGCGACCGACCACTCGACCGGCATCGTCGAAACTTGGGTCGTGCTCGGCATCGGCTACTTCGTCATCATGACCGCGGGGGCGTTCGGCTATCGCGTTCCAGCGCCGGGCTACAAGCCCGAAGGCTGGACCGAACCCGTAGACGCGCCGCGTCACTTGATCGCGCGAGCAAACGTCACGCCGAGCGCCGCCGTTCGCACGCCGCAGTTTTGGCTGTTGTGGATCGTGCTGTGTTTCAACGTCACCGCGGGCATCGGCGTGCTCGGCCAAGCCTCGGCGATGATTCAAGAGGTCTTTCGCGATCGCATCACCGCGAGTGCCGCTGCGGGCTTCGTCGGTCTGCTCAGCCTGTTCAACATGGGCGGCCGCTTTTTCTGGGCCTCGTTGTCGGACAAAATCGGCCGCAAAGCGACGTACGCGTGTTTCTTCACGCTCGGCACCGCGCTCTACGCGCTCGTCCCGGTCGTGGGGCACACCGGCAGCGTGCCGCTGTACGTCGCCTGCTTCTGCATCATCTTGACGATGTACGGCGGCGGATTCGCCACGATCCCTGCGTACCTCGCCGATATCTTCGGCCCCAAATACGTGAGCGCCGTGCACGGCCGTTTGCTCACGGCCTGGTCTGCGGCCGGCGTGCTCGGCCCCGTGCTCGTGAACTACATTCGAGAGGCGCAAATCGCGCAAGGCGTGCCGAAGTACGAGGCCTACAACGTGACCATGTACATCATGGCAGGCTTACTCGCGGTCGCGTTCTTCGCAAATCTCGCGGTGAGAGCGGTGTCCGAACGTTACGTCGAGTCCGGCGCTGACCTCGCCAACGCGAAACCCACAGCTGCGTGAGCAGGTTATGACGAACACCAACACGATCCGGTTGATTCTCGCGTGGCTCGCCGTAGGGTTACCGCTCGCCTGGGGCGTCGAGCAAACCGTTGTAAAGGCGATGGCGCTCTTCAGCTGAACACGCGAACGGAGTCCGATGTGACCGAGCTCGAGCAGGACGAGAACAGCGCGCAAGGCCAAGCAGACCACGCGAAGCCCGCCGCTGCGAACACGCACCTGTCGACCGGCGTCCCCGGCGATGAACCGCCGCAGGACGATCACGAAGCTCAGGTCGGGTATCGAAGCGCGAGTGCGGCCGGGTTTCGTTCGGTTTGGGAGACTACGCGGCGCGGCGTCCGGTTCATGGGTGCCAAGCGAACGCTTCGGACACTGACGACGCTCAACCAGAAGAACGGCTTCGACTGTCCGAGTTGTGCGTGGCCCGACCCCGACGGTCATCGAAAGATGGCCGAATTCTGTGAAAACGGTGCGAAAGCGGTGACGAGCGAAGCGATGACTGCTCGCGCGACGCCCGAGTTCTTTGCAGAACATTCGATCTCGGACCTCGCGAAGCAGAGCGACTCCTGGCTCGACCGCGCGGGGCGGATTACACACCCGATGGTTCGCAGCCCAGGTTCGGATCACTACGAGCCGATCGCGTGGGACGACGCGTTCCACTTGATCGCGCAAGAGTTGAACGAGCTCGCGTCGCCCGACGAAGCGGCGTTCTACACGTCCGGACGCACGAGCAACGAAGCGGCGTTTCTGTACCAACTGTTCGTTCGACAGTTCGGCACGAACAACCTGCCCGACTGCTCGAACATGTGTCACGAGTCGAGTGGTCTCGGTCTGACGGAGACGATCGGCATCGGCAAAGCGACGGTCAAGATCGAAGACTTCTCGTACGCCGACAGTATCTTCGTCATTGGGCAAAATCCGGGCACCAATCACCCGCGCATGTTGACCGAGCTTCAGACGGCGGCGCGCAACGGCGCGAAGATCGTGAGCGTCAATCCGCTCGCCGAAACCGGCCTGATGCGCTTCTCCAATCCTCAGGAACCGCTGGCGCTGCTCGGCGCCGGGACGGACCTCGCGTGTTTGTTCTTGCCGGTTCGAATCAACGGCGACGTCGCGCTACTCAAAGGCATCATGAAGCACATGCTCGAGCGCGATCGCGCGTCGGGTGGCAAAATCCTCGCGCACGACTTCATCCTGCACCACACCGAGGGTTTCGACGCGTTCGTGCGCGACTTGGATGCGGAGGGTTGGGACAAGATCGTGAATGAGAGCGGGGTCGATCGCGAACGGATCGAGCAAGCCGCGGAGATCGCGATCGCGTCCGAACGCATGATCTGTTGCTGGGCGATGGGCATCACGCAGCACAAAAACGGCGTCGGCAACGTGCAGAGCATCGTGAACTTCGCGCTACTGCGCGGTCAGGTCGGCCGGCGCGGCGC
>DASRXR010000240.1:0-14422 GCA_035687405.1 Polyangiales bacterium
CACGTTGATGCCGGCGCCCATGTACTCCCGCGCTAGTCCGAGGTCGTCCGCGAGGGTCTCGAACAGCTCCGGCGAATCCGCACGCGAACGCTCGACCACGTCGGGCGCGAGCTGCGTCAACCGCTCGAATGCCAGCATCAAAACCAGCACGTCATCGACGTATGCGAGCGCGCCACCGCGAACGCCTGGAATCGTGTTGGTTCGGGACAACCAATGAATGATTGCGCCCGCTACGAGAACTCGCCCTTCATCCGGGATGTCGGGGTCTTCGGCAAGTCGCAACGCGGCCTTCAGGGTTTGTGGCAACGCTAGAATCGCCCCCCGCATAAATGTCAGAAATTGCTCGCGCACCATCGATCAATCGACCGCTACGGTCTCCTCAGCTGACGGGCACGCGGCCCGCGAGCTCCTTGTCGTAGTGCGTGCATCGTGGCCGCGCTCAGTTGTTGGGTACCAGTTCCTGCCCGGCCGGGCAAGCGACCTCGACACCCGTTGGACCAGCATCGGTGCGGATGATCTTGAACTCGACGCGACGATTCTTCTCCCAAGCCGTCGCGTTATGAGCCGGATCGACCGGACAGCGCTCTCCGTAACCAGCACTGCGCAATCGATTCGCATCGACTCCGCGCTGGATCATGGCCTGCCTAACCGATGCCGCGCGGTCGGAAGTCAGACGAATATTGTATTCGTCGGTACCGCGCTCGTCCGCGTGTCCCTGAATCTCGACCAGGGTGATCTGCGGGTTACCGACCATCGTCGCGCCGACCGCATCGACGATCGGGAACGATTTCGGCAGGATTTCCGCGCTATCCGTCGCGAAGTAGATCTTCTCGAGGATGATGATCTCGTTCTCTTCGATGATGACGCTGCCCTTGTCCGGGCAGCCATCCTCGTCCTGGTAGCCGTTGTAGGTTTCCGGATCGTTGGGACAACTATCGTCGCGGTCGAGGATTCGATCCTTGTCGTTATCGGGATCCGGGCAGCCGTCCTCGTCCTGGAAATTATCTTTGTCTTCCGGGTCGTTCGGACACAGATCGTCCACGTCGAGGATCCCGTCCTTGTCGTTATCGGGATCCGGGCAGCCGTTTTCGTCTTCGAAACCGTCGCGATCTTCCGGATCGTCCGGGCACTGGTCGACGTTGTCCAAGATGCCGTCGCCGTCGCGGTCGCCGATCATGCCCTCGGGGCAGCCGTCTTCGTCCGCATCGCCGTCGTGGTCTTCCGGAACGAGCGGGCATTCGTCGTCGACGTCCAGGATGCCGTCGCGGTCGTTGTCCGGCTCGGGGCAACCATCTTCGTCTTGAAACTGGTCGAAGTCTTCCGGCTCGTCCGGACACTGGTCGACGTCGTCTTTGTAGCCATCGCCGTCACGATCGCCGATCGACGGCTCGAACACGAATCCGAGCACAGCGCGAATGTCCGCCGAGTTGATGCCTTGAATCGGACCGACGCCGCCGGCGAGCACCATGTAGCTGTTCGCTTCGACGTAGATCTTCAAGCCACCGATGACTTCGGCGCCGATGCCGCCTTCATCGCCGATCGAGCGCGCGACCTGCGCGCCGTAAAACTCCGCGAC
Organism: Polyangiales bacterium; assembly: GCA_035687405.1. Lineage (GTDB taxonomy): Bacteria > Myxococcota_A > Polyangia > Polyangiales > JAFGIB01 > JADGRF01. The sequence continues at coordinate 1,577 of DASRXR010000240.1, forward strand.
GAGCTCGGCGCTCTTTGCGAAGCGCAAGCTCGCGGCGGCGCCGAACGTGATCAAGTCGTCGTAGCGAATGTTGTGGCCGAAGCGCACGCCGCTCGCACACGTGGCACTGCTCAGCGGCGCCTCGCCGACGCAGTGCTCTTCCGGGAAGAGCAAGCGGGACGATTGATTCGCTGGATCGCGAACGGCCGTGATGCGCCCATCAAACGGCAAGTTGTCGCTCTTACCGCTGTTGAAGCGATAACCGACGTTGATGCCGAAGCGGAAGATCGGTACCGGCACCCACTCCGCCGCGAGCATGGGCCACAGCGAAATGCCGGGCTCGCCGCGCAGCTCGCGCGAGTTGCCGGTCGGCAGACCGACCTGGAGGATCGCAGCCAAGCCGATCGGCTCCGACTCGCTGCGCAGGAGCCGCAACTTGCCGTGCAACGCGATGTCACCGAAGCCCTGGCTATCGATACCGGCGGGCGCAATGCGATCGTTCCAGACGCCTGGAATCAGCACGTTCGGCCCGTTCACGATCATGATCGGGATCTGCAAGCCGACGACGGCGACGTTCCCGAGGCCGTAGTTGAAGTGCAAGGTGCCGGTGACCGCCGCAGTGACGAGGTGCTCCGTGAGCTTCGCGTCGTTCGGAGCGCGCGAGTCGTCCCAGTCGAAGCCACGCAAGGGGAAGATGTGATAGCCGAGGTCGAGAACGAGACCGAAGCTGTAGTCGCGATCGCCGAGGATGTTCGTGCCGTTGACCCCGATGAAGCCCTTCGAGTCGACGGCGGGACGGAACAGGTGCGTGTCCATTCCGCTGTCGTCGTTGACGAAGCGCCCGGTCTGCGCCGACGCCGTGCCGCTCACGGCCGCAGCCATCAGCAGCGACGCGCAAAGCCAGCGCAACGCCTTTCGCGTACGAGGGATGTTATTACCCCGAACGCCGACAGGCGATTCGGCGGGGATGTCACTACTCATCGACACGCGCTCGACGCTTTTGACACTGCCCAAGAACCAACTGCCGTTGCGAGCCGCGGCTGTTCGGATCATGCGTGCTCCCAAATTGCTGTTTTCAACAGCGGATAAGCCGGAACAGGATGCCCTCGCGGCGCCGCTAAGTACACGGCCTTTTGCAGCGGGTGTCAAAATAGCGCCGCTAGCAGACGCGCGAGAGCTCTCACCGCGTCGACGATGTGGCCGCGCGGAACACAGTCCGACTACACTTGCGTCACGCCGCGCATCACATACCGCCCGCGCGCCACTGCGTGCCGCGGGCGAATCACATACCGCCCGCGCGCCACTGCGTGCCGCGGGTGAATCACATACCGCCCGCGCGCCACTGCGTGCCGCGGGCGAATCACTCCGATTGGAGCTCGAGCATGCGGCGGTAAGTCTCAGCGCGACGCGCTGACGGGAAGCGCTTGAGATACGTCGCCATGTTCTTCTGCGCGGACTTGGCATCGCCGATCGCACGATAGGTCTCGATCAAGAGGCCCAGCTCACGCTCACTTCCGGCGTTACCTTCGAGCGCGCGAATCACGCATTCGTTGTCGCCACGCGCTAGGCACGCGCTCGCGAGCTCCATTGCCGAAGCTTCACTGCTGCTCGGGCCGGACGCTGGTGTCGGAGTCGTCGCCGCCGCGGAAGCAGGTTTCGCCCGCGGCGGTTGTTGCTTCGGCGCGGGCTGCTGCCTCACCGGTGCGCGCGGTTGCGCGACCGGTCCGCGCGCTGCCGCGTGTGTCGCTTGTGGCTCGTTGCGCGCTTGCGTCAGCAATTCCTGCGCCGCGGCGATCGCATCCGGAGGGAGCGCGACGAGCGAGAGCACGCTCTCCGCGATCTGGATCGCTTCTCCGCGGTTCTTCGACAAAACGTTGCTCGCCGCTTGAAGACGCGTGCGCGCCAGCTCGGTCGTGGCCTGCGCCACTTCTGGACGCGTGCGCAACGGACTTTGCATACCGAGCCCTTGGAACTCTCGATACGCCGTCTCCGCGTCTCCGTTTTGAAGCGCGGTCTTGCCGCGAACGTACGCTTGTTCTTCGTTGTACTGCTCGTCCGCGAGCGCTTTGCACTCGCGCGCGTCGTCACCGTCGGGCCGGATCTTCAACGCGAGCGCGCCGTGCGCTTTCGCTTCGGCCAAACGGCCGCCGGTCAGTGCGGCGCGACACAAGTTGAGCGCGCGATCGTAGCCATCGTCTGCGAGCGTCGCGCCCGAGCCCGGCGTCGAACCTTTGGTCGTCGTCGTGAGCGAGACTTCCAGATTCTCGGATTCGGCTTCACTCGCTTGGTTGCGCGCGACGAACAGAATTACGCCGGCTGCGACTGCGACGCCACCGAGCACGAGGCCCATCCGCAAGTTCGCGGACGACTTGCTGTGCGAGCCACCGCGAAAACGCGTGGCTTCGCCGGGGTCGAAGAAGTAGTGCTCGCCGGGACCGACGTATCGGAACACGACTTGGCCGAGCTCGATGATGTCACCGGAACGTAGCGGCTTGTCCTTCACCGCGCGCCCGTTGACGGTGACGCCGTTTGCACTGCCCAGATCTTCGATGACGTAGCCGTCCGCGTCGCGCCGAATCTGGGCGTGCTCGCGAGACACCGAGCGGTGATTGATCGGGCAGTCGACTTCTTCCGAGCGACCCAAGCGCGCATCGCGATCGACCGGCAGCGCAAACTCGGCCCCAGGCGAAGGCTGCGTCAGCATTACGAGCCGAGCGGGGACCGCCGGGCGCCGCGATGCGGTCGGAACCGGTTCGGGAATCGGTGCCTTCTGGACCTCTTCCTCGACGAGAATCGTGTAGTCACCTAGCTGGATCTGGTCGCCAATCGAGATGTCCGTCTCGCCTTGGACACGTTGGCCGTTGATCAACACACCGTTGTACGAATCGAGGTCGCGCAGCTTGTAGACCGTGCCGACCCGAACCAACTGCGCGTGACGACGCGAGATGTTCCGCTCGGTGAGGCGGATCGTGTTGCCTTCTTTGCGGCCGATCGTGACCTCATCACGCAGAAGCGGCACGACCGTTGTCGCGCCCTCGGTGTCGGAGATGACCAACCTGACCATTCGTGGGAATGCTACGCGGCGCCCTTCGCCTGTCAAATCGCTACACGTCGTACGTTGCAGCGCGACGTCGGGATCTCTACCACCAACGATCGTCGCTGGCATAGAACGCTGCAGTCCCTCACGATGAAAAGCCGTGGTGCGGCGCGCAATCGGGGTCTGGGTCTTCACCTTCGGGGTGTGGCAAGCCGGCGGCTGCCACTCCGATGAACGTCGGCCCGTGGCTGCGAGCCGGGACTCGGGAATCGAACTGGATGCGGGCCAGGACGCCGCAAGCGACGCGGCGCCGGATGCGGCGCCAGACGCGGCGGAGATTCGCGGCGAAATGCCTCTGTGGCCCGAGGCGGAGCAGGAGATCGAGCTTCCTTATGGAGGGCCTGCGCGCTCCGTCCTGCTGGTCGTCAGCGCCAAGCCGAGCGCGCTCGACGTGCATCTGAACGTGGACACGACGAGCAGCATGCGATTTGCGATCGACGAGCTGCAGTTCGCGCTGAAGAGCAACGTGATCGATCGGCTGCGCGCGAAAGTGAAAGACGTCGCATTCGGTGTCTCCCGATATGCAGATTTTCCGATCGTACCGTTCGGTTTTCCGGGCTCGGAGGACGAGGACGTGGCGGCCGATCAGCCGTTCGTGCTGCTCTCGCCGGTGACGACGAACATCGATCGCGTGCTCGGCGCCGTGAGCGCGCTCGATCAGCCCCTGAACATCGGCGGTGACACCGAAGAGGCGAGCGCGGAGGCGTTGTATCAAGTCGCGACCGGCGCCGGCTACGCGACGAAAGAGCGACGTTTCATCGAACGCAAGCCCTCCGCTGCAGCTACAGGCGGCGGAACGCTCGGCGGCGTGGGGTTTCGCGACTACGCGCTGCACGTCGTGCTTCACGTCGCGGACTCGCCGTCGCATACGCCCCGAGAATACGCGCTGGGCAATCTGCCCGATTTGCACTCGCTCAGCGATGCGAGTGAGGCACTTCACACGCTCGGCGCCCGCGTCGTGGCGATCACGCCGACCGACTGCGAGGACGACGAGTGCCGCGCCGGATTTCCGTACGCCCCCACGCGTGCGGAGCTCGAGACGCTCGCGCTGAACAGCGATGCATCGTTTGCTGCCCAGCGCGGCAGCTGTCCGACCGGAGTCACCCAAGCGGCAGTGCCCGCCGTGATGGATCGCTGTCCGCTCGTCTACGACGTGCGCAGTGACGGAAGCGGCCTATCGCGCACGATCAGTGATGCCGTGATCGCGCTGCTCGAAGAAGTGCGCTTTGGCGAAGTTCACGCGGATACGGGAAATGATGGGCTTCATTTCATCACGGAAGTGCACGCCGAGTCGGTCGAACAACCGGCCGGCGTGCGTGCTCCGGCTGCGCGAGACCTCTTGCCGAAGGACGCACCCGACGGTGTGCTCGAGAGCTACGTCGACGTCGACCGCAACAGTCAGCTCGGGTTTCGCGTGACGCTGCAGAATCACTCGATTGCGGCGCGAGACGTGGCTCAAAGGTTTCGCGTGGCCGTCGCCGTGGTGGGCGATAGCGTCCTTTTGGAAGCGCGCCTATTGCGCGTCGTGGTGCCAGCCCAGGGCACGGTCGCAGCAGATCCCGAGAGTTCCAGACATGTCGCCGGCGACGCGGGTCCGGGCGCGGCGCCTTGAGCCTTTCCAGGCAGGGATGGGCGTGCTAGACGCTGGCCGGCGAGCGATTCGATGCATACGACGTTGGGAATCATCGGCGGCAGTGGTCTCTACGATTTGCCGGGTCTCACCGAGATCGAGGAGATCGGCCTCTCGACGCCGTTCGGTGCGCCGTCGGACGTGATCGTGCGGGGTCGCTTGGGCGAAACCGTGTTGTTGTTTTTACCGCGGCACGGCCGCGGGCATCGGATTCCGCCGCATCAGATCAACTACCGCGCGAACGTGTTTGCGTTGAAGGTTCTCGGGGCACAACAGGTGCTCAGCGTGTCGGCGGTCGGATCGTTGAAAGAAGAGATTCAGCCGGGCGACATGGTCGTCGTCGATCAGTTCATCGATCGGACGCGGACTCGGCCGAGCACGTTCTTCGAAGATCACGGGATCGTCGCGCACGTGAGTCTGGCTGATCCGACAGACGCCGCTCTCAGCAGCGCCGTTCAAACGGCGGTGACCGAGGTCGGCGCGCGCGTGCACATGGGTGGCACCTACGTCTGCATGGAAGGGCCGCAGTTCTCCTCGCGTGCGGAGTCGAATCTGTATCGCGGCTGGGGTGCTGACGTGATCGGCATGACGAACTTGCCCGAAGCGAAGCTGATGCGTGAAGCCGAGCTGCCGTACGCGAGCTTGGCGATGGCGACCGACTACGATTGCTGGCACGCGAGTGCGGCCGCCGTGAGCGTCGAAGCCGTGATCGCGGTGCTGACCCACAACGTCGACGTCGCGCGCAAGACGGTGGCGGCGCTGGTTGGGCGGTTGCCGGATCCGAGCCAGAGCCCGGCGGTTGATGCGCTGAAGAACGCGATCATCACGGCGCCGGGGCACGTGACAAAAGCGACGCGCGAGTTACTCGCGCCGTTGATCGGGAAGTATCTTCCAGCGGAGTAAGCGGAGTAAAACTGACATGCACCCCACTTTGATCGTCGGCTCGGTTGCTTTCGATACCCTGCATATCGCAGGTGAGTGTCACACGAAGGTATTGGGCGGATCGGCAACGTACGCGGCGATTGCAGCGACGCACTTCGGGCCGGTTCAACTCGTCGGGGTCGTGGGGCGCGACTTTCCGGATGCGGCGACGCGGCTGTTGCGCGATCGCGGCGTCGATCTCGCCGGTCTGGAAGTGACCGACGGCGAGACGTTCCATTGGGAAGGCAAGTACAGCGATGACCTGTCATCGCGGGAGACGCTGCGAACCGACTTGAACGTGTTTGCGGACTTCAAGCCGAAGATTCCTGCGACGTTTCGTTCGACGCCATTCGTGATGTTGGGGAACATCGATCCGACGTTGCAGATGGACGTTTTGGACCAGATCACGAAACCGAAGTTGGTCTTGGCCGATACGATGAACCTGTGGATCGACATTCGGCGCGGGGAGCTGTGCGAGCTCTGCAAGCGAGTCGATTTGTTGGTGCTGAACGACGAAGAGGCCCGTCAGCTGACCGGCAAGAAAAACTTGGTGTTGGCGGCGCGCGCGTTGCACGACCTGGGTCCGAAGACCGTGATCATCAAGAAGGGTGAGCACGGAGCGTTGTTGTTGCAGGGTGACGACGTGTTCAGTTTGCCGGCGTTGCCGTTGTCCGACGTGGCAGATCCGACGGGCGCCGGAGATACGTTTGCGGGCGCGTTGATGGGTTTCGTCGCGAAGAGCGGCGACATCTCGAGCGCGAACCTTCGGCGGGCGGTGGTCTACGGTTCGGTGCTGGCGTCCTTCTGCGTGCAGGGTGTGAGCACGAGCAAGATCGCAAATGCGTCGGCGCACGATGTAACGACCCGCTACAGCGAGTTTCAGCGCCTCACGAGCTTCTGACTCTGTTCGAGCTCTGGTAGGTTTGCAGCGCCAATCCGACGCCGGGGTGGCGAAAGGGCAGACGCAGGCGACTTAAAATCGCTCGCCGAAAGGCATGCGGGTTCGAATCCCGCCCCCGGCACTGGGCGATTTGCCCGCGCTTTTGCCCTGAGAGCGGCTTTCGTCCTCGGTCCCTCCCTGCGCCGTACAGGAAGTACGGCTCAGTCGGGCCCTGCGGGCGCGCTCGCTCTCAGGGCAAAATCACGGGCAAATCTCATTCAAGGAGACCGCTCGGCCTCCCCGTCAGCGCGCTCATCGCTTCGCTCGAGCCCCCCGCTCATCGCTTCGCTCGAGCCCTCGCGCTCGTCGCTTCGCTCGAGCCCCGCGCTCATCGCTTCGCTCGAGTCCCGCGCTCGTCGCTTCGCTCGAGCCCCCCTGCTCGTCGCTTCGCTCTAGCCTTCTCGCTCGTCGCTTCGCCTGAGCCCCCGCACTCGTTGCTTCGCTCGAGACCCTACTAGTCGCACAGCTGCATCTCCGTTGCCTTGGTTTGCTGTGCTTGCGATCCTTCCGGTGGAGGGACTTGGTATGCGCTCACGCTTCGCGGGGTTGGCGATCGTTGTTGGTCTGCTCGTTAGCTCATCTGCTTTCGCTTCGGACTACGAGCTTTCGCAAACTGCCGATCCCGGCCGCGACGCGGCTGCTCGCAACCTGTTCGAGACAGGGCGCAAAGCGTACGACGCCGGCGACTATCAGACCGGGCTGACGTACTTCGAACGCGCTTACGAACAGAGCCCGCGATCGGGCCTGTTGTTCAACATCGGCCAAGCCGCTTACCGGCTCCACTCGGAAGACAAAGCGTTGAGCGCGTTCAAGTCGTATCTCGCGCAGACGCCGCTCGCAGCGAATCGGGTCGAGGTCGAAACGCGAATCCGCGAGCTCGAACAAGGCACGGGCCCCACGACGCCGACATACGTCTCGCCCGAACAAGCCGCTAAAAGCGGCAGCGCAACGCCGCTGTGGGCATGGCCGTCGTCGACGGAGAACGTCGATCATCCACCGCCGTCGTCCGAACCTGTCACCAAGAAATGGTGGTTCTGGACGACGATCGGAGTGATCGTCGTCGGAGGAACCGTCGCTGCAATCGCGATCGCGAGCTAACGACTCAGTTGTAGTCGTCCATGTGAGGCGGCATTTGCGGCCCCGGCGTCTCTTCGCGAATGCCCAACAACTTGTTGTCGCGATCCACGCGCACGACCTTCGGCTCGTGCGTTCGCGCTTCTTCGCGACTCATCTCCGCGAACGTCGCGAGGATCACGAGGTCACCGGGCACGTTACCGTGCGCCGCGGCGCCGTTGATGCAGATGACGCCCGAGCCACGCGGACCCGGCAGAGCGTAAGTCACGAGACGCGTACCGCGCGTGACGTTCCAGATGTGCAGCTCCTGGTGCGTCATGATGTCGGCCGCGTCCATCAGGTCGGCGTCGATCGTACAGCTACCTTCGTAGTGAAGGTCGGCATGCGTGATCATGGCCCGGTGAATCTTCGACCAGAACATTCGAACTTGCATTGGAATGAACCTACCCTGCTGCCGTAGCGTCCCGACGACCGGGTACACTTGGAAGCACTTGGAATCTACAAGGGGCGCCGTACGGCTGCAAGCCGAGCCTAACGAGCCAGCCCTGTCCGAGACTGGAAAAGCACGCAACCCCGACCGGTTGCGCGCCGACGACCGTCGGACGACTCAGGGCAAGTCCACCGGCAGCCGCGGGCGCTGGCTTCACGCCGGCTTCTCGCCGCCTAGTGTCACCCTGACGCCTCCCGCGGCCGTCGCTACGAGCGGCGCCCGTCCGCGGCCGAATCGACTTTGTGTTGGCGGTAGCGCTGCTCTAGTATCGGGCCGCGACGTGAACCTCATGAACCCAGTGTCCCTCGAAGGCGTACGCAGCACGTTGCTCGAGGTAGGTATCGACGTGTTCCGCGTGGACGCCGATGCCGTGCACCTGGCCGAACGCGTGCGCTCACATCTGATGGACGCCGGAGTGCGCGTGCGCTTCGCGCGGCAGCTCGGCGTCGACGTCACCGTCCGGGCGCAACGCTCCGACTACCCGAGCGACCCGCCCGAAAAACTGTTCGCGCGCGTGCGCGAGGCGGTCACCGAAAGCGCGGAAGCCCGCGGCTTCAAGGAGACGTCGGTCTGCCCGCGCGAGCTTCGCGATCCGGTGGACGACACGCGCCTGCTCGACGTCTGGTACGAACTCACGTTCAGCAAGGACTCGACGCTCGCAGCCCTGATCGACGACGTGCGCTGGGCGCTCGGCTTGCCGAAGTGCGTCTCGAGGTAGAGCGGCGGAGAGCCCGGCTAGTCTGCTCGCGCTCGCACGAGCAGACCTGACGAGTGCGGCGCCCTGCCCCGCTCGGACGGCGCCAGCCTCGCCGCCCGCGCCCCGCAGCCATCAGCTGCAGAGGCGACACAATCCTCCCACCTCACCTGACGCCTGCCGCTGACGGCTGCAGACGACACCTCACCCGCTCCGCCGCCATCAGCTGCAATCTCCCAGCTTAAACGCGAAAGCCGCTCGGTCAGTGACCGGCGGCTCTCGAACGTGATGCGCTACGTGTCAGTTATCGATTTAGTTATCGACCTTTGTCACGTTCTCGGCGAATAACCCCTTTGGACCTTCACGAAGGTCGAACTGCACCAACTGTCCCTCCTCCAACGTTCGAAAGCCATCTCCAGCAATTTGCGAGTAGTGGACGAAGACGTCCGCCTCGTTGTCTTGCTTGATGAAGCCAAAGCCTTTCGCATCGTTGAACCACTTTACTGTACCTAACGCCATTGCCGACTTCCTCCGTTGCGCGGCCTGCGCGCCGCCCGTTGCTAATACTGGAATGCGTTCCCTGTTCGTCTCCCCCGACGAACGATCGCGATCGCGAACTAGTGAACAACTCGCTGGTTTTCCCCCACGTCACTGATGTGTCGAAGACTAATGAGCAGGCAATTTCAGTCAAGAGCCCTCATGCGAGAAATGCCTTTCTTTCATGTAGTTCCAGCGCTGCGTGAACGCTCGGGTAGGTACGAGTACGCGAACTGATTACAGTCAGATCTCGACCCGTTTGCACTCGCTCGCGTCGACTTTGCGTGCAGCGTCGAAGCTGAAAACCACCGAAAATGAAGCGCTTGCGAAGACAATGCACCGGCGCGTCGCGCGCGAAGCTGCGCGATGCGCACAAACTCGGTCTGCGCCACCAGGCGAACACATGCTGTGTGTTGTGCGACGCGATGCGACGCGATCGAACACAGGTCTGTACGCGCCGGAATCGAATTCACGAGCGCTCCGAGCGACTGCAGTACTGCTCCCGTCATGGTTGCAAGCGTCGGCACGACCAACCGCTCGGCGTTCGCGTAAAGCGAAAGCGGTCGTGCAAACGGTCGTTCCTGTTCTGCCAGAACTCGAGACTGTCCGGCACGAGACGAAAGCCACCCCAATGCGCCGGGCGGGGGATCACCTGCCCATCGAAGCGACGCGCAACCTCAGCGAGCTTCGCATCGAGCGCGGCACGGCTCTCGATCGACTGACTTTGCGCCGACGCCCATGCTCCGAGTTGCGAGCCGCGCGGTCGCGACGCGAAGTACCCATCCGACTCCGCCTCCGCCAACCTCTCGACCGTACCTTGTACGCGCACTTGCTCGCCGAGCTTCGCCCAGTGAAACGCCAGTGCAGCCCGCGGGTTGTCGCGCAGGTCGTTCGCCTTCCGACTCTCGTAGTTCGTGAAGAACACGAAGCCGCGTTGATCCACCTGCTTCACCAAGACGAAGCGAACGTCCGGAACCGCACTCGCGTCGGCAGTCGCTAGTGCCGCACGCGTGACATCGAAACTTTCGACGTCAGCTGCGCGTGCGATCGAACGAGCAAACCACGCGATGGGATCATTCTCACTCGCGCTGTCCTGAAACTCCGACACTGCTCCGCCGTTCCGCCCCGCGCACTCTTAGCTTGCAGCGCGCCCCACGCAATAGCCGAAGCCGCCGACAGCCGCATTTCGGCCGTTCGGCTGACGCCACGACTAGGAAATCATGGTACCGTCTCACCGCTGTGCGCTCTACCGCAGAACTGCTGACGGACCGCCTTCAAAGTAATCCCCACGATGCTGAGGCGTACGACGGGCTGCGTAAAATTTATCGAGAGACGGGTGACCTCGCGTCGCTGACGAACCTCGTCGAGGGCTGGGCTGGCTTCCAAACCGACCCTGCGCTCGCGAGCCGTGGTTTTCTCGAAGCTGCCCGTTCCTCGCGCACCGGTGGCGGTGACGCGCAACGCACGCGAGAGCTCTTGCTCAAGTCGCTCGAACGCGACGTCACGTTGCGCGAAGCTGCCGAAGAGCTGGTTTCGCTGCTGATCGATTCGCGCGACAACAAGGGACTAGCGGAATTCTTGGACGCGCATCTGCGCCGCTTGGAAGCCCGTGGCGGAGAGCCCACGTTCATGGCGGAGCTGTATACGCGGCTAGGCGATCTGTGGCGTGTGACGTTCAAGCGTCCCGAGGTCGCCAGTCCCTGCTACGTGCGCGCACGCGAGCTCGATCCTCTACGCGCGACGCCAAATCACGAACCTTCGGAAGCCGCGTCGCCTTCGGCCGCTGACCCGATGCTGACCGCACGGCTCTACGTCGCCGAGGCTGAGTCTGAGACCGACCCGGCACGAAAAGCTGAGCTGTTCGTCAAGTTGGCGAAGCTCTACGAGATGTCGCTGTCCGATCCGGATGCAGCCGTGCGCGCGCTGCGTTCAGCGCTAGCCGCCTCACCTAACAACGTGACGGTGATGCACCAGCTCGCGAGCCTACTGACGCGGCGGGCGGCGGCGCGGAGCGGTGACGAGGCAGAGCGGGATAAGAAGCGCGTCGCGGAGCTCTACTATCAAATCGCTTGTGCGGTTCCGCCGGCAGACGCGATCGAATACCTCGAAGCCGCGTTATTTGCGTCACCACTGCATGAAGCGGCGCTGCGGATGCTCGAAGACCTGGCGCCAAGACTCAGCAAAGAGCTGCTGCTTCCGCGACACTGGGTCAATTACCTCGCCCATGCCGGGGACGAGCCTGGGGTAGACCCACGGCGCGAGAAGCTCGCGCGTGCGTACGTGCAGGCAGGTCAGCTCGACGACGCCATTTATACGCTCGAGCAGTCGACCGCCGGCAGCCCCGGCGCGTTGCTCTTGCGCGAGCTGCGAACGCGGCGTGGGGGTACTGCACCGGTCGAGAGCTCGAACATGTCAGTGACTGGTGCAGGCACGCAGGCGAGCCCGCCACGCGAACGCAAGCGCAGCTCGGAACGCCCGGCCGCTGGGCCCGACCGCGCCCGCGAGCTACGGCGCGCCGTACATGATGCGATTGCAGCGCGCGATCCGGCACAAGCCGCCGCGCATTCGCGCGAGCTGCTCACGCTCGAACCCGGCGACGAAGCTTCGTTCGACTACCTCGAGAGTCACTATCGAAAGACGCGCGACGCCTTTCGCCTGCGCGAGCTACTGTTGTCGTCGGTCGAGGCGCCGGGCGTGTCGATCGACACGCGCAAGCGTCGGCTGCGCGAAGTCGCCTCCCTGAGTGAGACGAAGCTCAAGGACGTCGACGACGCGATCGAGGTGCTGCGCGGCGTAGTCGCGCTCGATCCCGCCGACGCCGAAGCCACTGGGAACCTGACGCGCCTACTCGCGCGCACCCAACGCTGGGACGAGCTCGTAGCAGTTCTCGAACGCGAGGCCCTGTCGACGCGCGAGCCCGCCGCCAAGATTTCACTGCTCGAGCAGATTGCAGCGCTCCACCGCGACAAGCGCAAGGACCTGCGTGAAGCGGCTGAGGCGCTTCGCCAGCTGCTCGCGCTCGCTCCGAACGACGCGGTGCGTGACGAGCTATGTGACATGCTGCTCACGATCGGCGACCACATCGAAGCGGTGCCGCTGTTGCGCCAACGCGCCGATACCGCCGCGAGCGAGCGTGAGAAGCTGGTGCTGCTCGAGCGACTCGCGCAGACGCTCGACGAACATCAGAGCGATCTCGAAGCCGCGTTCGAGGTGTGTTGCGAGATCCTGGAGGTTCGGCCGAAACATGCCAGCGCTCTCGCGCGCATGGAGCAGATCGACGAGCGCACGGGCAACGTCGCACGCCTCCTCGAGACGCTCGAACGGCGCGTCGCGCTTGCGCCGCGGCCTGAGCGGCCCGAGCTGTTCGTGCGCATGGCGTCGCTCGCGGAACGTCAGCTCGACGACGTCGATCGCGCTGCGGCGTATTACGCGCGCGCCCTCGACCTGGTTCCTGGCGACGAAAGCGTTCTCGACGCCCTGTGCG
>DASRXR010000241.1:0-6139 GCA_035687405.1 Polyangiales bacterium
AACGACAAGGCGGCCGAGGTCCGAAAGGACTACGACAAGATCGTTACCGAGGGTAACGACAAGATCGCCGCAGCGAAGCAGGACGCGCGCGAGACTGCCGCGAATGCTCAGGCGAACGCCAATGAAACGATCCGTGACGCCAATCGTGGCGTCGTCGCAGCGGACGACAACTTGCGGACGTGGGGGCAAGAGAAGATCGACGGTTTGAACAACCGGATCGACGAAACGCGCGTGAAGGCCGAAAAGGCGAAGCCGGAAGTAAAGGCTGAAGTCGAGAAGGGTTTGCAGGACGTGCAAACGAAGCGCGATGCGATCGTGACGGAGTTCGCCGCGCTCGACACGAAGAGCGAGAAGACGGTCGATAAGTTCAAGGACCGTGTCGACACCGAGATCGACCGCTTGAAGGACCGTGTGGATCGGCTCGAACGCCGACTGTGATCGGACCGAGCGCGCTCGAGTGAGCCAAATGGGACCCCATCGAGGGTCCCATTTTTTTTGGCGCGAACCGTGCAAAGGGCCAGCCCGTTGTCAGCAGACAAAACGAGGGTTGTATGGTTAAGGGCTTGGGATTGTGTGTAGTAACGATGCTAGCCGGTTGGCTGGTGTGCTCGAATACGGCGCAAGCAGATCGCGACCGCCGGCACGAAGAAGGGACGCGCCTGACGATCGCACTCGACCTAGATTACACGAGCGCCATCTCGAACGACTTCATCGACAATGGTGGTGGCGGAGCGCTGCGGATCGGCAGCGAGCTCGATTTGTTCATCGTCACGATGATTCCAGAACTCAGCCTGGGCTATCACAGCTTCGGCGGCGAGCGAGACTTCGACGCGAAGACCTTTGCGGGGATGCTCGGTGGCCGGATCCGATTCCTCAAGATCTTGGAGCCCGGCATCTTTGCGCACGCGGGCGTCGGCCGACTGAGCGGCTTCGATCCACACACGGGCCTCGCATTCGATGCGGGCGTCACCCTCGACTTCACGCTGTTGCCGCTGATCGACCTCGGCTTGCACGCAGCATGGAATCGTGTGTTCGGTGACAGTGATCACGAAGGGCTTTCGTACGGAACGGCCGGGTTCCACGTAGCCCTGGTGCTCTGAGTGTGCGACTACGTCGAGCGAATGCGTAAGCATTGGTTGGCGTTGGGACTCACACTGATCGTCTGCGCCGGTTGTCAGACGATTCCCAAAGGCCAGTACGGTGTCACGAACATCGACTGGATCGGCCAGAAGCTGATGAGTGACGACGCACTCGAAGCGTGCCTCGTCACTCGTCAGCGCGACGCGACCGTGCTTCGACTCGGACTCGGCTCGAATAGCTGCGGCGCGCCACCGTTCGACAGCTCACCGCCGAAGGTCACGCTCTGGACGCTGCCTTGGACCGAGTGGCCGACTTACGATCCAGCGATCTTCGACATCGACAAGGAGCGCATCCTTCGCTGGTATCGCGCGCGCGGTCACTACGACGCGCGCGTAGTCGCCGTTCGCACTTACGTCGATGGTCAGATGGTCGCCGACCCGGTGGAGTGCGATCCGGACAAGTCGAGCTGCGAGCTCGAGATCATGGTGCAGATCGACGAGGGGGCGGAGATCCACGTCCAGGATGTGCGGGTCGAGACGAAGGCCGCACTCGGCAAAGACGTCCTCGAGAAGATCGAGAAAGCGCTCACGGTGAAGCGCAACGCGCGTTTCGACGAGCACGATTACGAGACCGACAAGACGACGATCCAAGAAATGCTGCAAGACGCGTCGTTCGCGCGCGCGAAAGTCACCGGCAACGTCTCGATCGACCGCGACCAAAAGATCGCGCGCGTCACCTATCTGCTCGAGCCTGGGCCCGCTTGCACGTTCGGCACGGTGACGGTCGAAGGTGCGGACGACGTTCCGTCAGAGCTCATCATTCAAGCTGCCTCGATTCGCGAAGGTAAAGCGTACAGTCACGAGTCCCTGATCGATGCCGAGACCGCGATCTTTGCGCTCGGCGCATTCTCCGCGGTGCAAGTCGTCCCGCAGGGCGATGGCAGCCGCGTCGACCTCGTCGCCAAAGTTCGGGTCGGGAGGCTCGAGCGCTGGAGCGCGGGCTTCGGCGTAATGAGCGGCACGCTGCAGCGCTCACTCGACCTCGAGAGCATTCCGCAGTGGGACGTCCACTTGTCGGGCGCCTACGAAAATCGCGACCTCTTTGGAGGCTTACGCAGACTCCGGATCGAAGATCGCCCGCGTCTCATCTTTCTAGACGACTTTCCAAAGGCGGCCGGTGGACCCCACCTCGGCAACTTGGTCACGCTCCGGTTCGAGCAGCCGCAGATGTTCGAAGCTCGAACCACGCTGTTCTTCGAGAGCACCTGGGATTTCGGGCCTGACCCGTTTTATGGCTACTTTCGGCACGACATCACGACCAAGCTCGGTTTGTCGCGCCCGTTCTGGCGCAACAAAATCCAGACGCGCGCCGCCATCGCGCACGACCTCTACGACATCACGAGCTCGACGCTGGGTAAGGCCGAAGGCAAGGTCTCGAGCTACAAGCTGCCCTACCTCGAGCAGCAGCTGATCCTGGACTTCCGCGACAATCGCACTCGCCCGAGGCTCGGCGCGTACGCAGGTGTGGTCGTGCAGGAAGCCTTTCGACTCGGCGACTACGGCGCGTGGGACTACATCCGAGTCACGCCCGATTTCCGTGGTTACGTCCCTCTCATGTGGGACTTCGTGCTGGCCGCTCGCTTTGCCGTCGGCGCGGTGTTCATCACGGATCGGGCGGACGATCTCGATCCGCTCTCATCCCGCTTGGGACCCGCGCCCTACCGCTTCCGCGGCGGCGGCGCGAACAGCAACCGCGGCTTTCAAGCCGGCGGGCTCGGCGCGGGCACCGATGGTGGTATCCGGCGCTGGGAGGGCTCGCTCGAGCTGCGCATTCCGCTCGGCCAAGACCTCGGGCTCACGTTGTTCGGCGACATGGGCGACGTGGGCCAAGTGAAGCGCATTCGCTTCGAGTACGCGCATACGTCCGTTGGCTTCGGGATCCGCTACTACACGATCCTCGGAGCGATCCGCCTCGACCTCGGCTGGCGTGTCCCGGGCCTGCAGGTTATCGGTGATAGCGACGCTCACGATAACCAGAAGGCATCGGCAGACCTCGGTGTGTTGCCGAACGCCTTCCACCTCACCATCGGAGAAGCATTCTGATGAGGCGAACGGGAAATACGCGGAAATGGTTGAAGCGGATCGCGATCGGCTTCGGTTCGCTCCTCGCATTGCCGTTCGTGGTGTTGCTCATCGTGCTTCTGTTGCTTCAGTTTCGGCCGATCCGCAGGTTCGCGACTGACAAGGGGCTCGCGGTCGTCTCCGATTCGCTGCAAGGCCGAGTCGAGGTCGACGACCTGCGCTGGCCGAGCCTGAATCACATCGAGCTGAGCGGCGTACGGATGTGGGATCGCCACAACGATAAAGTCGCCGACGTCGGCATCGTGTCCGCGTACGTCGACCTCTCGGCGCTCCTAGCTATGAAAGTGCACGTGACCGAAGTCACGGCCGACCAGCTGTTTCTGGACTTCGAAAACCTAGGGCCCGATCACGGCCTGTTGAGTGTGTTCGAGAGCAAAGAGCCGAAGCCGCCAGAGCCCGAGCCGGAGAAGAAGGAAGGCAGCTCGATCGCGATTCAGATCGACAAGGGCTGTCTGAACGGGCCGGAGATCAAAGCGCAGCCGCAGCCCGATCTCGCCGTCGCGTTCGTGCGCTTCGATGCGTGCGTGATGTTCGCGATGGCCGAGGACATCGTCGTGCGGCTCGATCAGTTGCAAGGCGAGGTTCGCTACAACAAGAACCCAGCCCTCGCGTTCATCGACGAGAAGAAGCTGAAGGACTGGGACGCGCAGCCGGCGGAAGCGCACGGCGTCGGGCGCGAGATCGCGAAGTCATTTCTGGCAGGCACGCTCACGATCGCCGAGCCGGCGATGGCGTTCGATGGCCGCTTCGAGCTGCGGGGCGTGAGTAAGCGGACGCTCGAAGCGGCCGGAGTGAACGGGGACGTGCTGACGGGTGCGGCGGATCTGAGCCTGGCGGTGAAAGGCGACGTCTCGCACATGAACTACAACCTCGAGCTCCGCGCGCCGCAGAGCAGCGTGAAAGTCGAAGGTGAAGTCGCGCCGGAGACGATGGCGAAGGCGCGCATCTCGAGCGATGGCCTCCAGCTCGCGAAGTTCACGACGATCGCGACCGATCCGATCAAGTTCGTGTTGAACGTCGACGCCGATCTTGCGCGTAAGCAAGGTCCGGGGATCAAAGCTGGGCTGACCGGTACGTACGGCGCGTGGGCGATGCCGGTGACGTCGGTCGAGGCACTGCTCGGCAACAACGGCGCTGTCGACGTGCCGAAGTTCGAAGCGCGCTATCCGTTTGCGTTCGTCACCGGTCGCGCGAAGGTCGGCGAGGGCGGCGCGGTGGAAGCGTCGCTCGAAGGGCAAGCCAACCTCGAGAAGACGCCGCCGATCAAAGCGAACCTGCCGGGGTGGAACGGCGACCTCTCGCTCGATGCCAGCTTTACGCGTGCGACGGAAGCGCAGGGCGGCTCGATCGGCGTGAAGTCGCACGTGGCGTTGGTGAAGCTCAAGGCCGAGGAACCCGCGCTTGCGGCCGACAAAGTCGACATTCGCGTGTCGGCGAACGGCCAGGCGGACAAGCCTACGATCAACGCGAACATCAGCGTGAGCGAGCTCGCGTTTCAAGACAATCGCGTCGCGGAGTTGCAGCTGACGGCGACGGGCGGGCCGGAGCTGTACCAGCTGCAGGGCCAGATGGACGGCGACCGCGGCAACCTGACCGCCTGGCTCAAGCCGCGGGACGGGGGGCTCGAAGCGGGCGGGAAGATCACGGCGCGCCTTTCGCGAGGGCCGGCCGAAGCGATCATCGAGCGCGTGCAGTTGATTTCGGGGCAGTCACTCGAGATCGACAAGCTGCGCGTGAACCACATCGGCGCGAGCGTCGTCGCGGACGGAAGCCTCGGGCTCGCCGGCCGAAAGTCCGAGATTCGGCTCGCAGCCAACGTCGACAACATGTCTGCGCTCACGCAGGAGCTCGGCATCAGCGAAGTGCCGGGCAAGTTGAAGCTGAATGCGATCGTGACCGGAGCCCTCGACAAGCCCGATGTCGATCTGAAGCTGAACTATTGGGAAGGTCCGCGCTTCGCCGGTGCGCGCAGCGAGATGGCAGTGCAAGCGAAGCTGGACGCCGCCGAAGCGAAGGCGAGCGTGAAGCTCCAGGGGGGCGCCGGCAAAGCGAAGCTGGTCGCCGCGCTGAACAGCCGCTGGCGCAAGGGTGCACCGCTCGGAACGGCGATCGACGGCCAGCACGAGATCGAAGTGAACATCGATGAAGTCGCGATCGGTGAGATCTTGCGCTCGAGCGACACTCCGCCGCCGATGCCGATCTCCGGGCGCATCGGGGCCAATCTCAAAGCGAGCGGTAACCTCAAATCGATCGAGCTGAAGAGCGAAGTGAACGCGAAGGTCGAGATCGGGCAAGAGCCGCCGCTCGGCGTGAAGCTCACGACCGAATACGGCGGCGGTGGACTCGCGTTCAACGCCGAGCTGAACGACAAGGTCGGGAACCTCTTCGAAGCGAACTGGCACCAAGCGACGCGCGTGGAATCGTTCGTCGAGCATCCGCCGAAACTTCCGGACTGGCTGGGTGAAACCGACTGGGAAGCGAAGATCGAGCTCGCGTCCCGTCACCTCTCCGAGCTGCCGTCGGTGAAAACGCAGAAACTGATGCGGGACCTGTGGCCGCTCCGCGCGGAGGCGTCGATTCAGCTCTCGCACAAGTCTGGTGCGGAGCCGGTCGGAGACATCAACTTCAAGACGAAGTGGGATCCCTTCGACGTCGATCCCGACTACGCGAGCTGCAGCGACAAGGTAAAGCCCGAGATCGAGATGAAGGGCAAGCTGCGCGAGGGCCTGTTCGTGTCGCAGGTCAACGGCAGCTCGGGCGAGACGAAGATGCTCGACATCAATGCGCAGCTCGGCTCGAAGCTCGAAGAGTGGCTGGAGGGTCAGCCGCTCGAGATCACCAAAGCGAAGATCTTGGCGAAGCTCGAGAACTTCGACCTCGCGACGTGGCCGGTGACGTGTGAGCAAGCGGCCGGGCAG
>DASRXR010000242.1:0-18850 GCA_035687405.1 Polyangiales bacterium
CCCGTGGACGCAGGCGGTGACGACGACCTGACGCCCGATGCTGCAGTCGATGCGGGTGACCAACCCTGAACGAGTGGCGACGGCTGCCGCCAATGGCTGCAGCCGTCGCGCCGGCAACTAGCAGCAGCCGTAACATTCTCGCGACCGCACGAGAGTCAGCTGACCTCGAACCGCATCCCCGTCACGTCTCCGCCGTCGATCAGGTGTGATGCCAATGTCGCCAACAGCTGCGCCTGCTTCACATACCGGACCCGCTGGTCGCTCTCTACGACCGCGGCAACGCCCGCAACGACACCCGAACCCCCGACGACGGACGCCAACGTCAACATCTCGTACGTCACACCGCCGCATCTCACCGACGAGGCTCCGCCGCTCTCTTCCGCCATCATCGTTCCCGTCACGATCTCAGTCATCGTGTCGGCTTTCTGGTGCTCTTGCCTCAAGAACTCGTCGACGAGATCCGTGAGGCTCGAAGGCGCGATCCCTTCACCGAACGACGCCGCGTGTTTCAAACCCTCCGACGTCACGACGTACAGGTGCCCACCGCTCGACTTCCGCGTCTCACACAAGAGTCGCAACGCTCGCTCGGCGCGCTCCTCCGTTCGACGCGCACCCGTCATCATACGAAGCACGGCAGTCGGAACGTCCGTCATTCCGGTCCAAGCCGAATCGAGCATCGTGCTCGGCTCGAAATCCGAGAGGTCTGGCACCGCATGGAAGCCCGAACGCGTCGCTTCGTTTACGAGCTGCTCGTAGCGCGCTGCGAGTGGGCTGCGCGCACCGCGCCCGTACTCCTTCGCAGCCAGACGCGAGAACTCGACGAACGCCGCCTCCGCTTTACTCCAGATCGCAATTCTCGCTCGAGCCTCGTACGTCAGCCCGAGCAGTAGACCGGTCGCGCCCTTCGCTGTTTGTTCGGCAATCAGCGCCTGAAGCCGCTCGGCCGCGCGTTGATGGTGGCCGAGCGTGGCCTCCGCGAGTGCGAGCGTACGTATCAGCTCGTGCGCCGCAGTGGAGACGTCGCGCTTCTCACATATCTCCAGCGCTTCCGAGGCACTCGCACGCGCGGCCTCTGCATCACCGAGCCCGAGCAACGCGCCGGCCAGACCCGTCCGCGACGTGACCCAGAGCGGGAACGCTAGAGCCAGACCGGCGGACCGATCGATGCTCGCGAGGGAACGCTCGAACCCTACTTTTGCTGCTGCGAAGTCGCCACGCACCAAGTCGAAATGCGCCTCCGCGTCACGCAGGTAGGGACGCCAGGTCGGGAAGCGAGCTGCGATCGATCTCATCTTCTCGATGCACTGCTGCATCGCTGCGAGATCTCGCGCACGCGAGTTGATCAAGAGCTCGACCGACACGAGCGACTTGAACATCTGCAAGTTGTTTAGCTGAAGTGACAGTACCTCGCCATCGCGCCGCAAGCGATCGGCGCCATTCCAATCGCCTTGCTGCAGCTTGACGATCTTTCGCAGATGCACGGCGCTGAGCTTTTGCAGCGGGTCGTGATCGAGCCGCGCTGCGTAGCTCGTGGCAGAGGCCATGCCCAGCTGCGCTTCCATCATGCCCAACGCAAAGGCGACAGCGTTTCGGATCGTATCGAGATGATCGATCTCCTGGCCCGACAACGCATCGAGCTTTTGCAACACGCCTTGCCAGAGCTCGTGCGCAGCTTCGAACCGGCAGTCGCACTGCGACGCCGCAGTCGCACGTGCGTTGTGCCAGATCGCGTCGAGCATCGGCGACAGCGGCACGAACGGTTCGAGAATTGGAGGCAAGCTCGCGATCAGCGCCGGATCCAACTCGCTCGCGCCGATCGCAATCGAGATGACGACGTACTCGGCGAGCAATCGAATCGCCTCCTCCACCGAGTAGACGCGCTCTCTTTCAGGTGTTGCTAGATAGCGCGTCTGTGCCGCTTGAAGCGCGTTCGTGAGGCGTTGCATCGGATCGGTCGTCGCGTGGTCCTCCTGCCACAGCTTCAAGCCCGAGTCGTGTTTGAGCTGCTCGAACCAAGCTGGTGCCGCCTCGCGATAGCCTGCACCTTCCGCCGCTACGGAAAGACTCACGGCCCAGCGGCGCTGATCGGAAATCTCACGCGGTGTGCAGTGAGCCTTGATCGAGGCTCGGAGCGCATGCTGATACGTCGGAGGGAGCTTCGCTAGGTTCGTGTCGAGAAGGATCTTCGCATCGAAGCCCTTCGCGTACTCGCGATGACGGTCGTGCAACGCGCGAAGCCCTTGCTCTTCCGCACCGCCAGCAAACAAGTGGTGGATCTTCGCGAGCGGCATACTCGCTCGATACATTTCTGCGAGCGCGCAATGCCGGGCTCGCTCAGTCGCCGGATCGAGCGCTGCCCGCAGCGTTGCCGTCCACACGCGATTGGTGATCGTGTAAGCACTTCCCGCGTTCGAAATGATGCCCGCGGTGAGAAGCTCCGTCACCGCGTGATCGGTGCTGAGGGGATCTGCTTCGGGCCGCAACGCGCGGTACTCTTCCGCAGTAAAGAGCCCGTTGTACGCGAGAGAGTGCGCCTCGGCGATGCAGCGTGCAGCGGCGGACAGCTGTCCGAGCTTCGCGAGCATCGCTTCTTCGGCGCTACGCGGCATGTCGGATGCAGCCAAGCGGTCCGGCAGAACCCAGCCGCCCGACGCGTATCGGATCAGCTTCCCGTCTACCAGGTGCTGCGCCATGTCCATGCACAGCCGCGGATTGCCGAGCGAGACCGTGTGAATCTCCTCGGTGACCAGCTCGAGATTCGCGACGTCGCCGAACACCGACGACAGGAGCGCGTGCGTGTCGACACGAGACAGCGGCTCGAGCTCGATCAACAGACAGCGGCGCGAGAGCACCTCCAACGCGAGCGTGAGCTCTTCGTTACTGTCTGCGGTCAATACCACCGAGACATTGCCGCGCGAGTTCTTGTCGATCAGGGCGGCGAGTACGGCTGCGGACGCCGGGTCGATCCGCTGCACGTCGTCGACCCCGATGACTAACGGCTGCGATCGGCTGACAGTCAGCATGAAGCGACACAACGTCTGCTGAATTTTGTCGCTGCCGAGTGTCGCGAAGTCGCGAAGGACCGGGCGCGTGCGCACGGCCTCGTCGTCCTGACTCGACGTCGACTCCGGCGGAGGCGCGAAGAGCTCCGGGTACGTCAGACACAAGCCCTCCCACGGGATCGCCGCGAGGAGATGCTCGATCAAGCCGCGTGCAAGGCTGAACGGTTCGGGTTCGCCAGTCGCGGTCGCACGCAAGACCGTGGCGCCGAGCGTCTTGGCTTCGATCGCACATGCGTCGAGTAAGCGCGACCGGCCGAGACCCGGCGCCCCGCGAACCAAGACGCCGCCGCCTTGGCCCGTCATCGCGCCGATCAGTTGCTCGCGGAGTCGGTCGAGCACGGCATCGCGGCCGACCAAGGTCGGCGTGCTCAGGTACGCGGCTGCGACTTCGGTCGCTTCGTCACGCGGAAGGTCGGCGATTGCAGCCAACCGCTGCATGACTTCGAACGCGCTCTGCGGCCGGAGCGACGGCTCGACGTTGATCAGCGACAGCACGAGGTCGTCGAGCGCAGCCGGAATGTTCTGCACGCGCGCCGAGGGAGGCAACGGCTTCACGTTCCAAGCCGCGAGCGCCTCCGCGAACGTGCGCGCGGGGTAGGGCACGTGACCGGTCAACGCGTTGTACAGCGTCGCCCCGAGCGAAAACAAATCTGCGCGTGCGTCGAGTGCGAGGCGATGCACGGTTTCCGGCGCGGTGAACGCCGGCGTCC
Source organism: Polyangiales bacterium (assembly GCA_035687405.1). Lineage (GTDB taxonomy): Bacteria > Myxococcota_A > Polyangia > Polyangiales > JAFGIB01 > JADGRF01. The sequence continues at coordinate 3,773 of DASRXR010000242.1, forward strand.
CGACGACCTGCGCACCGCCGGAACCCATCGATGCCATCGCGCCGAAGTCGATCAGCTTCGCTTTGTCGTCGCGCGTGCAGCGAATGTTTCGCGGGGTGATGTCGCGGTGCAACAAGCGGCGCGAGTGCAGTAGCGCGAGCGACGAACAAACATCGAAGATCAATCCACAGGCTTGCCGCCAAGGCACCGGTGATCGGTCGCGCAGGTCGCCGCCGTCGAGCAGCTCCATCGTGTAGTAGGGGCCGCGACTACTGACTCCGTAGTCGTAAACGGCGATCACGCGTGGGTGAGCCAGTTGCGAGAGGGTATGGAACTCGCGTTCGAACAGCGCAGTGATCGTCGCGCGGTCATGTTGCGAAGCGGTGAGCTGTAGTTCTTTCAGCGCAACCTTGCGACCCGACACCGAATCCGTGGCCAGATACACGCACGCCATGCCGCCGCGTCCGAGGACTCCGTGGATCTCGTAGCGAGTGGCAATTCGCGTGGGTGCAGCGCGCTCGTCAGCGGAGGCTTTGGTCATGTAATTGCAACGGGCGAACGAATCTCGGCGCAGAACCCGGCGCGTTGAGCCCGCTCGTTTGGCCCGACACCAATACTAGCCGACGTAGGCTGTGACGTCGCCGTGATCGCCGCATCCTGAAGTGAACACGTCGGCGCACATCGAGCTACTGCGGAGCAGACGCACTTCGCGTGCGCGCCTTGCTGCAGCTGACAGCGGCCGGCGTCCGCGCCCGCGCAAACATCGCTGCGCACGGTCAAACGCTTTGAAACACTACAACTTCGTCCTCGCGGCTCGGATCGCCGGCGCGAAGCCCGAGCCAACCCACCCGTGCGACTTCAGCGGTGCACGGTCCGTAGGTGCACACGCGAATCGCCCGCGCTTCGGCCTCGACGCGTAGACGTTCGAGCACCTGCTGCAGCATCTGACCGCGAAACGGTGTGTACAAGAAGAAGACGGTTCCGTCCGTGAGTGAAGCCTCGCGTGCATCGGCGTGCACGAACTTGGCGCGCGACATATTCAACGCTCGAGCGCAGCTCCGAGCGTAATCGACGAAAGCTGGTTCGTATTCGATGCCGACGGCGCGTGTTTCACGCAGCAGCGCGACGAGAATCACGACCCAACCGAGGCCCGAGCCGAGGTCGAACAACACGTCGTCACGCTGAATGTCCGCGCGCGCGAGAAGCTGGAGGATGATTCGGCCGGGCGTCGGCTGATACGCGACCATCTCCGGCTCGCGTTCGGCTCGCTCGTCTTCCAATGTGCCGGCTTCCAACAAACCGGCGACGAGGAGATCCAGCGTGTCGTAGTCGCGATCGCGCTTCGAGTTTCCTGCGCGGCGTGCCAACGCGCGTTCGAGCCCAGCCGGCGTGTATCGACCCGCTCGAATGCGAACGCGGAGCCGGTTCAGAAAGCGTTCGTTCGCAGCTTCCAACTGCTGCTGCAGTTCCAGCGCGTCCGAGTGGAGTGCGCGGAGCGCTGGAGCTGGTTCGCCGTGCTCGTCCAGCGGTTGCAGCCGGTCGATGACGTGCACCTCGAGCAGGTCGATCGCCGTGGCGCGCTTGGCAAACGAAGCGCCGGCTGTTTCGCGCACTTCCGCAATCGATCGTTCAAGCTCGGTCTTTAGCTGTTCAGTCACACTCGGGTCGCACCTTCCGGTCGCGCTGGGATGATAACACCGCGATGCGCCGTTGACGCGCTCGGGTCTGCCTGCCATGTCTCCGAGTGGAGGTCGAGATGCACGCTCTCGAGGATACGCCAGTGGATCGCGCCCGGCTCGTGGAAGGACTCGAACAGGTCGTGCGCGAGCGTCGATCGGTGCGCGGCTTTCTTCCGACGCAGGTGCCACCCGAGACTTTGCGCCTGATCTTCGCAACGGCGCAGCTCGCGCCCTCCAACTGCAACGTGCAACCCTGGCGAAGCTACGTGGCTTCAGGCAAGACCCGCGATCGCGTGCGGCAGTTGCTGCTCGAGCGCGTCGATGCGCAGGTTCCTGCGGCGTACGACTTTACCGCGGGCAAGAACGCGTTCGACGGCGACTACCGCCGGTTGCAAGTCGAATGTGCGGTCGCGCTCTACTCGGAGATGGGTGTCGGTCGCGACGATCGCTCCGGCCGTTGGCGCGCTGCCCGGCGCAACTTCGAGCTCTTCGACGCTCCGCACGTCGTCTTCGTGGGCATGTCGAAGGGCTTCGGCGTGCAAGTCGCACTCGACGTCGGCATTTATCTGCAAACCTTGATGCTGAGTATGACCGCGCACGGGATCGCGTGTTGTCCGCAAGGCGCGCTTCGCAACCATCCGAGCGTCGTGCGCGAGGTGTTCGACGTGCCGGACGACATCGGCATTTTGTGCGGCATCAGCTTCGGGTACGAAGACCCGAACGTGCCGGCCAATCGTACGCGTGTGCCCCGGTCGCCGCTCGACGCAAACGTGACGTTTGGCGAGTGAGCGCGATCAGCGCGCGAGCTGCGTGCTGTCGAGCGGGAGATCGTCGCAACTCAAGACTAGCTCGGCTCCCGCCGGATCCGCAGCGCTGCAATGCTCGCTGAACACGAACTCGCGCTGTTCACACGGCCCGACTGGATCGTCCAATAGAAGTGTCACCCCGAGGAGGCGGTCCGCTGCGTCGTAGTGCATCTCGAACGAGTAGTTACGATCCGGTACGCGCAGCGTAGTTCCACCACAGGCGTTACAAAACGCGACGTACTGTCCTCCACCTCGTTCGCATGCGAGGCGCACTCCCTCGCGAAACGTGGCAGGGCACGGGATCTTCGGTGGAGCGTTGACGCAGTTGACCTCGAGCGTGCCGGCTTTGCAGAGTTTCTCGCCTGGATTGGCCGACGGCTTCCGCGCGCTGCACGCGAGGGGTTGCTGAAACGGGACCGCCCCGCCGCCGCCGGCTGCGCCACATGACTCACCTGTGCACGCGTCCGACGTCGCGGCGTCCGTGTCGGTCGCAAGCCTTCGGTACTGCCAACAACCCGAGCTGACACAAACCAGCAGAACGAACACTCGAACTCGTGTCGGCATGCTCTGCAATACCGGCGTTCTCGCCCGTGGGCAATCAGGCCTAAAACGGATGTCCACAGGCAGCTTCAGCCCGCCCCATCCACGGCGCAATCAATCTGGCTGATCTGCCGGATCGTCAACGCTTGCAGCGCTCTGTCACGCTGGCGAGTTTCTCGAGCGCTCGTGTTTGCGCTTCTTGCGCTCGCACGATCCGCTCGACCATGGCGCGATCGAATGCTGGCTGCGGATCCGCGCGAGCGCCGCTCAGAGCTGCGACAACTACGGCGGCGGAAAGTGTCACGACAAGGATGACGTTCGAACGAGTCGTGCGGAGCATCTAACTAGTGTCGCTCTTCGCACCCCTCGCCGGCTACTCGTCCACCTAACGACTATTACTCGCATGCTCACGCTCGCTTCTAGCCACTGCGCGAAATCGTGTGAACAACGACTTGCGTGAGCTGCCAGCGTGACGAGATCTACATTGCCGCATGTCAGCTGCGAGGTGTTGTTTTGCTTGCATAATCGCCTCACGGAGCTTAGGGTCGGCCCTGCTTGGTTACGATGAGCGGCTCATTTTATCGGTCGCCCCTCTCGTCTTGCCGCACCGCGGGCGCGGTGTCCCCCGACAATGACCGAAGCTGAGGGTAGTGCGCGTGTGGCGTGCGCGGTCCTGGCGTTGGTGCAGTGCTGAGGTTGAGCATGCATGTGAACAGTGCACGGAAGCGGTCCGTCCCTTGGGATGACTCGAGCCCAATGACGACGCTCGGTGGTCCTGGAAGCGAGGTCTTCCGTGCCCCAAGTGTGGATGGCGATCGTTACGTGGCCGTACGGCTCTGGTGCGGGACTAGCCGCGAGGAAATGGATGCCGCTCTAGCGCGCATCCAGTGTGCGAACCGCGTATCGCATGCGAGTCTCGCGCGCGTCGAAGCTTGTGAAGCGCGCGGAAACGCAGCGCTTTGGATTGTCTCCGAATTCGTACCCGGTCCCTCGCTCGAAGTTTGGGCCGCACGCGGGCGCATGTTGCCTGTTCCAGGCGTCATCGATTTGGTGCGCAACCTCTGCCTCGGTCTGTATGCAGCACACCGCGAAGGCTTGAGTCACCACGCGATTCATCCGGGCAACTTGCTCGTGTCGCGTCAGAGTCGCGCCGAGGAGTTGTGGCTCGAGACGAAGCTCCTCGATTTGAGTCTCGCTGCTTGGATGCAGCCGGAGTGGCCGAGCCTCCCGCACACGCACTTCATGGCGCCCGAGACGCTCGCATCCATGTTGGATGGTGTCGATCCGAGTGACGCGATCGACGCGCGCGCGAACGTCTATTCCTGTGGCGCACTCTTGTACTTCCTCACGACGGGCGCATTGCCGTTTCGCAGCCCAGGGCTGCAAGAGCTCTCGACCGCGCAGTCGATTGGCAAATTGTGGGCGCCACAAGGGCACAACCCGGACGTCTCGAACGCGCTGCAGACTGTGATTTTGGGCGCGCTCGCCGTAAAGCCATCCGGCCGCTATGCGAACCCGGGCGAGTTGGCGAGTGCACTCGCTGCCGCTGCTTGGCGCGACGGCTTTGCGGATTCGTACGAACCATCCGTCGTGGCGCCGCTGCCGCTGTTGCAGATGACGGAACAGCGTGAGCGCCGGACGTCGGTCGTTCAGGAAGTGTCGGAGCGCATTCTGAACGACGAGGTCACCGATACCTCCGATCGCACCGAGCCGTCGCGCACGGCCTGGTCAAAGATTCGCGACGCGCTCTAGTCTCAGCGTCACGCGCTGTGATTTGGCGATTCGAGGTGCGGTGCCGCTGCAGCCAGCCGCTGCGAGCGGCGACGCGCGCCCCACAACACTGCAGCTGCGAGTGACGGCATCGCGCATGCGATGAAAAGCACGACGTATTCGAACCAGCCACTCGCGTTGCGCACGTTCCAGAGGAGTGCTTCGCCGATCGTGACGAACGCATCCGCCGTGATCGCGACTGCGAGCGCAGTGAGAAGCCGCGGCGTCGGGCGTGCGAGGCCGCGCGTGAGTCCGATGAATAAGACGACGTCGAATGCAACCCACGCCCACTTGATGTAGGCGGTGGCAAACCAGTGCGTTGCGGACGAGAGCGCGAGCACGACCGTCCATGGCACCAGGAGCGCCGCGAGTGTCGCGAGCACGAGCGGCGGTCCGCGGAAAAACGATCGAAGCCCGAAACGTACCAGGCCGCCCGGAGCAAACGCGGCGAGCGCATCGAACATCGACGTGAGCGAGGTCTGTTCGGCCGGATGTGACAGGTAGATCGGCGACCAGGTGCGCGGTCGCAACTTCGCTTTGAACCCGCGCAGACCGTCGAAGTCGTACAATCGCTTCGTGAGCTTGCGCGTGAGCTTCAGCGCACCGCCGACTTCGCCCGCGAGCGGTGCGAGCCCGAGCGTGAGCCACTCGCAGCTCTGAGCGGCGGCCCAGCGCATGACTGCGTCGACCATGAGCTCGGTCGTTCCGTTCGGAGCCACCGGGTCGCGCAGCAGATCTTCGATGAACCAACCTGCGCGCGCAGGGACTGGGATCACTCCGGCAAATCCAACGAGCACGCCGTCTTGTTCCGCGACGAAGCAGCGCCGCGATTCCGGCTGCGTGAGCTCGAGGTGCACGAGGAAGCTCATCGCGGCCATGCTGCGCGTCGCGAACCAGCGTGACGCGAGGTCGAGCAGCGCGCGTCGAGTCGGGCCGGCTTCGAGCTCGCTCGGTTCGAGGAGTCGCACGTGAACACCTTTGGCGCGCGCACGGCGCAGTTGCTCGCGCAAGCTCTTGTGACGCGACAGCGTGTCAGGCCAGTCGCGCGGATCCCAAACGGGTTGTTCACCGATCGCGAGCGCGTGCCACCCGGGGCTCGAGAGCTCTTGAAAACGGTGCTCGGTCGCGAACATGCAACAACGTTTGTGGGCTGCGCGTGCGGCGCCGAGAAATGCAGTCGCCGTCGAAGCGATCGCGGACATGGGTGCGATCGGTGCGCCGGCTGCGACCCAAGCGTGACCCGTGTCGACGTATGCGACGCACCCGTCGTCGCCATGAAAGAAGTACGTGTAGCCTGCCTCGAGTGTTTGAAACGCGGTCGCGTTCCAGCCGTAGCGCTGAATCAACTCGAACGCGCGAGCCCGCGCGTGCGGCGAGGGTGGCAGGGACGGCATGGCTGAAGAGTGTGGGGCCGCCAGCGATCGGCCAGCAAGTCCGCGCGTTTCAAAAAAAAGGCGGCTCGCCTGCGCGAACCGCCTCTCCGGACATGACGCGACGCGTTCAGGGCGCGCGCTGCATGCGGATCGTGATGCGTTCTGAACCGTTCAGGAGCGTACCGGCGAGCTCTTCGCCATCGGTCGTGAGAGCGGCGTCGATCTGGACGTCTTTGCCTTCGATGCGAGCGTCGCAACTCGTTTCGGTGCACGCGCAGACTTGCGAGCAATACACTTGGGCGCAACTGATCGGCGTTTGATCCGCGTCGAGCAATCGGCAGCCCGCTGGATCGTTTGCGTCCCACTGAAAGCCGACGTTCGGGACGCACGAGAAGCTGCCGGGAGTCTGAGCGTCGGCGACCGGCGGGAACGCCGTGCACCAGTCGCTCCACACGATTTGGCTCGAGGTCGCGATGCGGATTCGGCGGCTCGTGACGGTGGCGCCTTCAATCGGATAAGTGAAGCCTGCGTTGAGCAAGTTCGGCAGCGGCTTCCAATCCGGCTTGGTGGAATGGGAGGTGAGATTCGGAGCGGGTGAGTCAGGGCTACCGACTTCGAGAACGCCGTTTCCTTGATCATCGAGTTGCAGACGCACGACATCGGTGTCGTCGCTCCATTCATAAGCTTCGGCGTAGCCTTCCCACGAACCCTGGTAGTCCGTGAGGCTCGCGCCGAGGACTGCGGGTGGGTCGGACGAGCCGAGATTGACGTCGGGGTCGGACCCGCAGCCGAGAGCGGCGAAGATGCAACCGACGAAGACGCTGACACGCGCGAACGATCGAACCATGACGTTTGCCTCCAGCTTCGAACGCTGCGTGCCGGACCACCGGTTCGCTTCTTCGCGTTCGATCTGAGAGTGAGTCTCCGAGACTGCGCAAATCCGTTCGGTGTTCACGGCGCCTCCGGACGATTGTCGAGGCTGATGGCGGCGGGGGCAGCGCAGGCGGCCAGCACGCGCTCGGCGTAGACGCTGCCGGGGTAGCGTTGGTTGAAGTCGTTTGTGACTTCGTCTGAGCGCGCTCTCGTGCAGCGTGCGAGCGCCCAGGCGGCCGCGCGTTCTTCGAGCATCTGTCCGCGTGGGAAGTCGCGGTCGAGTTGCGCGAGGACGCGGAGTGCGACCTCGGCGTTGCCCTCACGGAGCAAGCTCTCCACGCGGCGCAGGGCGCGGAGCTCGGCCTGAAGTGATTGCGCGTGAGCGGGAGGCGATGCTGCGGCTGGCGGTCTTGCGCTCAGCGAGCGAGTGGGGGGAGCGTCTCGCGTGACGGCGGCTTCTCCTGCAGCGGATTGCTGCGGCTCGGTCGCGGATGCGGTTGCCACGGATGCTGAAGCCGACAGTGCGCGCGCTGCGACTGAAGGAATTGGCGGCGCGGAGCTTGGCTTCAGCGTCGCGCTCGCTGGCGTTGCAGTTGTCGCGACAGCGGATCCAGCCTCACGCTGGCTGACCTCTCGACCGGCGCGAAATCCGTAGACGTAGCCTCCGCCCGCTGCAGCGCAGACGACGGCAAGTCCGGCGAGCCACTTCCCAGCCGCCGCCGTGAGCGGCGAGAGTTTGGCGGCGCCGGTGATCGCCGTAGCGTTTGCACCTCCACTCGCGCTAGCGCTCGTATTTGCACCGGCGTTTGCGTTGGCGCTCGAGCTGACTGCTCCACTCACTGGGAGTCCGAGCGCGAGACTCGTCGCACGCAACACACGTGCTGCGTCGGCGTCGCTCGGCGCAAACGCCCTGCGAGCGCGCGCGAGGATCTGCTCCTCTTCCGAATCGAGCTCGCTCATCGCTCCCCCTGCGCCGCGAGCGCCTTTGCAAACTCCTGACGTACCGCTCTCAACCGCGTGTACGCGGTGTTCAACGGCACACCCAACGTTTCCGCGACCTCCGGAATCGTCATCTGCTCCAACAACGCGAGCACGAACACGTCCCGCTTCTTTTCGTCCAGCGCTGCGACGAATGTGGCCACGAACTCGGCCGCCTCTCCATCCTGCGCTCGTTCGTGTGGATCTGGTGCGAGGCTCGCCGGTTCGGACGCGAACTCCATCACACCACCGTGCCGCCGCTCTCCGCGGCGCTGGTTGAGCGCGACGTGGCGGACGATCCCGTAGATCCAGGTTCGCAGACTGGAATCCCCCCGGAACTCAGTGAGTCGCCGGTGAACCGCGACGAACACGTCTTGCGCCGCGTCGTCGAGCAGACGCTCCGGCACCCCGAGCCCTCGCAGGCAGCGCCACACGAAACCGAAGTACGCGGCATAGATATCCGGGAAGGCGCGCGGTGTAAGCACGTAGTCCGGTCGTTCGGCCACGTCGGCGAGTCCACGAGCCATCCATGTCTGTGTGTCCGGGTCCGGCCGATTCCGTTGGATCACAAAAACAGCTCGATGCCGGCGATCGCTCGCCCGGACACTGGACCCAATCGATGGACTCGGTCGCCGTCGTCGACCGAAAAACTCACGCTGGTCAGGGGTGCACTCACACCGAGGCGCAAGAATGCAGCCCACCGCGGCGAGAACCGGTAACCACCTCCGAGCTCGACGCGCACCGCTCGTAGCGGCGCACTCCCGCGGAGCGGTTCATTCAAGATGCCCTCGGCCGACACCGTCCCCAGCTCGAAACCGGCGCAGCCGAGCATCAACACTGCCTCCGCTGATGGCTGCAAGCATAATAAGCCCCCGAAGAGCGCAAGTCCAAACCGACCGCCGCGCCCATCGCCGAGCCGAGTCTCCTGCTCCGCAAACAGTGCACCGAGCGCGATCAGCTTGAATACGCCGTAGCGCATCGCAATTTCAGCAGTTCCGCCGGCGCCGAGCGACGGCAGCTCAGCGGTGTCGAGCACGAGCGCGGCCGACACGGAAAACTCGAGAGGAATCGGCGCTGAAGCGGACGGCGGCGGTTCCGCTTCGCCCGCCTCGGTCTGCGAGGCGTCCGTCTCCGCGGGTCGCTCCGCAGGCGTGTCGACCTGCGTGTCGGTGTCATTTTCGCCGATCCCGCTCGTGTCGCTCAGGGTCGCTTCGGTGCCGGTGGTGTTCCGAGTCGCAGCGCGCTCCGAGATCGTCAACGTGATCGCGAGAGTGGCTGCATCGCTGACTTCACCGCAGCTTTGGCCCGAGAGCTCGCGTTCGCGCACGTCGCCACTCAGGGTGCGCGCCTGCGTTCGAAGCTGGAGCAACCACTTGCGCGCGGCGACTTTCTCGATCGCGACCTCGAAGTCGACGCCGTACACCTCGCGGAGCGGCCGACCGATCGAGCGCTCGATCTGCGCTTCCACTCCCGACTGCGGAGGACACTCGGCGGGAGCGCTCCAGCGTAGGCTCGCCGCGTAGCTCGGCGCAGCGTAGAGCCAAACCAGGCCTCCGGCGAGATAACACGCGAGGCGCTGCAGGCTCACCGACGCACGATAGCGCGGTGCGACTGTCGACCGGAAGTCCTTCGCCGCAGATGCGAGCACCCGCGGCGTGCGCTGCAGCTTACAGCTGCCACTGCCGCGCAGCTGTGCTGAACGCGAAAAGTCACTTCGAGCTGGAAGAATTCGGCGAGCCGTTCCGGTGATGGGTGGGGTCGTCCGCGTGCTGGACGTGTTGCCCGATGCCGGCTTTGCGCATCGCGAATGCGATTCGTCGCGAGCTCGCGCGAGAGATGGTGCTTGGACACGATCGAGTCGGTTTGCGACGCTAGTCGATCGCGAGCGATTTGATCGAGCGTATGCGACGTGATGATCAAGACCGGAACGTTGCGCGTGCGCGGGGCGACGTGAGCTCATCGAGTGCGCGAGCGGAACATGTTCGAACACGGTTCGTTCGTGTTCATGTCGCCGTCGCCGTCGCCGCGCCGTCGCCGTCAACGTCAACGTCAACGTGGTCGTGCGTCTCAGTTTAGGTCCCGCGCGGCGGGCGCCGACGTGCAAGGCACGCTTCCCCAACTCCCACTCCCACCCACCGCTTCTGTTAACCCCTCGTGTAGCCACGACTTTGCGTGAGCCTCCTATTCTCCCGCTGAGAACCCTTCCTGTGCGATCGAGACAACACTCGGTCCAAAGGAGTGGACGTTAGGTGAGCTCGTCGTCTTCCCTACGGATTCGAACCGCAATTTGCATTTGCGCATTGACTCTTTCCGCCTGCGGCGACGACGGCGGCTCGACCGACGGCAACACCGCGGCAGGCGCCAGCGGCTCGCAGCCATCAGCAGCAGGCACTAGCGCCGCCGGCGCCAGCGCTGCCGGCACCAGCGCTGCCGGTACCAGCGCTGCCGGCACGACCGCCGCAGGCACGTCCGGCTCCGCAGGCGCCGGCACCTCAGGCTCAGTCGCGGCCGGCACCAGCGGATCGGCCGGCGCACGCGCAGGGTCGGGCGGAACGGCCGCGGGCACAGGCGGCAGCACCGCGGGCGCATCCGGCGCTGCAGCTGGTAGCGGCGGTAGTCCCGCAACCACCGAAAAGTTCAGCTTCTTCGTCGCGAGCTGGGCGGCACTCCAGCGCCTGTCGAATAGCGACAAGGGCTTCGGCGGCGACCTACGTTACGGTGAAGCCGACGGTTTGACGGGCGCTGACAAGATCTGCCGCGAGATCGCAGAACACGCTCTACCAGGCTCGGGCTCGAAGACATGGCGAGCCTTCCTCAGCGTCACCAAGGGCGCTGACGGAAAACCCGTGAACGCGATCGATCGGGTCGGCGCAGGCCCCTGGTACGATCGACTCGGCCGCCTCGTCGCAGAGAACAAAGCCAACCTCAATCAAATCCGCCCCAAAGGCGCCGACACCGCGATCCTCAACGATCTACCCAACGAAGACGGCGTGCCGAATCACGCACCCGACGGCATGCAGGTCGACAATCACGACATCCTTACCGGCACCGGCGAGACCGGTCAGTTGTTCAGCACGGATTGGAAGTTCACGTGTCACGATTGGACCTCGGCCATCGGCGCCGATGGCACGCCACACGTCGGGCACTCGTGGCCGCGCGGCGGCGGCGGCATGGGCGGCGGCAGCGGCAACAACTGGATGTCCGCACTCAACGAAGCGGGCTGCGCACCGGGCGCGAGCCTCGTCGAGATGGGCGGGCCGAAGCCGAACAACCCCACCGTCGGCTCGGGCGGCGGCTACGGAGCGATCTACTGCTTCGCGCTGACGCCGTGAGCGGCCCTCAGCAGGACGGATAGACGCAGTAGAGCGCTGTCGGAACGCCCGCAGGCGCGCCACTCGTGCACGTGCCCCGACTGTTCGAGCCGCAGGTTTGCCCCACGACATTGCATACGGGCGGGAAAGTCGCCGCAGGATCGAGACTGCAGAATTTCATGCTGCCCTGAGAAGTCACGCGGCAGACTTCGCCAGTCCCGCAAGCTGCAGCTGCAGGCGGCGGCGCGGCAGGCGCGCTTGCAGAGCCCTGTACGCCCGAGCCAGCCGCTCCGACGCCATTGGCGGCGGGGCTCCCGGCAAACGAACCTGGCGCGGCTCCAGCGGAACCGAGGCCGGACGAGAGCGAGCCTGAGCCTGCCGAACCCGGAGCCCGGTACGGACCGCACCCGCCGCACTCCGTGGTCATTCGATCGGCGCCGCAAGGAATGTACCCGGTCGCTTCGCCGCCCGCGCAGATGCAGAGCATCAGCCCCTGCGCGTTGCAACGCTCGCCGTAGGAGGGTTCTACGCCGCCGACTTGGCAGCCAAAGAGACCGACACATCCGAGGAGACAGCCGATCAACCACTTCGCACGAACTCGTGACTGCACAGTTTCCTCGAAAGGTTGGGGTGTCTCGTGCCAACGAACACGCTCATTTCGAGCGATGCTCGAGACCCTTCTCCGGATGACGACGATCCACCTGTGCTGGTGGACCAGAACATGCCGCCATCAGCAGCAAGAGTATCGCTTCAGAACCACATGACTACCTGTGAATTCGAACGCATCGCGTCTATCACATGAGCGCCAACTTGCAAAACTGATCATTGTTGCACTTCTAGAGAATTCAAGGGTATGCGTGCGAATGCATGTGCACATGCGGACGCAGCAGGGTGGTTTGTGTCGCGCCCGAGAGCTCAACGTTTCAACTGCCTGACGCAACGTGTGTCGGAACTAGAACGTGTCTCAGCACTAGATTGAGCATCTGATGTCTACTTCTGCGAAGCCCAAGCGTGCGCCACCGCGCGAGAAGGGCGTGAAGCGCAGCGCGGACGTGACGCGGCAGCGAATCTTGCAAGCCGCGATTCGTGAATTTTCTGCAGCCGGATATAGCGGCGCTCGCGTGGACGCGATCTGTAAGCGCGCCCGCTCGAACCCGCGCATGCTTTATCACTACTTCGGCGATAAAGACGGCTTGTACGTGGCGGTGCTGGAGCACGTACTCGGCGAGCTGCGGCGCGAGGAGCTCAAGCTCGAGGTCGAGCACGTATCGCCGCTCGACGGCATGCTGCAGCTCTTCGACTTCGTGCACGGGCACTTCGGCGCGCATCCAGAATTGATCGCGCTCTTGAGTGGCGAGAACCTACTTCGCGCCCGCTTTTTGCGCCGCTCCGTAAAGACGCCGATCGTCGCATCGCCGCTGATTCAGCTGATCGCGACGCTGCTCGAGCGCGGCGAACAGAAGGGTTTGTTCCGTGCCGGGATCGACCCGCTGCAGCTCTACGTGATGCTTGTCGCGCTGAGCTATTTTCATCGGTCGAATGCGCCGACCCTGTCCGTGATCTTCCGCGAAGACCTGCTCGCGCCGAGCTGGCAGGCGGACCAGAAGCAACACGCGGAAGCCATGCTCACGCGATTTTTGCTGAAGAATTCCTAAGCTTTGAGCCGAGGAGGGGGTTCGGCGCGAGTGCTGCTGCCAGCGGCGGCATCGGCGTCGCCGCGAAAACTTTCAACCTGCGGGAAACGCGGTCGCCACATAAGTAAGTAAATGTTTACTGGATGAAAGCGCCGGACTCGCCCGCGTCGAGATCTTCAGCCGAGCCGGGCCTCTCGTACGACTTGCCGTACCGCTCGCAGCGCATGCCGCTGTTCGCCGAGCAGGCGGTCGCGACCTCCAATCCGCTGGCCGCGCAGGCCGGGCTGCGCGTTCTCGAGTCCGGCGGAAACGCGGTCGATGCCGCGATCGCGGTGGCCGCAGCATTGAGCGTCGTCGAACCCACGATGAACGGTGTCGGTGGCGATCTGTTCGCGATGGTGTGGGACGGCGAGCGGCTTCACGGACTCAACGCTTCGGGGCGCTCGCCTGCCGGTTGGTCGCTCGAACGTTTCGCCGGTCGCGGTGCAATGCCGGCACTCGGTTGGGATTCGGTGACGGTGCCGGGCGCTGTCAGCGGTTGGGCCGCGCTGCATCGGCGTTTCGGCTCGCGTCCGTTCGCGGAGTTACTCTCGCCAGCGATTCGTTACGCCCGCGTCGGCTTTCCGGTCATGCCGCGTACGGCTGCAGCCTGGGCGGACTCGGCGCACACGCTGCGCGGTTTCGAAGAGTTCGCGCGGGTGTTTCTGCCGAACGGTCGACCGCCGCGCGCGGGTGAGTGGTTTCAGCCGCGGGACCTCGCCGACACGCTCGCGGACATCGCGGAGACGCACGGGGGTTCGTTTTACTCGGGCGCGATTGCGGCGCGCATCGTCCGCGCAGCCCAGGGCGGCGGGGCAGCGCTCGCAGGCGGCGACCTCGCGAAGCACGTTCCGGCTTGGGTCGAGCCGATCGGCTGCGACTACGAGACGGCCCGCATCTACGAGCTGCCGCCGAACGGCCAGGGACTCGCCGCGTCGATTGCGCTCGGCATCTTGCGGCACCTGCCGATGAATGCGTCTCCACCGGAGCACCCGGACTCGGTGCACTTGCAGATCGAAGCGATGAAGCTCGCGTTTGCAGACTGTCACGCGCACGTCGCGGATCCGGCGCGGATGCAAATCTCGATCGCCGCGCTCTTGTCGGAGGCTCGGCTTGCGCGGCTCGCAGCAGCGATTGAGCCAGGTCGGGCCACGCCGCTACGAGCGGCGCCGCCGCCCGACCACGGCACGGTCTATGCTGCGATCGCAGATCGACACGGCCGCATGGTGTCGCTCATCCAGTCCAACTACTTGGGGTTCGGCTCCGGCATCGTAGTGCCTGGCACCGGAATCGCGCTGCATAACCGCGGGCTCGGATTCTCGCTTCAGCCCGAGCATCCCAACTGCGTTGCCGGCGGCGTGCTCCCGTACCACACGATCATGCCCGGCTTCATGACCCTGCACGGTGCGGCGCGCATGAGCTTCGGCATGATGGGCGGGCACATGCAACCGCAGGGGCACGTGCAGCTCGTGCTTCGCACGTTGCTCCATCACCAGAATCCACAAGCCGCGATCGATGCACCACGCTGGTACGTGAGCGAACAGGGCGAGGTTGCGCTCGAGCCCGAGTTCCAACCCGAGGTTCGAGAATCATTGCTCGCCCGAGGCCATCGATTCTTGGCGAGCGCGCCGCGCACGCTCTTTGGTGGCGCACAGGCCATCTACAAGCTCGAGCACGGTTACTGCGCGGGTTCCGACCCGCGGAAGGATGGGCAAGCGGTGGGTTCGTGATCTCACCCGGCTCCGAAGTTCTGCGTCTGCTCACTGGGAGAAACAGCATGACTGACCGTTCGATTCGTCGCCGCACATTACTAGGAACTGGCCTCGCGCTCGGTGCGACGCTCGCGCTGCCGCGCCGCGTGTTCGCTGTACCTAAACCGATCGGGTTCATCTACGTCGGGCCGAAGTTGGACTACGGCTACAACTACTCGATGGATCAGGGCCGACTCCATGTCGAAAAGACGCTGGGCGTAAAAACGCTGAGCCAAGAAAACGTGCCCGAGAGCGCACAAGTCGTCCGCGTGATGGAGAAGATGATTCAGGCCGGCTGCGAGATCATTTTTCCGACGAGCTACGGCTACCTCGATCATGCGATCG
>DASRXR010000243.1:0-13414 GCA_035687405.1 Polyangiales bacterium
CGAGCGCACGAAGACGTTGATCGGGCTCGCGGGCACCGTCACTGCCCTCGCGGCGACGCAGCTTGGTTTGAAGAAGTACGATGCGACGAAGACACATCACGCGGAGCTGACGCGCGCGCAGGTCGAAACCTTGTACGCGCGCTTGAGCCGCCTGACGGTCGAGGAGCGGCGCGGAGTGCTCGCGGAGCCGAAACGTGCGGAAACGATCGCGGGCGGGGCAGCCGTGCTCGCGACGGTGTTGCGCGAGCTCTCGATCGATCGGTTGCTCGTCAGCGAGACGGACATTTTGGACGGGCTTGCGGCGTCTTTGCGCGGCTGACGACGTCGCCGCCATCAGCAGCAGCCTGAGCGGCTACTCAGCCCCGGTTGGACGCTTCTCTGCGCGCGTTGCTTACATCGCGATTTGAGCGCCGGCTTGTCACGATGACGAGAGGAACTCGTGTGACGATCCCCCCCGCTCAGCGACGGCGCGCGGCTCGCCTCAAGACTCAGCTCAAGCTCCAGGTGGACGGCTTCGACGCGGACTACGCGATCGTCGAAGGCGACGTCAGCGTGGTGGGCTTGTACGTCGAGCTGCCGCACGACAGCGGCGAGCTCGGCTCGATCCAGCGCCTGCGACTCGCGACGCTACAAAACACCGAGCGCATCACGTTGCTCGCGCGAGTCGCGCGCATCTCGAAAGTCGCCGACTTCTGGCGCGGTGAGGCGACGACCGGCGTCGCCTTCCAATTCATGTTCCAAGAGACGAACGAGCTCGGCTCAGACGTGAAGACGATCCCGATCGAGCGCTCGTGGGCGATCGGAGAGTTCGTTCGTTGCCTCGTGCGCGACAGCGAAGGTGGGGAGCAAAAGGTCGACCACGTCTGGTCTGCAACGCTCGAAGGCACGGATGGCGAGGCGCGCACTGCGACCGTGAACGGCGTGAGCCTTCAAGGTACAGTCCTCGAGACCGAGTTCTGCGTGCCGGTCGGAGAGTTGATTCGCGTCGACATTCCTGGGCCTGGGCCCGAGCAGCGCATTCCGTTGTTCGGGCGAGCGATCGATAGCCGTCCGTTCGAGACTTCGATGCGCAAAGGCTTCCGAACGGCGGTGAGCTTCGAACCGGCCGAGATGCCGATGCGGCACTCGCGGCACTCTGGAAGCTCGATTCAAGAAGCGTTCGGCGCCCTATTGAGCGTCAATGGAACGGCTGCACCGCCGCCGCTGCCCGAGACTCGGCGCCAGCACTTCGCGGGCGATCTCACGCACGTGAGTCTCGTGAGCGTGTTGACGTTGTGCGAGCTCGAGCGCGCGACAGGCGTGCTGCGGTTGCGATCGTCGCTCGACGAGGTCCGGTGTTACCTCTCCAACGGCCGATTGTTCGATGCCGAGCGCGTGGGATTTGGCGGGCCGTCGACGCCGGAAGCAGCGCTCGCGCCCGTACTCGAGTGGCACGAAGGCACGTTCGAGTTGTCATTCGAGCCGATCTCGCGCGCGGATCGAGTCGGCAGGCCGATCGGCGCGCTACTGCTCAACCTGATGCACTCGCTCGACGAAACACGGCGCCTACAGACGGGGCACTCACCGCTGGATTGATCAAGTCGCGACGGCCACGCGAGATGAGCGAATGGCACGTCACACAATCGGCCATCCGTGGCAGTTCGGGCAACTTCAGGCCGCCGCTGTGGGCAGCAACGGCGCTCGCGTCCGACCTTCGACGCTGCACTGCGCAACACCGTGACCACAACCGCGTGGCGATCCGGCGCGATTCGAGTATGACTCTTTTTGGGTCTTCCGGCGTGGGTCGAATTCCTACGCGCACCGCGCGAACGGTGTGCTAGGCGTTCCCGACCGGTCCACCTAGGCGGAAGTAGGGAATTACAAAATGAAGGCGCGAGTTTCCTGGTTTGCGTTGCTGTTCAGCGTCGTTGCAGCCTGTGGCGGCGACGAGCCGTCCACCCCCGGCAATCAAGTCACCGCCGGTGCTGCAGCTGCGAGCGGCACCCCTGCCATCACCGCCGGCACGACTGGCACGGTCGCGGGTACCGGCACGGTCACCGCAGGCACCGGCGCCGCCGGTACCGGAACCGTGACCGCGGGAACCTCGGCCGGTGCGGCGGGTACTGCGGCGCCAGCAACCGTCACGTGCGGCACTGTGACTTGCACGCCTGCTCCGGCTAACCCCGGTCTGTCGAAGACGCCGCCGGTCGCGTGCTGTGATACGGCGACGAACTCGTGCGGCAACATCGTGAGCGGCACGTGCACGCCGCCACCGCCGCTCGATCCGGCTTGTCCGCCGCTCGCGTTCTCGACGGCGCGTACGTGCTGCAACACCACGACGAAAGTCTGCGGGATCGATGCGACCGCGTACGGCATGGGCTGCCTCGATGTCTCGGCAGCGATGGGTGGCGTGAAGATGATGTGCGGCGGTGCTGCACCTGCAGCTGGTAGCGGCGCAACCGCCGGTGCCGGTGGGGCTTCGGCAGGTACGGGCGGTGCAAGCGGTGCCGCAGCGGGTGCAGGCGGCGCGGCTGCCGGCGCTACGGCGGGTGCAGGCGGTCGCTAGTCTTTAGTCTCGTGCGCCTACGGAGCGATGGCTCGAAATGCCTTTGCTCCGGCGATCTGCGGTATCGCGGCCGGCCAACGCCGCGATGTCCGCGAAACGCAACGCGCAGTTCGAAGCGCAAAGCGCGCGGATAATAGCGGCGGGTCGAGAAGCTCTCGCATCGTGATCTCCGGGCTACGGCTGATCGCGGCAAGTGCAGCGGGACGCGTCGGCGAGTGGAGCAGACGCTGCGCGTTGTACCAAGCCGTCGCGCGCGCGACACGCAGCCCGAGGTCGGTGATGATCTCGTCGTAGCTCTCGGCGCAATGGTCGAGAAAGCCGAGCAGCGAATCGTAGCGGCGGCTGACTTCGTCTTGGATGTCGCCAATGGCCCAACCGAGTACGTCGTTCAGCGCTTGATAGTCGCCGATCCGCGACTCGCCGCGCGCGTTGATCAACCCGACGTCGCACAGCGCGAGCGGTAGGTCATTCACGATGTGGGCAGTCATGCCGAGGAGGAGATCCTCGAGCACCGACGTTCGGCCGTCCGAGCCGGCTTTGAACACCGTCGACCACGCTCCGCGAACGAGCGTGCCTGAGTCGTATTCGCGCGTCGCACGCATGTAGTACTCCGCGAACACGAGCGAGAGCTGCGCGACCCAGGCCGGATCGACAAAGTCAGCGCGCGGTAATGACGCGGCGAGCACTCGCGTCATGCGCGCATACGAGCAGGCAAACACGCAGCGCGAATCACGCGCGCGTTCGAACACGAGGGTCTTTTGCTGGAGATCATTCGCGAGCGCGACGAGCGACGCTTGCGGTGTGAGCCCAGGACGAATGTCGATACTTCGCAGAGATGCTCGGTCTGCCATGGCGTTCCCCTCTCACCGATCAGGACACCGCTCGGTGCCACCGCCGGCCCCAGCTGTTGATAGAAAGCGAACGTTCGACCTCGGCATCAGGGTGATGCGCAGTACGCCAAGCTGCGCGCAGCATTTCGGGAATCACGCGGCGCGCCGGACACGCGCTCCACGAGTCGGACAAGAACGCGACGTCGAGGTCACCGGACTTCGCAAACGCGCGAGCGACCAAAAACACGATCAACGTGCGAGGCGTGAGCGGATGATCCAAGAACGGTGCGCCGACCACGTCGTCGCAACCGCGTAACAAGAGCGGCGGTGCAACGAGACACTCGCGTAAGATCTCGTCCGGCGATGCCTTCAGCTTCTCCGGACACGCAGACGCTTTGCGCAGCTTGCGAACCGTCTTCGCGACGTTCTCCATGCCGATCGACGTGCCATGAACGCAGTGCACGTCGCCGCCAGCTGCAGTCGCCAGCACGGCTTTCGCGTGTGCGAGCTTTCCGTCCAAGCGGTCACGGATCGTGCGCCACGGTGGCGCGCTCGCCCAACCGGAAAGCAGTCGACCTGCTTCGTACGTTTCCTGGGTGCTGCGATAGCGATCGGAAAACAATCGCCCGCACCACTGCTGCACGACCACGCCGATCTCGGAGAACTGTTTGCGGCCGGAGAGGTAGTCCGCGATCGCGTTGCGCTCCTCGCCCGGCAATCCGCGCAACGTCTCGAAGCCGGCGTAGAGCGCTTTCTGCCGCTCCGCGCGGCGATCATCGGTGCGCGGTTGAAACACCGGAAGCGGCTTGCCGTCGACGCCCAAGTCGGTGCGCAGGCGCGCGTCGAGAAGCCGGTGCAACCAACTTCGTGTCGGGTCGGTCGGCCGCGTGACGGCCGAGTGCTGATTCAGCCACGCGATCTGCTCGGGCTCGGACACGAGCAGAATATCGATGACGTTTGGAATCCGAAGCCGCAGCGGCTTGATCGTGCGAAAGGCGTTCGTCGTGTGCTTGGCCGTCATGGCATCGACTCCGCGAGAAAGTGCAGTGCGCGAACACCGGGAAGAAAAAAGTAGCCACCGCCAGCGACAGTCACGAATCGCGGCAGCCCGGTGCAGCGACGGCGCATCGGATCGGCCGGCACGACGAACTGATTTTCGTTCGACACGGACATCAGCGGATCGGCTGAATCGCTCAACCCGTTGAAACGCGGGTCGATCAACCACGAGTGCTGCACGAACTCGAACTGACGCGAGATGTTCGCGTTCACGGTGATGAAGATCAGGCCGCGATCGGCGTCGTCTTTTGCACCCTCGGGAAGCGACGGACCGTAGCCTCGCCCGCGGCGAATCAGCCGATGGCGGCGATTGACTTCGAGCGAGTCACCGGTGCCCGGCCGTGGTGGGAGCGCATCGCGCGGGTTCGCGCGCCGCACGTGCGCGCCGATCGGGCACTTGAGGCCGTCTGGATCTTCAGCGTGATAACGAAACTCGTTCGCACTTGCTTTGCTCGCGTCCTCACCCCACGGCGCTTCGATCAGCGAAGCGCCACTCGGCCAGCGGCCGATCAGTTTCGCGGCTAAGAGCTCGCGCGCGCTCGAGTTCGGCGTCCCGTCCGGATTGCGGCTCAGCGTATCGAGCGTCGCGCGAAATGCCGGCACGTCTTGTCGAAGCTGGCGAAACACCAAGTACGTTCCGTTGCGACCGAGATCGCGCCGCGGCGTTCCTTCGACATCGAGCGGCAACTGGCCCGCGGGATCACGCCAGTCGTCGACGCGTGGGCGCTCGGTATACGCGCCGTACTCGTTCGGATAGCCCAGCAAAAACTCGCCGGGCTTCACGAGATGCAGCGGCGAAGGCGCTTCGTGATAGCCCTCGATCGCCGGCTGCGAAATCCCGTCGGCAAAACCGAAGTGCTCGCGCGTCGTGAGTGTCGAGGTCAACAGCGTGTGGACGTCGACGAGGTCGTGCTGCTGCCAACTCTGCCGAAGCAGATTGAGCTCGCTCGCGAGCCGCGCTTCAGTAGTGGCGTACACCATCAGCACGGCGTGTATGTCCGGGTTGTTCGGCCCGCCCCAACTCCAGCTCTCGGGCGCGCTCGGCCCGACGTCGCCGAGAAAACGACTGCGATGCGGGCCCGTGATGCCGGCGATGAACTCCGGCGAGAACTCTTCCAGGGTGACGTCAGCCAAGCCGAGCGCGGCCAAGCCCGCGTAGCTGAACGCGACTTGAAGCGCGACGTCGCGTGTGCCGGGCAAACCGTTCGAGACTCTCGGCACGAGTCGCCGCAGCCATGCGCGGCCTTGCAGCGGATCGCGAATCTGCAACAGCACGTAGCGGCACTCCGGCAATGCGCCATAGCCGCGAAGCACCAGCCCCTGCACGTCGTCGAGATCGATCGCGGGCTTTAGCGCATTCGGCTTCGGATGCGGGACGAACCCGTGAGGCGACGGCGCGTACGGCGCCTGCTTCGCGTCCGCGTAGGCGTAGCGGTGCGGCTGACCGTGACCGTCACGGGGCGGCGCAGGACTGCGCGCGAGTATGCCTCTCAGAACAGCCTCAGCCATCGCTGCGCCTCCCGTTCGTTCATGCGTCCCGAGAGCCCCGCACGCAGGGCGGCGTTGCGCTCGATCTGAAGCGCGGTCAGATGCGGATAGGCCGAGTACCAAGCCGGCGTCGGGATCTGATGCCGGCGCAAGTAGTCCTTGAACTCTTGCTCGCGCGTCGCGCCACCGAACACGAGCCAGTTCGTCTCCGGATAGCCGAAGCCGTTGCTGAAGACCAAGTTCAGCCCCCACGAGACCAAGTCGATGAAGTCGTTGTTGTAGTTCTCGAGGCTGCCATCGTAGTTGCTCGCAAACACGACGCGCTTGCCGCCGTCGAGTGGGATCCAGCGGGCAAAGTGAATGCTCTTGACGCCGGCGAGCGAATCGCGGGTGAACAAGTGCCGCGTGCCCCAACCGATCAGCTTCAGCACCGAGCGCAAGACGGCCTGCCGGACCAAGCCCGGCTTCACGTAGCCGCCTGCGGTGAAGCCGTTGTGCGCGAAGAAGTCCTCGAGCTCCGCGAGCCGCTGGACGTGCTCGACGCTCGGGCGAATGTGATCGGAAGGATCGCGCAACTCGGCAAACCGCACGAGGCCGATGATCAGAGTCGCGAGCGGTACGACGATCGGACCCAACGCGACGAGGCCGAGTGGAAGCGCGGCGAGATCGAGCGCGTTGCGCGCGCGAAATCCGAAGCCGACGCTCGGTGGCTTGTGAAGCGCCCAGCTCCACCGCTCGGTGTTCCTCACGTACGCGAGAATGCGTTTTCGCACTTCGACTGCCGGCACTTCACCGAAGCCATGATCGCCGAGCAGTTCTTGCAGCGCCGCTCGCAGCTGCGCCTCGCGCCGGATCTGCTCGACGGTGCGACCCTGGCGATGCACATAGTTTGCGTCGACCTGGACTCGGTTTCGGCGCAGAAACGCGAGCCGCGATGCGCGCGTGGCTGGACGCGTCGGATACGACTCGCACGCGCCGAACAATTGGTCGAGGCCGTCTTTCGCGACGTCGACGACTCGCTCGAGGTGATCGTTCGCCGGTCCATCACAGTCGCTCAGCAGGATCAGCTGCGGAGCGATCGGCTGACCCTGCAGGTCCGCAGTCGCAGGCATGAAGAGCACGCGCCCGAAGTGGCAATCCGGCAGCGCTCCGAACGGCAGCACCGAGTTCTTCGTCGGATCGCGCCTCAGCTCGTCGAGCACCGGCTGCAACGCTGCGACCCTCCGCGGATCGAGCTTCGCGATGATCGTCAGCGCTTCCTGGTGTGGCACGAGTTCCCCGAAAGGCGCACCTGCGCCCGCGACTACACGGTGAATTGCAGCGTGAAGTAGATGAGGCGCGTCCGGCGCAAGTAGACCAAGCCGAGATACAACCCGGGTGCGACCTTGCGGATCTCGTCGCGTACCCACTTCGCCACGAACGAGCGCTTCGAGTAGTCGAGCACGATGCAATCGCCGCCGTCGAACCAGCTGCGATCGGTGTAGACGTCGGCTGCGATCGCCGGCACGCCGAGTGGCGAGATGCGATTCTTCAGCTGCCGGCCGCGCGCGTTCACGACCTTGCCCTTCCACGCGATCGAAGACACGACGGCTTCGACGAATGGCTCCGCGACGCTACCGGGCCAGAAGATCGCAGTACCGTCCGCTTCGCCGTCTGGGATTTGTCCGACCCGACCCGAGCGAAATAGGTCGTCGACCTGATCGGCCGAAAGCTGAGAGATGTATTGAGCAGTCAAACTCATTGCCGAGCGTCCTTCCTCACGACATCCGCAGCGCGTTCCACGGCCAAAACGCGTTCTTCACGTGCGACAGCGCGGGCGCGAGCGACGGGCAGTGGCGTAAGAGCACGCTGCTCATCGTGTTGTCGCGCACCCACTCGAGACCGAGCGGCGTGTACACCTCGGGCGTGAAATCGGTCGTGAAGAAGCGATCCGAATTGAGGCGCCGCGACGCCATCAAGATAAAGATGCGAAACTGCGTGTCGCTGAATGCCATGCCGGGGGGCAATGGCTCGGCCAGCGTGCCGGTGAGCAAGTCGACTTGTTCGACGTCGCTGTACACGTCGCGCAGCTCTCGCGCCCACTCCGGATTGTCCGTGAGCTCTTCGAACGTCTTCGGTGCTTCGAGCAGCAGCGCGCGCCGGAACTCGCAGTAACGCGGGACGCCGCGCTCCCGATCGCGCAGCACGTCTATGGTCGCGAGGTCGACGGTCGTGCCGTCGAACCGCTTCAAGGCGCGAAGGTGATTCGGAAAGTTGTGCAAGCGCAGCGCGCCGGGATGCGAGACGCCGAACGAGTAAAGCAAGTTCGGGATGCCGATCTCGTCGATCATCTTCACGCCGTTGGCACCGACCAAATCGGAGAGGTTGCACGACTTGATCACGCTGTGATCGCGCAAGGTGCGGAGCGTGAAGTCGTCCGGCACGAGCGAGTGCATGCGGTAGACGCCGACGAACTCCTCCGTGAGCGCGTACGGCACGCCGTAGTGCGACTTCTGGGCGCCCGGGATGCCGCTCAATGCTTCATCGTCACTGACGCGGCCATACTGCTTCTTGATCTGCTCGCCGAAGATGCCCCACCAGTTCGCGTTCATCGCGGCCGTGACCGTCGGGTGCGTGAGCAGTGCCGGCGTCCATTCCACCGTGTGAATCTTCGCGAGCAACGCCGCGTTGATCAGCCGCGCATGTGAAAAGAGCTCCTCGTCGTTCCAGTCCGGATAGGCCGAGTGCAGCGCGTCGCAGATCGCGTTGTGCTCGCGCGCGAACAACGTGTGCAGGATGCTGAGCGGCGTCCAGCTCGTGTCAGCGATGAAGCCGGTGAGCTCCGCACCCGACTTCGGATCGCTCAACAAGCGACCGCGCGCATCGAGCTTCAGCTTGCCGCCTTGCATCGTTCGCAGTTGCGTCTGCGCCGGCAACGAGCTTCCGTAGACCTGCGAAGCGTCCCACCAGTGCGTGACGTCATTGGTGAACGTGGGCGCACCGGAAGACATCGGGCAGCGCGTCGGATCGCGGCGCGTGCGCGGCACTTTCATCGGATGTTCGTGCCAGCGATCGCCCGCTTGCAGATGCACCGGATGTGGATCGGCGCTCGCGTTGTCGCCGTGACTGAACCAGTCGCGCGTCATGAATTGAATCCACGCCGCGGCCATCACGTTGAGCGACGTCGCCGGGACGAAGGTCCGCCGCGCGAGCAGCGCCTCACTCACCGTGCGTGGATTCGGCGCCATGAGCTCGGAAGGCGTGGGAACACGAATGCCGGGGAGTGGCACGTTGCGACCGAAACGTGTTCCGGCCATGCCCATGCGCGGGCTCTCCAAATCGTTGTAGCTGCCGTCCGCGCTGCGCGAACGCAAGCTGCGCGAGTCGACACCCACGCCGTTGCTGTTCGAGGCTTGCGACGCAGTCCCTTCGATCGGAAAACCTGCGGGCGTCGGACCGTCGTGCCCGGGATCGATCTCGTTCGTGTCGTGCAAGTTGAGTGCGCGAAGCGTCTCTCGCACCTCGATCAAGTTCAGAAGCCCGAGCCAGGTCGGCAAGCGATGCCAGGGAACGAGCCGATTGATGGTTCTGACGGCTCGACTGCGTTGACGCGAGATCAACTCTTCCAGCATGCGGAGTGGCTCCCCTGACGTGCGCGCCGCATGTGACGAATCGGCAGATCGCGCAGAGCACCGAGTTGGTCACAAGCGGGAGAGAAACGGAACCGCGAATCTGCCCGCGCCGCAGCACCGCGCCGAAATAGCGACTACAACGCGTCACCGTATCTTTCACCGTCTCCGTTGTGCGCACGTTCGGAGATTGTCGTCGATTGACACGTGCAATGCAGCGGCGACACAGTGCCGCCCATGGCCATCGAAGCCCGAGAAACGAAGAGTCGGGACAAGAAACAATCGCGCGCAGATCGGGAGCCCGCAGCCACCAGCAGCAGCGCCACGAGTGCAGCTGAAGGCGGCAAGCGCAAGTCGTACCTGAAGCCGAAAGCGGCAGAACACGCGGTGTTCCTCGTGCCCGGTTTGCTCGGGTTCGAAAACTTCGACACGTTCAGCTACTTCGCCGACCGCGTGACGGCGGCATTGCGGGCCGGGCTCGAGCGGACGTACCTGGGCCCCGTGCCGGTCCTCGCGGTGCCGATTCCGCCGACTGCTTCCTTGAAGGATCGCCAGCGCGTCTTGGTGAAGACGCTCGCGGACCGGCTGCACGTTCTCGAGCACGGCGAGAAGCCGCTGTCCGTCCACCTCGTCGGTCACAGCACCGGTGGGCTCGATGCGAACTTACTCACGAGTGAATACCCACTCGAGGCGCCGAGCTGGGAGGACGTCGATCCGCGCGCGCCCGAGCTGCGGAATCGAATTCGGTCCGTGATCTCGATCGCGTCGCCGCATCAAGGTGCTTGCATCGCGGCGGATCCGCTCGCGCGTTTGCTCGCCGAACGTGACCCGCGTGGTGCGGTGCCGTTCTTGCGCGTCGCAGGTAAGTTCATCGCGTCGGTCGCAGCCGATTTCGAAACGCAAACGGTCGTCAGTAGCGCTCTTCGAGAAGGCGGAAAGACCAAGCGCTTCTTCGGCAACCTGATCAAGCGCTGGGATCTGCTCGAAGACTTGCAGCCGACGCGCGATCCGAGCGCGTTGCGATTGAAGCGGGACGTAGTGCGGCGCAGCTTCGTGACGATCGCCGGACGGCCGATCCTCGGTCAGGCGACGACAGCGCTCGACGACTCGTTCTTCCGCGAGCTCTCGAAGCGCGCGACGGGTTGGGCGACGGGTGCAGCCGAGCAAGGTCCGCTCGTGCAGGCGTCGGTTGCGCGACTACAACGTGCGATCGACGGGGGCGACAGCGACGTCGCGATCATCAAAGCGGATGGGATCGAATTGCCGACGCGGTTGGACGCTGGGTCGAACGATGGTGTGGTGAACTCCGCCCGACAATTGATCGATCCGAGCGATCCAAACGAGCTCGCTGGCATCGTGGTGAGCGACCACTTCGACGTCGTCGGTTACTACGACCGGCATTCGTTCAAGGTGGACACCCACGGACATGAACAAGCGGCTCAGGTTCTTTCCGGCTTGTTACACAGCGGCAGTGGCTTTCGCGACGACGAGTTCTTCGAGCTCTACCGGCGCGTCGCGGACGTGATCGCGACCGCGTTTTGAGTTTGCGATTGCTCGACTGTCTGTGACCTAAATCGCGGTCCGCTTCTTGCTCCATCAAGCCGGTGTGGACGACGTCAGCTCGCAGGCGACGAGTCGACGCCCATGAAACCAGCTTGCCCTTGGAAGCACGGGACACGATTCGCCGCAGTAGTATGAGGCAGCATGGCCGCCGAGCGCAAAATCGCCGCAACACAACAGGCACGGACCGACAGTCAGGTCACCGCTCGTATGGATGCTGTCTCTTCCACCGATCAGTCCGGAGAACGGGACTCGCAACTCGGGACGGTCTTTGGCGGCCAATACCGCATTGAAGAGCGCATGGGCTCGGGTGGTATGGGCGCCGTGTACCGCGGCACCCAGCTGTCGGTTGATCGGCCGGTCGCGATCAAGATCATCGCGCCGGAGATCGAGCAGAACGCGCAACACGTGCAGCGTTTTCGTCGCGAAGCCGAAGCGCTCGCAAAATTGCAACACCCGAACACGGTCCACCTGCTCGACTTCGGGGTCACGGACGAGGGCCGCCTCTACATGGTCATGGAGCTGCTCTCCGGGACCGACCTGGAAGTGCAGTTGGCACAGAACGGCCCAATCGAGGTCGCGCCTACGCTCCGCATCGTTCGGCAGATCACGCGGTCGCTGTCAGAAGCGCACGCGCTCGGTGTCATCCATCGCGATTTGAAGCCGAGCAATGTGTTCCTTTGCCACGTGGAAGGTGGCGACAGCTTCGTGAAGGTCATGGACTTCGGCGTCGCCGGGTTCCTGCGCGAGACCGAAGATCGCAGCGTGCTCACGCTGAAGGGCACGGTGCTCGGAACCGCCGCCTACATGTCGCCGGAACAAGCGCAGGGCTACGCGGTCGACGCGCGCGCGGATCTGTATTCGCTCGGCGTCGTGCTGTTCGAGATGATCACCGGACGCACGCCGTTTCAAGCGAACTCGGCCGTGTCGTTGCTGATCGCGCACGTGAGCGAAGAGCCCCCGCGACTCGCCGATCTGTGTCCGGACATTCCGGAATGTGCTGCGGTGCAAGTGCTGCTCGACGAGCTCCTCGCGAAGGAGCCGGACAAGCGGCTGTCGAATTCGACTGACTTGATCGAACGCATCGATGCGCTGCTCACGGACCTCGGTGAGATGCCGATGGTGCCGGCTGGGCACTCGCTGACTCCGGCGCACCCACTGCGCGTGCAACGGCGTCGCAAGAAGAAGAAGAGCTCGACCTCCTCCGCCTGGCCGTACCTGGCGTTGACGATGCTGCTCGCGCTGGCAGCCGCGTACGCGTGGCATCGGCCGGCCGACGTCGCGTCGATTCGTGCGATGGCAATGCCGCAGCTCGAGGTCCTGCAAGACCGCGGGATCGCCGCGTGGGGAAGCGTCAAGGAAATTGCCGACGGTCTGCGCCGGCCGGAGACGAGCCACGTCACGATCGCGACGGTGCCGGCTGGTGCGGTCGTGAAGCTCGGGGGTGCCGAGCTCGGCACTACGCCGTACGAGCTCGCCGTGAAAGAGAAGACTCAGATCGTGCTCGATCTGCCGGGGCACGAAGTGAAGACGGTCGAAGTCGATCCCGCGGGCGATCCGAACCTCGTCGTCAAGCTGACGCCGATGGGTCCATATCGCTGAGCTCCTGGTTCGGAATGCCGCGCGCGGTGAGCATCGCGAGTAGCACCATGAGCAGCATGATTCCGTCGACGACCGCGATGCCGCGGATCGGTGGGTCTCCGGCGAACTTCGATGCGACTACAACGCCACCGATTCCAGTCGAGAGGCCCGCGCCCATCACTTGTGCGAGTTGAAGCGACGCCGACGCGATGCCTGATTCACCGGGCGCAGCGACTTCCAGGATCGCTGCAGACGTGGTCGTGAACGCGAGACCCATGCCGAACCCAGCGATGCCCCGGGCGAGGAGCGCGCAGGGCGGTGGAACGAGCGGCGAGAGGAGCGAAAGTGTCATCAAGATGCCGACGCTCAAAATCGCGAGGCCACAGAGAATGAGCGTGCGGCGACTGACTTTGCCGGCGAGGCGAACCGGCAGCCATGCACCCGCGGTCCACGCGAGTGCAGCGCACGTGAATGCGAGCGCCGTGATCAGCACTGGCGCGCGACGCACGTGACTGAGTGCGAGCGGGACGAACGCTTCAGTGCCGAAGAATGCAAACGTGATCAGCGCCATGCTGGCGACTGCAGCGGGCAAGCCTTTGCGGGCGAGGAGCGTGCCGGCTGGCAGGAGCTGGCGAAGCGCGTGGATCGCGGTCGCGGACCCGACGGCGACGAATGCCGCTGACAGCTTCCAGTCGTGAAGGCTTGCGCCCGTGAGCGCAGCGCCCGCGCCGATGCCGAGCTGAGCA
>DASRXR010000244.1:0-8759 GCA_035687405.1 Polyangiales bacterium
CCTTGATAGATCGGCCAACTCAACGTGACACCCGCGCCGTAGTTCAGTGCGAGCGCGTCGAGCTCCGATCCGGCTTCACTGACCGTCCCGGTCAACGCGAGGCTCGGCGCATACGCGGCCTTGTTCGCACTCAACGAGTACTCCTGAGCCCGCTCCTGATACTGCAACGCCGCAAACTCCGGCCGCGTCTGCTCCGCCTGATCGACCAACTTGTCGAGGCCGGCATTCTCCTCCGGCTCCGGCTCCGGCACCTGTGAGCTGACATCGTATTCGCCCGGGTCGATCCCCATCGCTCGCTCGAGCTGGGTCTTCGCAACCGCGTAGTTGTTTACTGCACGCACGAGCGTCAACTTCGCGTTCGCAACTTCCGTCCGTGACTGCGCGAGGTCGATCGCCGGCCGCGTTCCAACCGTCACGAAGCCCTGAATCTGTGCGAGGTGCCGCGCTTGATTGTCCAGCGACTCCTGCGCGACCTGCACCAACGCCTTGTTCGCAGCCGCGGTCATGAACGCATCGCGGACCGCGTGATCGACATCGAGCGCAGTGACGTGCGCATTCTCGACCTGCGCGCGCTCGCTCGATTGCGCCGCACGTAAACTGTCGCCACTTTGACCGAAGTCATACAACAGCTGACTCGCTCGCACGGTCGCATTCCACTGATTGCGCATGTCCAAGCTAAAACGCGACCGCGAAGTGCCACCACTCGTCGTTGTCACACCGGTCATGGTGGTGGTCGTGTCGACACCGGTCGCGCCGGCGCCCGTCGTCGTCGAATTCAGACCGCCACTCGAAAATGAGCCGTTGAACGTGCTGCGCTGATAGCCGACCGATCCGGTCACCTGTGGCAACCGCGGCGATCGCGCAATGTCGATGCGAGCCCGTGCAGCATCAACCGTGGTCTGCGCCTGAGCGAGCTCCGGAGCATGCGTGCGAGAATGTTCGAGCGCCGCTTCGAGCGTCAAGATGGTTTGTGCTCGCACCGTTCCTGCAGCCAACAGCTGCAGCGATGCAATGGAAAGTACAATCAGCAATAACGCGACCGCGCGTGCTCTGTTAGTGGGCCCACGCGCGCTCGCCGCACGCGCACCACTCGCCCGCCCACTCCGGACCGCCCCACGGCGCTTCATCACTCGTACCTCAACGCGTCGATCGGATCGAGCTGCGACGCCTTACGCGCTGGATACAGCCCAAACACCACGCCTACCGCTGCGCTGAAGCTGACCGCGATCACGACGATGTCCGGCTGCACCAGCAACGGCCAATCGAACCGCGCCGCCAATTGCCTCGCCGACAACACACCCAACGCCACCCCGATCACGCCGCCCGCCGACGACAACACCAACGCCTCCATCAAGAACTGCGCGAGGATGTTCGCCGGCTTTGCCCCAATCGCCATCCGCAAACCAATCTCACGGGTTCGCTCCGTCACGCTCACGAGCATGATGTTCATGATGCCGATCCCACCCACGAGCAGCGACACCGCCGCAATGCTCGCGAGCAACGTCGTGAGGGTCTTCATGCCCTCTTGCTGCGCGCTCGCCATCTCCGCCAAACTCCGCAACGAAAAGTCGTCGTCCTGTTCGGGCGCCAAGTTGTGCCGCTCGCGCAACAAACTGGTGATCTGACTCTGCGCGCGCGTCGTGTCGCTCGCCGATACCGCGCTCACGTAAATGATCCCCTGAACGAACTTCTGCAAACCACCACGGATCTTCGCTTGAAACGTGGTCTCCGGAACGATCACCGTGTCATCGAAGTCTTGACCCATCGGAGACTGGCCCTTGCGCTCCAACACACCGATAACGGTGAACGGTACGTTACGAATCCGAACAATCTGGCCGGTGGGATCGACACTTCGCCCAAACAATTGGTCGACGACAGTCTGTCCAAGCACAGCCACCTTGCTGCCCGCCTCGACGTCCGAGATCGAAAACATCGTTCCGATCGACAGCGGCCAACTGCGCGCAACGAAGAAGTCGGGCGACGTTCCCACCACCTGCGTCGTCCAGTTCTGGTCCTCACTCGCAATCGGTGAGCTCATCTGGAGCTGCGCAGCAGCAGCACGGACGGTCGCAACCTCCGTTCTGATCGCAAGGAGATCGTCCCAGGTGAGCGACGGCATCGAACCAAACCCACCCATCGCACCGCCGGTTCGAGTGGAGCCGTTCATGATGACGAGGAGGTTCGCCCCGACCGATTGAAATGACTGCTCGACGCGCGCCTTCGCTCCCTCACCGATCGCAACCATCGCGATGACCGCTCCAACACCGATCACGATGCCGAGGGTGGTCAAAAACGAGCGCAGCTTGTTGCGAAGCAGCGCCAGCAGCGCGACGCGGAACGTTTGAAACAGGTTCACGGCGCACCCTCGGCAACCGGCGGGGGCGGGGGCGGAACACTCGGATCGACGCGAGCCACGACCTGTTCACGCGCTTCGTCGCTCTGAATCAACCCATCTTTCATCATCAGCACGCGGCGCGTGTACTCCGCGATGTCGGGCTCGTGCGTGACGACGACGATCGTCATGCCGCTGCGCCCGAGCTCTTGAAAGAGCGCCATGATCTCGACGCTGGTTCGCGAATCCAAATTGCCGGTCGGCTCGTCGGCGAGAATCAGCGGCGCTTCGGACACGATCGCTCGCGCGATCGCAACGCGCTGCTGCTGGCCGCCCGACATCTGATTCGGATGATGGTGCAACCGGTCCGTGAGGCCGACCCGCTCGAGCGCCGAGCGTGCACGGCGATGGCGCTCTTTGGTTCCGACCCCGGCGTAGAGCAACGGGAGCTCCACGTTCTCGAGCGCGCTGGTCCGGGTCAGCAGATTGAAGCTCTGAAACACGAACCCCAAGCTGCGATTGCGAATCTCCGCGAGTGCATTTTTGTCGAGCTTCGCGACGTCGTGGCCCTGCAGCCGATAGCGGCCAGAGCTCGGTCGGTCCAAACAACCGATCAAGTTCATCAAGGTGGACTTGCCCGAACCAGACGCGCCCATCAGCGCGACGAACTCACCTCGATGAATCGACAGCGAGACGCCCGCGAGCGCCTGCACTATCACGTCGCCCATGCGGTACTGCTTCTTGATGTCTTCCAGCGTGATGAGCGGTTCGTTCGACATGCGCGCGACCCGTCACAACACTCGGCGCATCGGCATCTGGCCGCCGCCCGGCGCCGCCGCCGGCTTCACGCCGGTCGACGCAGTATCCGTGATCACGGTGTCACCTTCGCGCAGCTCTCCCGCGACGACCTCCGTGTACGAGCCGTCCGTAATGCCCGTCGTGACCTCGACCGGAACGGCCTTGTCACCTCGCAACAGATAGAGCGTGCGCTTGCGCGAGCCCGGATTGCTCGCTTTCACGAGCGTCTTGGTGAGCGTTTTCGTGCCACCCGCACGCGGCGCAGCACCACCTTTGGGCTCGGCTTCTGGCGCAGGCCGAAACCGCAACGCAGCATTCGGCACGCGAAGAACATCGAGTTGCTCCGCGTACACGAACGTCACGTTCGCAGTCATGCCGGGCCGCAACTTCAGATCCGGATTCTGGACATCGATCACCGCATCGTACGTGACCACGTTCTGCACGGTCTGCGGCGAGTTGCGAATCTGCTTCACGTCGCCGTCGAACTTCTCGTTCGGATACGCATCGACGTTGAACGTCGCCTTCATGCCCGCCGTGAGCTTGCCGACGTCCGCTTCCGCGACACTCGTATCGACATGCATCTTGTGCAGGTCTTCTGCGATCACGAACAAGATCGGCGCTTGCATCGAAGCGGCGACGGTCTGTCCGGTGTCGACGTTGCGCGAGATCACGACGCCGTCGATCGGCGACTCGATCGTCGTGTAGGTAAGATTGACCTCTGCCTGATGCAGCGCCGCGAGCGTCTGCTCGACGCGGCCCGCCGATGCCGCGATCTGCGCCTTTGCGACATCGGCATT
Source organism: Polyangiales bacterium (assembly GCA_035687405.1). Classification (GTDB taxonomy): domain Bacteria; phylum Myxococcota_A; class Polyangia; order Polyangiales; family JAFGIB01; genus JADGRF01. Next base: position 3,928 of record DASRXR010000244.1, read on the forward strand.
CGCTTGGGCCGTGTCAAAGTCCGCGTCCGCGACGAGCTTCTGCTCTGCGAGGCTCTTCGTACGCTTGAGCTGTCGCTCGGCGTCCTGAGATTGGACGTTCGATTTCAGCAAGTCGGCCTTCGCGGCGTTGTAGTTCGCGCGGGCTTGCCCGAGCGTCGCAATGAAGAGCTGCGGATCGATCTTCGCGATCAGCTGGCCCTTCTTCACGTCGCTGTTGAAGTCGGCGTGCAGCTTTTTGATGCGCCCGGAGACCTGGCTACCGACCTGAACCGTGACCAGCGCCGAAAGTGTTCCGCTCGCCGTCACCTTCGCGACGATGGCGCCTCGGCCTAGCTTCGCGGTGTCGTAAGCCGGCGGTTTCTCCGCACCCTTCCACCACGGGCTGAATCGATACGCCGCAGCGCCGCCGAGCAGGAGCACGGTGATCCAGGCGATGGTGGTAATGGGGCGCATGTGCGAGCGGTCACAGCGCGACACGCCGGCGCGGCCGGTCGTGTTTCAGCGCTGCCCAACGCGATGATGCCAGGGGAATCGTTCCTTGACACGATCTCGCTCACAGCGCCGACGCTGCCGCAGTAGAACGCTCGCCCGGCTTCGGTTGTTCCGGACCCGAACCTGCAGCATTCGGAACCGAACCCGCCGGCGCACCCGCTGCCTGAATAGCCGCCGCCGTAGCCCCGGTAGCCGGTTGCGCAGGAGCATCCGCGCCATTCGGCTTCGGCATGATCACGAGGAGCACGCTCCCGGCCGACTTCCACTCCATCAAGAACCCGCCGAACGTGTTCTGACGAATGCCGTCTGCGGGGTCGTAGGTGGCGACACGCCGCGATGCGCGATGCATCCCTACCACGACCTCATAGTGCGCTACCGCAGCCTTGGTGGTCGGCTTGGCGACGCCGACGATCACCGGCCGGCCCTCTTCGAGTTCGTGCACGAGGTCCTCGGGTTCGCCCTCGACGACGAATGCTGACAGCCCCCTGTCACGCGCCGCGTCGCGCAGCTCACCCGCCGAAGCTTGGCGGTCGAGCGGTAGATTCGCGAGCAACTCTTTCGCGCGTTCGGGTTGCCAGAAGTTCAAGACCATCGAGAGCGCGGTCGGACCGCAGTCGTGATCGTCTTTCTGGCGGAGCGGCTGCACGCCGCGAACAGCGATCCAACCCGGTTCGCTCTGCAAATCCTTCTGAGGCAGAGTCGTGGCGCCCCCCATATACGCGCTGCAAGAGCACGTGAGGAGCGCCACGACCACGGTACAAAAGCGCATAGATCAGGTGAGTAGCAAGACCAAGAGCACGATCAAAAGGACAACGACGAGCGCCGACGCGCTGATGACGATCGCGTCGCCACCGCGGAAGTCACGCTGGCTTTGCGATTGCTGCTCGCGTTCTGAGTAGCGCATCTCGTCGCGTGCATCGGGTACGGGAGGCGTGTTGAGAGCCAACTGCTCTGGCTGTGCTGACGCAACGGCCGGAAGCGAAGGCGGTGCAGTTGCAGCCGTCGGCTGCGAAGCCGGCGCCGCAGCCGGCTGATGAGTGTTCTGTGCTAGGACCGTGCGGGGCGCAGGCGCCGGACGCGCCTTTGGAGTTGCTGCAGTTTCAGTCTTTGCTGCGGGCGTCGCGAGTGCGTCGTCCACCATGTTGAGCCCCGTCTGCTGCCCCGGGCTCGCGATGGCAAGCCCGGCATATGGGCTTCCCGTCTCGGGCAAGCGGAACGTCCACTCACCGGCAGCGCGTGCATCGTGCGCTGCAGGTGTTTGACCGGCGCAGCCTACAGCTGCGATGGCCAACGAGAGTGCTGGAAAAAAGTAGGTCGAGATACTTCCCGTATCGCGGCGTTTGTTCACACAGGCCTCCTTCGCGACGCATGCCGCGCTAAGTTGATCTCGCTCCGCAGCAAGGCGCATGCCATAGCGCGAACCTCAACCGACACTGGAATGTACACGTCGGAGCAGTCACACAACCGCCTCATTGAGTCAAATTGGTCCGACGTTTACGCGCGTTCGCGCCTCGGAGGATCGAACTACGTTCTGCGCGGACGCAACAGGTTCGCGACTTCACGAACGAGTGCGCGATCGAGCAATGCGACGCAAACGCCATAGCTGGTGAGTTCGATCGCAAGCGTGATTACGAGTCGTAAACCGCGCGGCCACTCCGCTGGAAACAAGGTGCGCGCGGAGAGCACGACGATCGCCATCCCAAGCGTTGCAATCGCCGGCGTTGTCACACTCTTGAGCTGTCGCGCGTACGATACGCCGGTCGATCGTTGTACACCCCAAAGGTCGAGCGGCAGACTAACAAACAATCTGGCTGCCCAGACTAACAGCGCAAGCCACAGCGAGTGTCGCCCGATCAGCACCATTCCGAGCACGACGATCGCCGTCTCGGCCACGAGCTCGATCATCGCCGCTACGTGCCGGTAAGGTTCGTTACTGGCTTCGAGCATCAAGTCGTTCAAAGGTCGTAAGAAAAGCGGCATCGCGAGCAGCGCGAACGCACTCAGATACGCATGCGCGTACGACCAGTGCGCACCGAACGCGAGTGGAACGATGTCGTCTGCAGACAACGCGATGCCGGCGAAGATTGGAAATGCTGCAAGTGTGGTGAGCCGTATCGCACGCTCGCGGGTACCGTAGGAGTAAGGACGCGAGGTGGACGCGTCCGTTAGCTTAACCGGCCGGTTGCGAGGCAGAGGGACACGCGCAAGCGCACTGACGAGGAAGTCGCGAAGTGAATCGACAGTGCGAAACGCGAGGCCGAGTACACCCGCGCTCGCGTACCCGAGGAGCCCGCCGACTAACACGATGTAGATGCGTGGCACGAGAAGGTTAGTCGCCAGCCGCGATCGCGGTAACGAACCGAACCCGATCAACGCGCGCGCTGCATTCGGGTGCAAGCCTAAGCGCGGCCGCTCGTGCGGCAGTAGCCACAGCGTGAGAGTGCTCAAAAACACGAGCGAGATTTGTTGCGCGACGAGCGCGTAGACGCCGCCGCCTTGCACTACGACCGCGATCGCGATCGCAGCGGATCCAACGGAGCCGCCGAGTGAACACAAGGCGAGCGCACGAAACTGGCGCCGCCTGCGCAAGAGCGCGGCGAGCACGCTGCCAACGCCTGTCCCGAGCAAGCTGAGGCTCATCCACCGCAACACGTTCCCGAGTAGCGGTTGCTGCCAATAGTATTCGAATGCGCCACCAAGGAGCTGGGCCGCGGCGCACATCGCGACTGCGAGCAACAGCGTCATCGTGAACGCGGTGTTGATGTGCCCGCTGTCGATCTCCGTGCGTTGCACGAGCTCGTCGTGAAACGCGCGTTCGACCGGGACGCTGAACAGCTGAACGATCGCGAGCGCGACGGTCGCGACGCCGAACTCTTGCGGCGAGAGATAATGCGCAACGACCACCAGGCTGAGCAGCGACAGCACGGGTGGCGCCATGCTCTCCAATGAAAGGGAGAGCATGTCCTTCGGTACTACGTTTGCGGGACTCACGGCATGAGCTTCAGCAGTGTTGTGAAATGCGCGCCGCAAGCCCGAAGCTCACGGCGGCATCTCGAGACTCGTCGAGTGTTTCGACTAGGCGACGGGGCCGGCGAGGAGCGCGCGGCCCACGACCTTCAAGCACAGGATAGGCTTCACGCCTTCGAAAATAGGCAACACCTGTGCGTCCACGACGTAACGGCTGATCGCATATTCCTCGGCGTAACCCCAACCGCCATGGAGCAGTTGGCCGAGCTGCGTGACTTCGACTGCGATGTCACACGCGAGCAACTTGGCTTGCGCGGCGAGCGGTGCGGCCTTGCGTTCGTCTTCGTCCATGCCGACACAAGCCGCGTACGTGATCGCACGCGCTGCCGCAAGCCGGTGCGCCATGCGACCGAGGTTGTATTCAGTCAGGCCGAACTGCACGATCGGCTGCCCGAACGCGCTGCGCTGAACGACGTACTCCGCGGTCTTTTCGATCGCGGCTTGGGCGATGCCGCACGCGCGGCCACCGGTTTGCAAACGTCCGGCCGCGAAGCCCGCCATCTGCAGCTGGAAGCCTTTACCTTCTCCGGCCACGCCGCCGACGAGGTTGGCCTCAGGAACGAACCAGCGCTCGAACGACAACGTGAAGCTGTGCATGCCGCGATACCCGGGCGTGCGATCGGCCTTGCCTTCGAGCTTGCCGCCCCCGGGCTGCGTCGCAACGAAGTCGTGACCGGGGAACGACGGCTTCTCGACGATGAACATCGATAGGCCGCGTGAACCCGCCTTCGGATCAGTACTGGTCCGCGCGAGCACCGCGAGCACGTTTGCGCGACCGGCAAACGTGCACCACGCCTTGGCACCTTCGATGAAGTAGCCGGGCTGCCCGTCCACCGTCGTCTTGGTCGCGCGGCAGGAGACCGCGGCGACGTCGCTACCGGTGTTCGGTTCGGTTACCGAGATGCCGACCATGATCTCGCCGGACGCGAGCTTCGGCAGCCAGTGTTTCTTTTGCTCTTCGGTACCGCCTGCGAGCAACGCCTTGGCGAGGATCTCGGGACGGGTGATGAGCGAGCCTGCAGCTGCCAGCGACGCGCGCGAGAGCTCTTCGGTGGTGAGCACCATCGCGAGGTTGCCGAGCTCGTGGCCGCCGTAGGCTTCGGGGATCGACAAGCCGAAGTACCCGAGCTCGCCCATCGAGGAGATGAACTGTTCAGGGATGAGCTCGTCGTGCCGGTGAATGCGCTCTGCGTGCGGGCTGACTTCGCGCTCGGCGAACTGACGCACGGCGTTGCGAACTTCAGCGACCGTGGGATCGAGCGGCCAGGTCGTACGGCCGGCGGCTTCAGCGACGGCGCGTCCGGCCTTGCGCA
>DASRXR010000245.1:0-11817 GCA_035687405.1 Polyangiales bacterium
CGAGGGCGAGTCGCGGAGCGCTCGGCACACCTGTGTCCGAAATCGCGAGCTTGGTCGGGAGCCCGGACCAACCCGTCCCTGCGACGTATCGGCGAGTCCACAAATACGTGCTCGTACCATCGGATTGTGTCCACACGGCCAAGCCGTTCCCGTTCGCGTCAAAGGCGAAGCGAGGTTGCGACGGCGTGTTCGAGGCAGCGTAGCCGAGCCGCCGCGCCGCTTCGAAGCCGCCACAACCCTTTCGATCGGCTTTGAGCCAATCCTCGGCAGCGCACGAGCAGGCAGCGCCGCCGATGGAGTTGACACACGTTGTCTCACAGCCACCGTTGTTAGTCTGACACTCATCGATGTCAGTACAAGATCCGGACCGACCCTGATAACCGGCCTCGCACTGGCATTGGAACGCGCCGGACGAGTTTTCACAGCGCCCGTGTTGCCCGCATGGACTACCCGTCGCGCACTCGTCGATGTCGACGCATTGGTCGGCGTTGCGGACGAATCCGAGCGCGCATTCGACGGGTCCGGTCGGTTGCGAGCCCGCCGCGCCGGCCGTGCCCGAAACTGCGCTGCCCGCGCTTCCACCCGCAACGCCGGTGTCGGCCTGCATCATCGTGCCAGTCGGGTGCGTGTCCCCTTCGGTTGGCGTGTCCGACTCGTTCGGCGGCGCCGCTTGCTCGGCAGAACACGTCGCCTTCAACGTGCGCGGCTCGTCTTTGCTGGCGCCGAGCTCATCCGTCGCGAGACTCAAGCTCCACACGTTGCATGACGAATCGCCCGCATCACACTGCGGCCTCGCGACACACGCATCGCGAATGACCAGTTTCACGTAGCTCGAGCGATTGGCTACGAACCCGGTCTTGAACCGTAGCGTCATCCGCAGCTTGTCGTCCGCGTCGTGCGCTTCGATGCGCAGCGTAAACCGGCGACTCGCATCGCCGTCTTTCGGTGCCAGCACTAGTTTGATCGGCCAGTCGGGGTTGCTCGTCTCCACGGCAGGTAGCCGGCGATCCGCAGGTCCGACAGCTTCGACGGTGACGTGCGAGAGCACATCCTTCACCTGAGTTTCCGCATCCAGCCAGATGACCGTCTGCGTGAGGTCCTCCGACCGGCATGCACACGCGAGGGCAAACACGACGGCTATCCAACCGCGCCTCACGCGATCCACCTGGACGGCGTGCGAGCCTCTCCCAGTTGTGGCAGAGCGCACGGTTTTACGGCTTCGCGTCAACTTCGCGCGCTTCAGCGTGCGAAAGCTCGCATCCATAGTCGAACCGATCGCGTCCACGGCCTGGGTTCCTCCAGTGACAGGTTCGCGGGCGGCGGCGAGCCTGCGTGTGGCACAGGTACAACGAGACGTGACCTACGCAGTGAACGATCGCGCGTTCAAAGTCCAGTCAAGATCTCACGACAACGTCTCGTTCTTGCGCGAGTGCGATGGCGACCGGACATCGCGATCGAACTCGCCGATGCTCAAGTGGCCGCGCGACGCATGTGTGCGATCACGGTCTGCGCGCGCTGCGCGATCGAGCCCTTGACCTCGATGACCTCCACTCCAAATCCGAGTGCGTCGTCGACCCAGATCTCCCGCAAGCGCTTGTCCACTTTCCCGCGGAGCGCTGGATCGTGGTCCGAGTTCCGGCGTGCGGTGCGGTCGCCCGCCTCGATCGGAACGAACACGACTAGATCCAGCGTTTGCATCGCCTCGCTCACTCGCGCTAGCCAGTCCTCGCGATCGAAGGCCTCAGCATGTTCGAGCGCTTCGATGTACGCGACGAAGTCAGCCGGGCTTCGATCGAACAGCGTGTTCGCACCGGCGTCGCTCAGACTCTCGATCGCGTGCTCGATCTGCGCTTCGAAATCCTCGAGCTCCGGCGGGTCGGCAAACTCGTATCCGTCTTCGACCATGACGTGATAGGGCTCCTCCACGATGGCGTACTTCGGCAGAGCCCCGGAGAGCGCTTCGAGCAAAGTCGACTTGCCGGCGGAATGAGTACCCGAAATTGCGATGCGCACGGCCGGACGATCGCACCGCATCCCCGTAGTCACAAGGTGCGGTCAGTAGGGGCGCACCGGGCGAGCTGACTTCGGCTCCCCGACCGACGCCCGTCTCGAGCACCACCTAGCCGCGAGAGCGTTCCTCGCCCAATCGCACTTTTGCGACTTTTTGTTCGTCACATCGGTCACGAGCCCGCTCTACCGAACACGACAAGCGCGAAGCACTCGAGGCTGGGGAACCTAGCCGCTCTCGCGACAGACCAACAACGAATCGCACTTACCGGATTTTCTTCCATGCAAAGCAGAACCCAGAAGTCGCTTTCCCGCTCGTTTGCACTCGCATGTTTGCTTCAAGCCGCCGCCGCCCTACTCGCCTTCGGCTCGGCTCACGCACAAGTTACGTCGCCATTCGAGCGCACGCTGGCTGGGGCCTCGGGCAGCTGGCAGTTCTTCTCCATCGACATCCCAGCCGGCACCACGACGTTCAACGTCGCGATCTCGGGCGGAACCGGAGACGCGGACCTCTACGTTCGCCCCCTCGAACAGCCGAACGACAACGACTTCTCCTGCCGGCCCTGGGTGGATGGCAACGACGAGGCGTGTGCCACACCCAACCCGCAAGCTGCGACCTGGTTCATCGCACTGAACGCTTGGACGGACTTCGCGGACGTCAAACTCACCGCGACCTGGGACGCCCCCGCCGCACCGACCACGCCCCCGACCGTCGATCCGACCACGCCCCCAACCACTGATCCGACTCTGGCTGCCTGGGAGCAGGAAATGCTCGACCGGCACAACCTGCATCGCGCGAAGCATTGCTCGCCCGCGATGACGTGGGACGCCGAGCTCGCCAAGGCGGCACAAGAGTGGGCGAACCGCTGCGTTTGGGAACACGCGCAAGGCACCGGCGCGGGCGAAAATCTTGCAGCTGCGGCTGGCACGGCGAGGACCCCGACGGAAACGGCCGACAGTTGGTACAGCGAGATCGAGCTCTACGACTTCGCCGCACCGGGCAGTGTTCCGAACACCGGCCACTTCTCGCAGCTCGTCTGGAAGGGTTCGACGAGACTCGGCTGCGCTCAAGCGACGACCTGCCCGGCCGCCAACATCTCGCCCAGCTGGGCCAGCTTCGGCACGGCGCAACTCGTGGTCTGCCGCTACGCACCCCAGGGAAACATCACGGGCGCATACGGGGAGAACGTCGCGCCGGTGTCAGAAGGAGGCACCTGCCAGTGAAGTGAACTCGCCAGCCTGAAGCTGCCCGCTGCGGGCAGTAACGAGCAACCCCGATGCGGGTCAGAGAAATCTGGCCCGCATCGGGCGTTTAATCCTGAGCCCCGCGCGCGCTGATCTGTGCTTGCAGCACACGCCGCACTCAACGCTCGAGATAGAGCCGATTCTGTTTGCGCGCGAGTCGCGGGACGATCGGCAGCTGCATGAGCTCGCGCCCACCGACCGCATCGAGCAGTGCATCCGCGCGCTCGCGCGCCTCGCCGTCGAGCACACGGTACTCATCGTACGCTCGTTGCCAACGCCAAACATTGAACGGGGAGATCGACCGCTCGCTCACCACCTCGCCGAGCCGAAACGCGTGTGTGCCGAGCGATCGCGGAAGTGCAGCGTCGCGCGGCTCGGGCACGAAACTCGCGAGCCGCCGCAGCGTGTTCGCGAGCACGGGGCCAAACTCGAGAAACATGCGTGCGAGAAATGGCAGAAGTGTGATCGGCACGTCGTCGTTCGTGAAAAACTTTCCCCAGCGAGGCACCGGCGCACGCATCCGCTCCACCCAATCGGCAACCCGCGGCGCGTGCTCCTTGATCAATCGGCCCGACGCAGGATCACGATACAGGTGCGCGTAGAGTGGACCGTAAAACGCGAAGTCGGCGATCGACGGACGCGTCCCGAGCAAGTACGGATGAAGCGCGAGGTGCACCTCGAAGTCCATCAGGAAGTGCGCGTAACTCGTTTCGATTTCAGCCGCATTCTCCGCGTGAATGCCGAGCGACGGGAGCGCGCCTGCAAACGGCCCCGCCAAGCGTTCGCCGATCGCTCGCTGCTCGTCCGGCGAGGCGTCCGGTACTGAGAGGCGCCCGAACTCCTCGATCGCGAACGCGCGGTTCTCCGGCACGTTCCAGCGATAGTGCATCGCCGGGATCACGAGCCACTCGTCAGCGTAGGCTTGCAAGAGCAGCGCGACCCAACGCTGAACCGGGCCCTCGGGATAAACGCCGGCCTCGGGATAACGTGCCTCGAGAAAGTCGATGATCGCGCAGGAGTCCTGCACCGCGACGTCGTCATCCGAGATCAGCACCGGGATGAAGCGCACGCCGGTGCGCGGCACGATCACGTCGCGGTAGATTTCGCGGCGCGCGGCGACTTCGACATAGGGAATGGCTTTGTAGTCGAGGTAGGCCCGAACCTTGCCGGTGTAGAGCGATACCTGCGCGCCGATCAGCTGATGTGGTTTCACCGCAGTCTCCGGACTCCTCGCTCGCTATCGCTACCCGACTCACGCGTCTTTCACCAGCGCCTCCTCGACATTCGTGATGTCTCGAACGCGAAAACGCACCAAAACCCAGCGCCCAGCTAGACCTTCACGCGCTTGCGCCACGCCGCCCACAGCCGCAACAGCATGACCGCTGACAACAGCACCACCGGAAACCAGTAGCCCGGTGCAACTCGCAACGCGCGCACTAAAAATGCGTTCAGAAACGCGATCCAGACGTAGATCGAACCCACCGTATGCAACACGCGAAAGCCACGCGAACCGATCCACGCCCGAGTACGATCGAACGACGTCGCAGCCATCGCTGCGATGAACACGTACGCCAACACGCCGGGCAAGGGGTTCATGGTGCGCGTGTGTTCGTGGAACGCGAGCGGCTGCAGCGCGGCGAATACACCGATCGCCGCGGCATGAATGAAGTGTGAAGCGGCGAACGCCACACCGAGCTGGCGCCGGTTGCGCCGCTGCCAATAGGTGAAACGATTCGGCACCAAGCTCACCAGCGCACTGGCGCTGAACGCCGCAGCAAATAGTACGAACGAGGTGCGCGCAGTGAAGCGAATCGCGAGACCGATCGCAGCGGCACTGGCCTGGCCCGAACCGATGATCGCGAGTGTCACACATGCGATCGCACCCGCGATCCAGATCGTGAGCGACCAGCCTTCGAGCCATGTGGATGTGCGCAGCGAGCGTGTGGTTTCTGCAGTTTCTGCCTGAGCGATGTTCATGACTGAACTCTGCAGCGACAGGCTGGTCACACGCCATGGACCGAAGGTCACGCTCAGAGTCACGATCGGTAATTCACGTCAGGCCGAGATCCCGCGCCTTCAGCGCGGCCTGCGTGCGATCCGTCACGCGCAATTTCGCCAAGATGTTGGTCACGTGGTTTTTCACGGTGCCTTCGGCAATGCGCAACTCCGATGCGATCTCCTTGTTGGCCGCACCGCGAGCGAGTGCGCGCAGCACCGAGATCTCGCGCTCGGACAAGCCATGATCGGCCGCAACGTTGCGCGGTCCGGCCGGCGCAATTCGCGCAAACTCTCCGACGACCCGCGCTGCGATCGCAGGCTCGAGCAGCGATTGCCCACGCGCAGCGAGCTCGATCGCTTCGACCAGCTTGGCCGACGGCGCATCTTTGAGCAGATAGCCGATCGCACCCGCGCGCAACGCGTCGAACACCGATGCGTCGTCGTCGAAGGTCGTGAGTGCAACCACGCGCGGTGGCTTCGCCAGGCTTTGAATGCGGCGCGTTGCCGCAACCCCATCCAACACCGGCATTCGCAGATCCATCAGTACCACGTCGGGCGCGAGCCGCTCTGCCAGCTGCACTGCTTCTTCGCCGTTGCTGGCCTCGCCCACCACGTCCACACCCTTCGCGACCAAGACGGCGCTCAAGCCCTCACGAAACAACGCCTGATCGTCGACGATCAACACGCGGGTCATCCCGGCACCTCGAGCTCGAGTCGAAAGCCGCGCTGCGGCGCAGTCGTAATCGCGACGCTGCCACCGGCGAGCTCCACACGCTCGCGCAAGCCGACGAGGCCGAAACCGGGTCGCGGTTCTTGCGCCCCGACGCCGTCATCCCGAACACTCAGCCGGACGGAAGTCGACACGGTGAACTCCAGCGCGATCTCGACCTGGGATGCGCACGAGTGCCGCCGCACGTTCGTGAGTGCTTCTTGCGCCGCGCGGTAGAGCGTGAACTCGATCGGCTCCGGCAAGCGGCGCGGACTACCTTCCACCCGCAACGTCGTGCCCAGGCCAGCCACGCTGGACTCGCGCACCATCAGTTCCAGTGCAGCCAACAGCGGCGGGCGCTCCGGCGGCCCGCCTCGAAGCAGCGAGACGCTGCGCCGCACTTCGTCTAGCCCCTCGTGCGCCAGCCGTTGCGACTTGGCCAGTGCCTCACGCGCGCGCGAAGGATCTACCTCGAGTAATGTCTGCGCCGCTTCGAGCTGAATGTGCACGACCGTCAGCGCGTGGGCCAAGCCGTCATGGATCTCGCGCGCGATTCGATTGCGCTCGTTGACCGTTGCGAGTTGCGCGACTTGCTCGGCTTGTGCCTGCAGGCGCCGATTGGCCGCCTCCAGCTCTGCCGCCACGCGCTCCAGATCCGCGCGCGTGCGCCGCTCGCGCAACGCAATGCGCGAGAACACGAACACGAATGCGATCGCCGAACCGAACGTAACCCCTGCCGATAGGAATGCGCTCCACAAGCTAGAACGCATCGCAAACGCGGCCAGGGCCACGATCCCGCTCAGTGCCGCGACAAAGGCACTGCCGCGAGGGCCCACATGCAACACGCCGGCGCTCACCGCCGCCAACAGCAGCATCGCCGCGTAGCCGTGGCTTGCGAACGTCGTCCAGGCGCCCAGCGCGAGAAGTAGAGCGATCACAGCCTGGACGTGCACGCGCCGACCGCGCCGCTCGGCGGTGTACAAGCCGAGCGTGCCGAGCAGCGCATACGACACAGTCGCGAACCCGAGACCAGGCTGGCACCAGCGCCTCAGACGCTCCCGCAGCCTGCGCAAAACCAGCGGCCGTCACGGCTAGGAACGCGGTGACGAACCCCGGCCCGGCGAAGCGCGGCACGGCAGGCTCGCTCGAGCGCTCTGTGGCCGATGCAGTTGTGGCGACGGCTGCAGCAGTGAGCGGCATCCGATCAGCCTAGCAGTCCAGCGGGCTGGCGAAGCCGCCCAGTGCCTGCACGTGACCTCGACCGTGACGTTTGACCTATGTCAGCCGCCCCCGGAGGAGGTTTCGGCCGTGGATTGTCGCGCGCTGCCTTCCCTAGAGAGTTTGGTCCACGCGCGACAATCCGGCTTTTCAGCCAGCTGCAGCGCGATCGAACACGATCACGCCGCGCGCATTCACACCGCGCTCGAGATCTTGGAATGCCTGCGGCGCTTCGTCGATCGTGTACGTCTTCGTGACCATGCCTTCGAGATCGAGCTTCTTGTCGGCGTACAAATCGAGCATGCGCGGGAAGTCGTATTTAGGATTGGCGCTTCCGAACATGCAGCCACACAGCTTCTTGCCCGAGAGCGGGAATGCCAGTGCGTTCAGCGAGATTGTCTCGGTCAGCTTGCCGACCCCGACCGCGACCGTCGTGCCACCGCGACGCGTGATCTTCAGCGCCGCCTCTACGACCGCAGGTTTTCCGATCGCCTCGAACGCATAGTCGACGCCGATGCCGTTCGTTTGCTTGATGATGGAGTCGGCTTGATCCGCGCGGACGAGGTCAGTCGCACCGAATCGCCGCGCGAACTCCAGCTTGTCTTCGGCGACGTCGATCGCGAAGATGCGGCTTGCACCTGCGATTCGCGCGCCTTGAATCGTCGCGATGCCGACGCCCCCGCAGCCGAACACTGCCACGGTCGAACCGGGCCGCACTTGAGCGGTGTTGATCGCGGCGCCGACACCGGTCGTCACACCGCAGCCGATCAACGCCGCGACTCGAAGCGGCACTGCCTGGCTCACCGTCACTACGCTGATCGCGGGGCAAACCGTGTACTCGGCCATGTTGCCGAGCGAGCAGAACGAGGCGAGGTTTTTGTCGCCTTGTTTGAAGCGCGTCGTCCCGTCGAGCATCGTGCCGCCACGAGGTGTCGCGCGGCACAAGAATGCTTCGCCGCGCACGCAGTGAAAACATGCCCCGCAGTTCGGCACGAACGACATGATGACGTGATCGCCGGGCTTGCAGTTCGTGACGCCGTCTCCGACTGCTTCCACGATACCGGCGCCCTCGTGACCGAGCACGATCGGCAATGGGTGCGGGATCGTGCCGTTCACGACCGACAGGTCCGAATGACACACGCCGGCCGCCACCATTCGTACTTTGACTTCACCGGATTTCGGCGGGGCCAAGTCCACGTCTTCGACTGCGATGCGATTCAACTCGTGAACGACGACTGCTTTCATGCGACCTCTCAGCGATGGAGTTTCCAGGCTTTTAGCGCGTGGTTGGAGAATCGAACAGCCGGCTCGCCGGCATTCGGCTACTTTGATGGCCAGCGCAGCGGAGACACATGGCGAAGTTGATCTACTCGATGCTCACGTCGCTGGACGGCTACACCGAAGACGAACACGGGCGCTTCGGCTGGGGCGCTCCTGAAGACGAGGAAGTGCACTCCTACGTCAACGAGCTCGCGTCGGCATTCGGCACCTATCTCTACGGACGGAGGATGTACGAGATGATGGCGTACTGGGAAACCGCGCACACGGCTCCCAACCAACCGCAGTTCATGCTGGACTTTGCGCGCCAATGGCGAGCAGCCGAAAAGATCGTTTACTCGAGGACCCTCGCGGGGCCACGAAGTGCGCGGACCCGAATTGAACGTGAGTTCGATCCCAATCTGGTTCAGCAGCTGAAGGCAAACGCCGAGCATGACATCACCGTCGATGGACCCGAGCTCGCGGCGCACGCGATCAAAGCCGGCCTCGTTGACGAGATCCAAATGATCGTCTGCCCCGTGATCGTCGGGGGCGGTAAGCGGTTCTTCCCGGATGGTGTGCGGCTGGATTTGGAGCTGGTCGAGGAGCGACACTTCCGCAAGGGAGTGGTCGTTCTGCGCTACACCGTCCGCGCACTCTCGCACCGTTAGCGAATCTGCACACCGTGCAGCACAAGGCCTACGTACAACGTGAGGCGCGGACGACTGCGATCTCATGAGCGTCTGGCCAAGTGCGCTTGCGCGGCCTACAAGATTTCTCTAGCGCACCCATGAGCACGACGGATCCAACCGAACCTTTGGAGGCTGCACGACGCGCCAATCGCGCTCTCGCCGAGCGCGTCGCAGAGCTCGAGCGGCAGCTGAAGCGGTTCGCCGGTGGAGATCAGGCGGACATACCACTCGGACGCACACTCTCGGAGCGCGAGGCTCTGTTGAGCGAAGCCGAGCGGATCATGCACATCGGCAGTTGGGTGTGGAACGTAGTCTCGAACGAAGTGCTTTGGTCCGACGAGCTGTATCGGATCTTGGGTTACGACCCCGCGCGCAACTCGGCGACGGTTGCCGGCTTCTTCGAACGGCTGCATCCCGAGGACCAGCAACGCGTACGCGACGCGTCGGCACGTAGCGTCCAGTCCGGCATCAACGAGCGGGTCGACTGTCGGATCTTGCGCCCAGATGGCAGCGTACGGCACGTGCAGACCGACGCTGCGCTCCTGTTCGATGCCAAAGGCGATTTGAAGCGCGCGGTGGGCGTCGTACTGGATGTCACCGACGCTCGAGAATCGGCGCTAGAGCTCAAGCGTACCGCAGAGCTGCTCGCGGAAGCGCAGCGCATCGGCAAAATGGGCAGCTTCGAAGTGACCGTCGCGGAGCAGCGAAGTGCCTGGTCCGACGAGATGTTTCGGGTCCTGGACATCGACCCAAACACGCCTCCGACGATCGACCTGTTCGTCCAACGTCTCCACGAAGACGATCGCGAGCGGATCACCGACCTCATCGAGCGTTCGCAACGGCTCGGCGTTACCGTACCGAGCCGCGCGCGGCTCGTGCACCGAGACGGCAGCATTCATCACGTCGACATGATGGCGATCGCGACGCGTGACGAACGCGGCGAACTGGTGGCGATCCGCGGCACTGTCTCCGACGTCTCGGATCTGGTCCGACTGGAAGCACAGTTTCATCAGAGCCAAAAGATGGAGGCCGTGGGGCAACTCGCGGGTGGCCTCGCCCACGACTACAACAACTTGTTGATGGTGATCAGCGGCAACGCCGAGTTGCTCGCGAATCAGCGCGATAGTCGGGAGCTGCGAGAAATCCTCGCAGCGACATCCACCGCTAAGACGCTGACCAGTCGCTTGCTGACGTTCAGCCGGAACACTCCGCAACGCGCGCGAGTCGCACAACTCAGCAGGGACTTGGAGGAAACCAAGGGCCTGATCGAGCGCGCGCTCGGCGATCGCATCGTCACACGCTACGAGTTCGAGGAAGACGCATGGGCCGTTCGCGTCGATCATGGCCAGATCCAGCAGATTCTGCTCAATCTCGCATTGAACGCCCGCGATGCCATGCCCGAAGGTGGAACCCTCACGCTGTCGATACGTAACCAAACGCTCGCGCGGAATGAGGCGGAGCTGCGCCACGAACGCCCGGGCGAATACGTGACACTAACAGTGACCGATACCGGGATCGGCATGGACGACGCGACGCAGGCGCGCGCGTTCGAGCCGTTTTTCACCACGAAGCCGGTCGGCCGCGGTACGGGCCTCGGGCTCGCGATGGTATTCGGGTCCATGAAGCAAAGTGGTGGCTTCGTGGAAGTGAAGTCGAAGCCGCGCGTTGGAAGCAGCTTCTCACTTTGGTTCCCGCGCGTATCCGAAGAGCCCACACGATCTGCCCCACCGGGCACTATCCCGCCGCGCGCCTCGGAACGTGTGCTGTTGGTCGAAGACAACTCGTCCGTCGCGGCCGTCGCCAAGCGCATTCTCGAGTCTGCTGGATACGCGGTGCGCGTGTGCGACGATCCATACGAGGCGCTTCAGGTGTGGCGCGCCGAGCCTGCGGATGTGCTCGTGACAGATGTCGAGATGCCCGGCATGACCGGAATCCAGCTCCGCGAGCAACTGGTCCAGACTTCGCCTGAGCTGCGGACGCTATTCATCACCGGTCACTCCAGCGAACCCCTCGACGACTTCGCGCACGAAAAGCACTCGGCCGTAGTGATGAAGCCATTTCGCCGCAATGAGCTACTGGGCGCACTGGCTCAATTGCTCGCGCATCGCTAGCCGCGGAACTGACACTCAGCGCGGGTGGGCTAGTCCGAGAAACGCGTCACTGTGAGGTGCGGCACGCGCTCGTTGACAGTCGTGCTCACGCCCGCACCGCCCGAACGCAACAGATGGCGATGGACCGCCCACCATTGCGCGCCCTGCGCGTTGGTCCAGCGGCCCGCCGCCGCACACGCGCGAAGCTGCTCGCGCAGGACGTGCGCCGAGGCAGGGCGGTCCTCACGCCGTTTGGCAAGGCACGAGAGGAGCAAGGTCTCCAGATCCGCCGTCACAGGTGCCTTGAGCCGAGCGGACGGTGGTTCGGGCACCGAATGCAGATGATGCGCGCATACCTCGAGGATCGACTTGCCGCCGAAGACGTGCGTGCCGGTCAGCAGCCAGTATCCGACCGCGCCCAGCGCATAGAGGTCGGCCCGCGCATCCACGGTCTCTGGCGCCGTCACACTCTCGGGCGCGATGTAGAGGGGCGTCCCCACGACGGTGTGGATCATGGTGAGCGCGGGTTCGGCCGCTTCCCCGCGCGCGTTGAAGTCGAGGTCCTTCACCAGTCCGAAGTCCACCACCTTCACCAGATCGG
>DASRXR010000246.1:0-5920 GCA_035687405.1 Polyangiales bacterium
CATTCGAACCATCCACGTCTTTGTCGACCCGTCCCGGTGAGTTGCCTGTCGGGACAGAGGTCAGCGACATGATTAGTCGAAGACACAACCGTTGCCCGGATCCGTCGCGCCCATCAAGGTCCTCCACTTGCACAAACGTCAACGACGCGCGCAGCCGCCCCGGTCCAGGTAGGCCGGATCGGTGGACTACCAAACTCAATTGAAATCGATGAATGGCACGAAGACTCCGAGCCCTATCCCCGCACTCCACTCCGAGTGCGCACGCTGGTCCTCGTAGAGCACGCGCGGGATCCATGCGAACTGAAGCGTCGCAACTAGCGGAAAACTGGCTTTGCCGAGCAAGAGGCCGACCTCCCCTCCCAAGCGCAACGCGGTCGTGATCTCGGGATCGGCGACCTTGTTGCCTTCCGAGGCTCCTCCCCCAACCGAAGCGTACTGTGCGAGATCGAGAATGGAGATCATGTAGTGACTTCCGACTGAGCTATCCGGACCGGGCACCGATTGAGCAGCCAGACCCATCCTCAGGCTCAACGGTAGCTTGTTGGCGTAGTTGTTGATGCCGCTCGCGGGGACTATCCGCAACTCACCTCCTAGCGACACGTTCGTTCCGAAGGAGTAGATCCACTCGTCGGCGCGGTCCGATCGATCGGTCACAGAATCGATCAGTGTCTCCATCGCCTTTCGTCGCTCCTCTGCACGCATCTTCTCGAGTTCCGCTACGTCTTTGTCGCCATCGGGACGGCGATAACTCGCACCGTACGTCGCAACGGCCGTGAGAACGCGAAAGCCGCGACGGAGTTGCGACGTCTTGACCGGCACGGTGCAGGTGTTGCCCACCTGGTGTTTGCAGTTCTCGGAGATTGCGATCTCGAACACACGTTCGAGTTCGACCAGCGCAGCCGTGACGTCATTTCCTTGAAGCGCAGAAGCGATGCCGCGCATGGCTGCAACCACCGCCGTAATCGCGTCCAAGCTGCGCTCGGACCCAGTGAGTGGGGACTCTGTCGAAATACTTGGAGCCTCATTGTCCGCCCCATCCGCGGCTGCTGCGGGTGCGACTGAAGGCGCTGCTTGCTTCACCAACGCTTCTGCGTAGTTCAGCGTGGCAGCCGGCAAAGGACAAGGTTCGAGTTGCTTCCCGTTGTCGGTTTGCTTTTCCGTACAGTGCACCTCCTTCCGCGTGATCTCGATGACGTGATCGACCGCGTCGAGCACTATGCCGATCGCATTGGCTGCGGTCGTTCGCGCTGGCGTACCTGGAGGAGGCCGCATCACGCTCGCAGCTCTACCCAAGATCGCGGGCAAACCTTCCCACCCGGCGGCTTCCAATTTTTTTTGATCGTCCGCTGTATGGAGTTCGATCTCTTCGAGATATAGGCGCTGGAGCTCGTCCGCGTAACACTCGCCGGCTCGCAGGCACTCCTGGAGCACCGCGATGCCGAGTTCCATCGAGTAACGCCAGTTACCTGGCGCGGTGGGGCCGACGCGGCCGAGACTCAACACCAGCACCTGAGCATCTCGCTCGGTCGTGCTCGATCCCAACAGCGCATTCGTGGTCAATGCGCTCGCGGCGCGCAACACCGGCGTCAGCTCCGCGGCCGTTCCTCCAAATGCAGAACGCAAGATCTCAGTCGCAAGTGCACTGATGTCGACCCCGATCGCTCGCCAGACCGCGTCCTGCGCGGATACGAGTTCATCGAGCTGTAGTGTCTCGATCAGCGCGCAGGTGGTCTTCAGCAAGCGGCGGTCGTCAGGCCACGAAATGGTTTTTAGCATTGTGGCCAGAACGCTACCTTTGAGCCCCTTCACGCTCTCGACCGTGAGCGAGTTGCAGAGAGGGTCGACGATCAGCTCTCGTGCATACTGCTTGGCGGCTGTTTTCGCTCGGTCGAGTGCTATCGTCGCTAGAGCGGAGAGTGCGTCGTTCAAGACAGCTGTCACAGGATCAAGGCTTCGCAGCGACGCAGTTTGCACTGATCCGTTGCGCTGCAGAAGTACGCGGGTCTTCTCGGAGTACGACGCGAGCGACAATGTAATCTCTCGCTTGGGTTCGATTTTCTTCGTGTCAGGCAAGGTCGCGATTTGAGTCAACTTCGCTTCGCCTTCGGTCGACACCATCTGAAGCTGAAAGCCGAGCGTGCCAGTACGTGTCTTATTTTCCTGAAATTCGTAGTACATGTAGCCGCTTCCGTTCTTGAGTGCTGTTCGCTCCGAGCGGCAAACGAACGTTGGAAGTCTGGGTCGAGTCGCGGGAGGGGCCGCGGAGGGCGGGTCTTCACATGGTTCTCCCGCTTTGAACGGAGAACTTTGCGTCGCGGGAAGCAGCGCGTAGCGCGCGTTGTCGAGCCGGTCCTCCGGGTCCCACACGACGACGTCGGAAGCCCCGCTCGTAGGATCGGACACCGTACACAGTATGCGTGTTACAGCGTTGCCCTGCAGGTCGAGACGATACACGTCTCGCTTCAACTGATAGTGACTCGCTCCATTCGACTCAACCGTAGCGCCCGGTTGTTGCTGCGCGCTTGCCCGCAACTCGAACGCGCATACCAGGCATGCACAAAGCGCGAACGACCCGAGATCAGTTCTCATAACGCCCCCAGAACAGTTATCAGCCAGCGCTCGTATGGCAACAACCGCGTGTAGATTCCGCCGTCGCCACAGCGCAAAATCGAATCCGCAGCCGAACGCGAGGTGATCGCGATCACTGTCCAGCTTGCTCCAGCGCGCATCAGCACTCCGCCGCCGCTGTCTCCTACGCAGGTGTCTGCTGCTTCTGCCCGGTTCAAAACGAAATCCAACCCCGGGCGACATCCCAGGCGCCTAGCGCCACTTGCCAAGCAGCCCCAATCACCGGGACGGACCGGCGCGTCGAAGAACGTTCGACGTCCGGCGCCCGCTCGACACTCAGGGTCGAGACATCCGAATCCCACGATCCGCACGTCGTTCGGAGGGTCCGCTGGAAACGAGAACGTGTAGGGTTCGACGGGAGCCGGCTCGTCGAGTTCGAACAAGACGAGATCCACTCCGCGTTCAGTCGGCGTGTGCGAACTGACAATCCGCCGCTGCATCAGCAGTCGGTTTGTGTCGTTGCCAAAGACGGCTAGTCGAATCCCTCTACAGTGTCGCGCGGACAGCACTGCACGCGGGTGCACGAGGACTCCGGAGCAAGCGAATCCACGTTCGTTGAGCAGCGCGACGATTGCGTCGTGCGTCTCCACTGCTTCGTCCTCGTCGCTAGTTGCACCTGTGTTGATTCGTGTGCTGTCCAGCGATCGTTCGACATCGTTCGCGCGCGCTGCAAAGCCGAACGGACAACATGCAAGCAAGCTCGCAGTCGCGGCTAGCCATCCAGCGCGACTTCGACTCCATGCTCTGTTGTCGCCTTTGATTCCCATGCCGACGACCTACGCTTTCACGCTAGTGCGACACGACGTGACGACTTCGAGCAACCGAGCATACGCGCGAACGAACGCGTACGAGTGACTGCGATCACAGGTTCGCGCGATTGAACTTCGAACGGCACGGTTCATTGCTCAGTGCGCACGTGCCGCGGTCGAGCACCTCTACAGCCAGAAGCGCAGACCCAGTGATGCTGACAACGTGTGACTACTCAGGTGCTCTTGCGACGGCGGACGGCTGAGCGGCGGATCTTTCGTATAGAAGTGAGTTGTCGTTTCGCCGAAGAAGTACTGCACGGCGAGCTCAACCCACATCGGGCCACCGACACGCGAGCGAATGAAGACTCCGTACACGCCGTACCACTGACCGCCATACAGAGCCCTCGAGTCGCGCGCGTACACCGGCAGCCGCCTGCCGAGCCCGAGGTTCAAACCGAAACCCCAGCCGTCTTTGAACGCGAGCCACCGCGGCATCGATTTCATCACTCCAACTTCAGGGCCGATCCGCCACGAACCTGTGCGCGCTGCATTCGCCCTGGTCGACGAGTCGGGCACGTCCAACGGGTAATACGGAGCACTGGACAACAGAAAGTCGAATCCGAGGTCGACCGTCCAGCCGTGTCCGTGCGATCCGAACGTCGGTTGGTACCGCGTTGCAAGCTTCAGCGACAGTGCGGGGTTCGCTGGGGGCTGATCGCTCATGTGCCTGACGAGCGTTGCAACAAGCGCCGGAGCGACGAAAACACCCCAAGTCCAGCGAACGCCAGATCGACTCGGGGGTGGTATGACAATGCGACCGCGCTCGATCTTCGTCGTGTCTTCGTCGAAGGAGCGCGTCCCTGCGTACTGGTAGTTCAGTGGCGCTCCGCAGCGCCCACCGGGTACCACGAGCACCGGCCAACGTGCAGACACATCTTCAATACTAAACTCGTATCGGATGCCTGACGGCGTCCACACGCTCAAACTTTCGAGCGCATCGCCATTTGCTCGACGCGATCGCACTTCAGGCGGAACCGCGATCGGAAACTGCCTCATCGACTCGGGGGTGTAGCCGGAGAGCTTCTGATCGATGTGACTCAGCTGCTCTCGCCACGCGTCCTCTTGATCCCCAGCCGCGAATCTTACGGTGAGTGGCAATTCAAATGCCGGGGCGCCAGAAGGAGAGTCGCAGGTGTACACGCAAGTGGGTCGCTGCGCTTGTCCTTGAACTTTCCTTTTCGTCGCACGCGTGACGCTGGTCGCTCGACAGGAGACACCCGCTTCGATGAGGTCGGCTCGCGGGCAGCTCGCTGGATCGGCAGTCGGGGATTGCGCCTGCGGACAGCTGCCAGCCGCAGACTGCTTCGTGGTCGACATCGCATGTTCGCAGCGGGTCGACCACTCGAAACGAATTCCAAAAGCCCGAAGAGGCAATGGATTCGGGATGGAATCCTGATTGAACCGCGCTTCCAAATGCGTCTCGTACGGATGGTCAGCACGGTCTCCAACCGGCGGAGGCAGCCGGAGCACGGCAGTCACACGACTCTGATTGTACGAGCGCGCCAACATGACGTTCACGGAGTCCGTGACACATCCGTCGCCTGCGTGATCCGCACACAAGATCTTCTTGCACGCGGTTGGCGTGTTCTCGAACAAGTGTTCGAACGGACCCCCCCGTGGATCGATCGCGATCTGCCACAAGCGCGTCTTTGCCTCGGCCTTCGATGCCGCACCTCGCACGACCGGCGGAAGCTGCAGCTCCCGCCGCACGCACAGCGTCTGCACGCGCAGCTGCATTCGATTGTCCAAGCGCGCGCTCGAGGCATCCCCTGCAAAATAGTGCCCGCCTTTTGCGACATGCACAGTCGGCCGATCTTTCTCCCCCCACTTGCCGCCCACGGCGACGATGGTCCCATCGAAGCTCACACTGTTGACTTCGCCCTCGCGATCCCCCGGCAAGTTCAGTCGCAGCAGCAACACGCGATTGGGATCGCCAGCCGCATTGGCCGCACACGTCACTCGCAAGGGCTTGTCATCGTGTTCGAGTCGCGCCGAACAACGGCCAGCGCTACACGCCGCCTCGACGTCGGTTCGTGCCAGCACACCGAACGCGAGCGTCGTAGGATCATCGTGCTTCTGAAAGTCCGCGGTCGAGCTGCCCGCACGAGCTCGCACCGAGTAGCCCTCCTTCTCGTTCCCTTCCCCGAGCTCGAAGCGGTCCTCCGCAACCGGCTTGGATCCGGGCATCAGCATCCCGCCGGTGTCAGCGCCGTTGACATGAACGATGCAGGCGTAGCCCGGCAGTTCGTCGCGAGCGACCTGCAACTCGATCGCGAGTCGCCCCTCATCGTACGCGGCTGTCGCGCAGGGACTACCCAGCACGAACACGACCGCCGCGCACCGCGCGACTTTCACCGAGTTTGGCATCGCTTGACGCTTCCACACACGTGCTTGCTACGAACGAGCGACGCATATTCCGGCCTCGCGTCTTCCCACCTGTCGCAATGCAGTTTCTCGCGCTCGAACCGATCGAGACTCAACGC
>DASRXR010000247.1:0-14445 GCA_035687405.1 Polyangiales bacterium
GTGGGCGATGTCGTGTGCGTGGACGTCGCCAACCGCACGTGCGATCCGCTCGGCGAGTCGAAGAAAACGTCGCGGCTCGAGCCCGGCGCCGATAGCAGCATCGAGTGACTGCCCGCCCAAGTCCTCGAGCACGAGCGCGACGAGTCCCGGCGCGTGAATGATCGCGTACGCGCGCACGACGCTCGGTACATCCAGCCGTTGCAGCACGTCGTATTCGTGCTGAAGGCTCTGCACGAGTGAAGGTGTCGGCTCGCTGCTGCTCGCTTTGATGATGACGGGGCATCCGTCGCTCTCGCGAATCGCGCGCCACAGCGTCCGGTCCGCGCGCTGTTCGAGCACATGCGCGTCTCGATATCCGAGAAAACCGAGCTGGTTCATGCCGGCCACACCCCGCCAAGATGGTAGCGGAGTCCGGCTCGACTTGCGGTGGAGCGCGATGAGCGATGCGTGCAGCTGTACGCTGCAAGCACACTCCGCCCCCCCGATGACTTAGTTGGTTTCGTAGATGGTCAGATTGACCACTCCAGGTCCAATGCCTGGATCCGAGCTCAACCATGTATTCGCGTTCACCCACCCGTACGGCCCCGAGGCCTTCGCTTCGAACACGGGAACGAGCGCACCGATCGGGCCGCAGTTGCGCACGATGATCAGCTCGCCTTCTTTCGTCTTGAGCGTGTAACGCGCGTCGAGAATGAACTCGCCGCCAGCACTCAGCTGGAAGTCCGCACCGCCCGAGAGAACGCCGCCTTCGATCCGACCTTCGGTCGTGCCACCCGTAATCGGGACGATGTTGCGACTGCCGCGCTTACTCGCGCCAACCGAAACCGAGCCACCGTCGATGCCGACCGACTCGGTGTAGACGACGCCGGCTTGGCGGCCCATCGGCTTTTTGCATTCCCACGTTTGATCGGGAAGGCCCATCGGTTCTTCGACCTTCAGCATGGCGCCGCCAGCAGACTGAGCCGCAAGCTTGAACACGCGCATGGTCAGCTTCTTCGTGGCGGCGTCGAACGTGCGCGTACCGGCGAGCTTCGTCGTGTTGAGCCACGCGTATCGGCTCGAGGTCGGCGCTTCGATGTCGGGCACGATGCGAACGTCGCCAGGACCTGCGGCCGTGCCGCAGTTGCGGAAGTAGATGTTCGTGCCGTCGCTCGTCTGTAGGATGTTGACCTGCTCGACTTCGACCGCACCGTTCGGAAGCGTGAGTTGCCAGTCGAGTCCGCGATCCATGAACGTCGCTTCGATCTCGGGGCCCTTGAGTGTTCCGCCTTTGACCTCGATCAGTAGACGTTTACCGAACTGCGTATCGCCCAGATCGTAGACTTCGCCGAGTGTCAGCGTCGCTTCGAATGCGAGCTCGCCCGATCCAGGCCCGGGGATGCCGGCAGGCATGCCGCAATCCCACGATGCGTGAGGGATGAGCGTATCGGCGTCGGTCAATGCGGGAGGTTGGCTCCCGCCGGAGCCTGCCATCGGTGTTGCGGTCAGCCCTGCAGCGCCGGCGATCCCGCCCGCACCCGCAGTCGGATTTGCCGGCGCGCCGCCGGTAGCTGCAGGCGCGCCAGCTGCCGCACCAGCACCGGCAGCACCACTCGCACCTGCCGCGCTCGAAGTGGATCCAGCCGCGCCGGGAGGTTTGGTCGTCGTGGTCCCGGCAGCACCTGTGGTTGCCGTCGTGCCGGCGGCCGCGGCCCCATTGCCGCCATCGGCTGCAGCGGTTTGACCTGCGGCGGGCGTTCCGCCGCTGCCAGCAGCAGCACCGACGATCGGTCCGCCGCTGACGGCGTCACCGCTTCCGCTGCAACCCGCGAACGCCGCGATGAGCGGCATCAGCGCGGTTAGTGCCAACGAAACAGAGCGGCGACTCGAGACCGGGAACGAGATCATCGAGTGGAGCGTTACCACCATGACTGCGCCAGCCCAATACCGGACGGTGCCGAACACGATCTAGTTACTTTGTCAAAACGTCTTCAAAACGTTGGCGTTGATGACGCCAACCCACTGCGAGTACTCGCCACCGCCGTCAGGACGCCTCGTAATCGCCTGCACGGCCGGGTCGGCTAGCGTGCTCTCGCCTGTCGAATTTCTCGAGAAAAACTGCAGCTGCGTGTAAGATAGGGCGATATACCAACTATCTTCAAATTGGAGCTTCCCGCCGAACGCGAGCGCCAGGTTGTCGGCATCTGCTAGCACTGGGTCGAGTGTCGCGTCGGGCGCGGCCGCAGTCTCGTAGCCCACACCTGCGAACAGCTCGAACGTGGGAGCGACCCAGTAGCTGCCACCTCCGCGTACCCCGATCGAGTCGCGCCAGAATCGCCGCATGTTCACGATGACTCCGCTGCCGGGAGCCGCATCGCCGTCGGGCAGCACCGTGCACGGCTGGTCTTCGACCCCGAGGCACTGCGTCCGCAACACGCTCCAGCGTGTGACATCTCCGGCGAGCCGCAGCTCGACGACATCGCTCGGGCGAAACCGCACCCCGAGTCGGTAGACGTCGGGTAACGCTTGGTGAAAGTCGGCTTTTCGGACGAGCGAGTCGCCGGGCATCGCCACCGACGAGTCGATTCTCAGGTTCCCGTGGAGTGTCATCTGACCGAGGCCGGGCTGTGCTTGGTACGACAGGCCGAGCCACAGCATGCGTTCGATCGCTTCGAACATGACGCCGGCGCCGAAGCTCCCATGCACCCCGCTGGCCTCGAGCCTGCTGCGCCCTTCTCGCTCGAGATCGTTCAGGCCGTCGCCGCTCGCAACTTGCGCGCGATCGAGAGACACCGAGCTGAGGATCAGGTTGCCGGTCGCGCCGACGCTCAGCGGCCCGATCCGGTATGCCGCTCCCAGCGTCGCGTAGATCGACAGCATCGACGCGTCGTAACCGTGCCAGCGGGCGACGCCGTCCGCGGCGCCCGGGAACCGCGTATTTGCGAAGCGCTCGGCGCGATCGAAGTGCACCTCGCCTCCGAACGGCGCATAGCCGGCAGCACCGAACGCGAAGTCGCCGACGCGCATCGTGGCGCCCAGCATCGGGCCACCAAACACGTTGAACGCACTCGCTTCGCCGTAGTTCGCGCCCTCGAAGCCCGCCGGCTCCGGGACATCGCCGGGACCGAAGGCGTGCGTCCAGCTTAAACTACGAAGCGCGAGCTGCCCATCGATGAACAGCTGCGCGCCCTCAGTGAAGCCGATGCCGGCTGGATTGTAGTAAAGAGCAGTTGGATTCGTGGCGACTACCGTGCCGTGTTCGCCGCCGAACCGCGCGATACCGAAGCCCGAGGCATTCGCAGTCGCGCTGGGCGAGCACAGCGCAATTGCGACCGCGATGACCGCGACGCAACCGCGCTGCGCATCAGGCGTTACGGAATCGCAGCGCGAACGTCCGCGCAGGTGGCCGTGTCGGACACGAGCTTCGACGTGAAGGTTGCGGAGCCCACCTTGTACACCGTCCGATTGTCGTCGACGAACGAGGCTTCCGAAGACGTGCACTCGCCGCCTCCTTTCACGTGACAGCCGATCACGTGGTTCTCGAATTTGGTCACGTTCGCAGTGCCGGTGATCGTTTCAGGACAACCCGGCGCAGACGCAGTCATCGTCATCACATTGCGCGTCGCCAAGTACAACTTATCCGCCACGTGCGTCTGCCCGATGCTGGTCGGAGGCGGTGAGTAGCCACCACCATCTTTCGCCACCGCCGTGATGCCGGGGTTCGTATCGCCATCGTGATCGGCAGCGTGATCGTCGCCGGTGATCGAGGTCGCGGACGGCCACGCGACCGTCGGATTCGGAAGCGTCAGACCGACGAGCGCGATGCCCGATTCGATCGTCTGGGTCGAACCCGACTTCGTCGCGGTACCCGCGAACTTCGGCATGTTTGCGCTATCCCACGCCGCGTTCGGAATCTCGGGCAACACCTTCTTGTTGCCTGCGAACGCAGTCGTCTGAATCTCAGGCAAGGTCGAGCCGCACGACATGCTCTCGATGGTCGCCGAACTGCCGCTCTCGTTGAACTTCGATTTCGTCCAGACGTGAACCTCGCCGCTTCCCTTGGTGATCGCGAGCGAGCCGCTCCAGGTCACACTCATCACGACATGCGTGGCCATCGTGTACTGCGTCGGGCAGCCGCCAGCTCCGCCGCTACCAGCTGCGGCCACGCCGCCCGCACCCGCACCACCCGCGCCGGCGAGTGATCCTGCAGCGCCCGCTTGACCGGCCGATCCGCCTGCACCTGCAGGAGCCGCTTGGCCCGCGTTGACGCCACCACCGAGCCCATCTCCGCCGCTACCAGCTGCAGGATCCGCTGGGCTTCCGGCGACATCCATTCCGTCGCCGGAGTGGCCGCCGGCTGGAAATCCAATTTCGGCATCGCTCGTGGCGCACGCAGCCGCTGACACTGACAACGCCAGAGACACGACGCCTCTGACACCCCAACCCACAAACGACTTCATTTAGTAGAGCACTCCCACAGCGCTAAGCGCTAACTCATTTAGCCTAGCGGCAGTGGCTCAGGGTGCAATCAACAGAGGTCAATTCAGTGATCGCGCATCACACGCATACTTACGCGCACTCGCGCGGGATCACGTCGGTGCTTTGAGGAGTGCGTACAGCTCATCCTTCAACAGCAAGCGACGCTTCTTCAGTTCTTCGACATGCTCGTCTGAAAGCGGTTCGACGTCGGTCTCCGCGCGATGCACTTGACGATCGAGCTCGTGATACTCGTCAGCGAGCTTGCGAAAGTGCGCGCTCTCGAGCTTGAGCGAATGGATGCGATCGCGGTACTCGGGAAACTCGTGGCTGAGATCGTGCTGTTCGTTGTGCATGAAGTGGAACCTCGCCCACATACGTACACATGTTGCGCGCATCCGACAAGGCGGGTGCGCCAGCCCGCGGTCCTCAGCTTCGATTTATCGATCGCATCGATCGCATTGATCGCGTCGATCGCAGGCGCCGCCTGAAGACGAGGCCCGCTACGCCGAGCAAGCTCGCAAACAGTGGCTTGGGCAGAGCTGGATTGCGACCGGGAATGTTGCAGCCGCATGCCGAGTCGGAGCTGCCTCCGGAGCTGCCAGCGCTCGAGTCGTCGGAACCATCGCTACCGCTGTAGCTGCCGCTGTCAGCTGCAGCATCGACCTGTTCCTCAGGCGCCGCATCCGGCTGTTCCCCACCTGGCACGAGACCCGCGTCGACGTTCATCTCGGATGTTCCGGAGTCCGTGGCCGGTTCCGGAGTTACGCCGGCATCGACCGCGCTCCCCGGTACCGCTGTCACGGTGACCTTGAAGCTGCGCGTGGTGATGTTGGTTCCATCGCTGACCGAGATCGTAACGTTGCTCTCGCCACCGCCGCCCGTGAGAGCCGCGATAGTCAGCGTTCGATTCTCCGCGCTTCCCCCAAACGTGACTCCCGCGTTCGCGATCACGAGCTGGTTCGATGAAGCTGCAGAAAGTGTCAGGCTCCCCGCACTGTCATCGGAGTCGCCGACCGTGAACGTGATGGGTGAGGTCGATCCGCCGGCGGTTACTGTTTGATCCGTGATCGCGCTGATCGAAGGGGCACCGTCGCTATCCGTGACCGTGACCGTGATCGAGCTGGGGGCGCCGAGCGACGTGCCACTCGGGCTGGACAAGCTCGCCGTGAACGTTTCGTCCGACTCCGCGCGCTGATCGTCGAGGACTGACACTTGAAACGTCTTCGCATCACCATCGCCGTTGCTCCACTGGAGCGTGCCACTCGCACTCGTGTAGTCATCCGGCGCGACGGCTGTTCCATTCGCAGTCGCATAGCTGACGGAGATGTCACCATCGGTTCCACCGGTACGGTTGACTGTGACCGTTACGGAACCAGCAGTCTCACCCAAACTGACGGATGCTGCAGAACACTGCAGCGTTCCCGAGTTGCGCTCGACCGCACCGATGTCGATTCGACCATTGACCACACGCTGCCGGCCACGCTGATCGTAAGTCGGCGGCGATGCGATCGCGAGATCGCCGGCGTCGATCGCCGCGCTCGTCGCGGCCGGCAACTTCGTAAACGTCGAACCGCCGTTGTCCTGCAGCGTGCCGAGCTGCGGATCTTGACTGAGGACGTTGCCGCCTCCATTCGTGATCGTCGACGTGGACGGGCTCTCGATCAGGCTGTAGCTCGCCGTGAACATGCCGACGAGGTCTTTGTTGTTCAACGCGGTGTTGTCCGCGACGATCGAATGACTCAACGTGACTAAACCATCCTGGATGAGTAGCGCTCCGTTGCCTGGCGAAGTGTTGCCCGCGATGGTCGAGTTTCGCACCGTCATCGGGTCGCATTGGTAGCAGTAGATCGCGCCTCCGTTGGCCGCTGAATTCCCAGCGAACGTAGAGCTCTCGATGACTGTCGGTGCGTCGGTCGCCTCGATCGCGAGCGCACCACCCAGAGAACTGGAGTTGCCCGATACGCTGCTCGAGCGAATCGTGAGCGTCCCGTCCGTGCCTGGCGTTCCGACGCGAATGCCACCGCCCTCGCCGGACGCAGTATTCGACGATATCGTGGACTGATCGATCGTCACGGGCTTGGCAGGGCTGTCGATGAACATGCCCGCGCCGACGTTGCCGTCGTTCATCGTGATCAGGGACGATTGAATGTCGAGCGGACCACTCAGCGCGCCGACGTAAATACCACCGCCGGCACGCGCTGCATTGCCCTTGATCACCGAGTTGACGATGCTCACTCCCATCGGAGCGTTACTAACCCACAAGCCGCCACCTTGACCTGACGTCAGAGGTGCCGCCGAGTTTCCACTCAACTCGACGTTCTCCAGGGTCAGACGGCCCGCACCGGACTGAATACCGGCACCGTTCGTGTTCACGTTGCCGCCTGTGATCTTCAGGCCGGAGATCGTCACTTCGATGTCGTCGTCTTGCGCGATCAACATCACGCGCGAAGCGTCGTTGCCGGTTACGCTGAGTACAGTCGTGCCCGGTCCTTGAATCGTTAAGGTGTCGTCGATCGGGAGCTCGCCACTGGTCAACGTGATGGTGCCGGTCAGACTCGAGTGAAACGTGATGATGTCTGCGCCCAAAGCGATGTTCGCGGCATCGATCGCAGCTCGAAGCGTTCCGGCGCCATTGTCCGCGGGGGAAGTCACTTCGAACGTCTCAGCGTGGGCTTGAGATGCACTCAAACCCAAACCGATCGCGATCGCCGCTCCGGTCGACATCGACGGATTCGATGCTCGCCCAGCCAACCGTGCGGCGGCGCGGTGCTGCTGGCGGTTGACTGCAGTTCGACACGAGCTCGACATGCGCTGGTTCGCCATGACAGTTCTCTTCCGTCCGCAGTGAGGTGGACTGATGTGGACAGCGACTATGGTTCTGCATCGATAACTTCGAGGTCAACTTACTTCGGACGCTTTTGGTTACGCGCACATGCGCGCCAATCGAGATGGCCATTCGCGGCCTGCAGAGCGTTGGCTAAATTGCTACGGCGCGATCGGGGTCACTGAGCGACATGCGCGCACCCTGCGACGGCCCGACCAAAAAAGGGGCATATGCCCTTGTCAGCAAGTCGCGATGGCCTATTCTCCCGTCGACGCTAGCCGCCGCGATGCCTTCTCCCCCAGCGAACAAAGTCGATCAGAGCCCGTGCACGGCTACGGCGCTCCGCAAAGCGGCCCGCCGACTCGGGCAGCTGTACGACTCGGCGATCGCCCCAACCGGCATCCGCTCCACGCAGTTTGCGATTCTCGCGCAGATCGCGACGAGTGCCGAATCGCCGACGATGGCCGAGCTCGCACGCGGCCTCGTGATGGATCGCTCCGCACTGGGACACAATCTGCGTCCGCTCGAACGCGACGGGCTCGTGACCTGGACCGAGGGCGTCGAGGATCGGCGCAAGCGTCACGTCACGCTGACCCCCGCGGGCCGCACGCGATTTCGCGAGGCGGCACGCGCCTGGAAGCGCGCGCAGGCTCGCTTCGACGAAGTGTTTGGGGAGCGCGAGTCAGAAGCGCTTCGGAAGACGTTGCTCGGCATTGCGTACGATCCGCGGCTCAGCTCGCTCGAAGACTCATAGTCAGATCGTAGTTGGAGGCATTTCACATGACACTTGCAGATGAAGTCGGCGCCGGACTCGATGGGCTCGGACAAATGCGCGCCCTCATGGCATCGGGACGGAAACCGGGCATCATGATTTCGCTTCAGTTCGAACTGGTCCAAGTCGATCTGGGCTTGGCAGTCTTCGAAGGCACGCCGGGCGAACACGCCTATAATCCGATCGGTACGGTGCACGGCGGTTGGGCGGCGACGCTGCTCGACTCGTGCTGCGGCTGCGCTGCGCACACGCGGCTATCAGCGGCCCAGGCGTATACGACGTTGGAGCTGAAGGTCGCTTATCACAAGGCGATTACGCGCGACACCGGTCGGCTGCGGGCGGAGGCGCGGGTGGTTTCGATGGGCCGGCGGGCGGCGTTCAGCGAAGGCACGTTGAAGGACGCGGCCGGCAAGCTTTATGCATCGGCGACCTCGACGCTGTTGGTATTCGATCGTTAGTAGCGATAAGGTTCGCGCATGCAGCTCTACGACGTCGGAATGTCGCCGAATGCGAAGAAGGTTCGCGTCGTTGCGCGCGAACTCGGCATTCCCCTCGAGCGCATCGCTGTGGATCTGCAGAATGGCGATCCGACGTACCGGGAGAAGAATCCGATGGGCAAGGTGCCCACGCTCGACGATGAAGGGTTCATCGTGTGGGAGTCGGGCGCGATCCTCGCGTATCTCGCGACTCGCGAAGAGTCTCCGCTCTTACCCCGAGACGCACGTGGCCAGGCCGACGTGTTGCGTTGGATGTTCTTCGCGGCGACGCACATCCAGCCGTGGATGAGCACGCTCGGGCAGGAGCGCTTGTTCAAGCCGATGCGCGGGCTCGAGTCGAACCAGATCTTGATCGCGCACGCAGAGCGCGAGCTCGCGCGTTTCATTCCCGTTCTCGAAGAAGCGCTGCTCGGGTCTGAGTATCTGACTGCGGAGTTCAGCGTGGCGGATATCTTCGTCGGTTGCGGGTTCGAGGGCGCGGAACGTCGCGGCGTGGATTTGGTGCCATTTGCTGCGGTGAACGCGTGGCGGGACCGCTTGTCGGCGCGCGCATCTTGGGCGGATTGACGCCCGGCATTGAACACCCGGCATGAACGCCCGGCATTGAACGTCCCGCACGTCGGCCGCCATCAGCTGCGGACGAGCTCTCGGTAGCGGCGTACGAGATCGGGCGAATGGCCCGCGGCCTGTTCCAGCTGCTCGAGCAAGCGCGCGTCGTAGCGGTGAATGATCAGCGCGCTGAGTGCGGCCTCCGCGTCGGCTGTCCTGCCCTCGCGCACGATTGAAAGCAGTAACTCGCGGGCTGGCGCTCTTCGACTGAGTCCGAGTGCCTCGATCACCTGTTGACGCTCTGCAGCGAGCGTTCCCTGTTCGAGCTCAGTCGCGAGCAGCTCGATCGCGCGGTCGTCGTTGGCCGTTCCGAGCGCCTGAAGCGTTTGCTCGCGCTGCGACTCGTTCCCCGCGTGAAGCGCGGCTTGCGCGTACCGCAGCGCGTGATCGGGTGCGATCACGAATAGACCGCGCAAGCACTCGATCGCGATTTCGGGCACGTCGTCGCCCGCTTGCAAGCGCAGCAGCAGCAAACCTGCGCCATCACGATGGCCGCGATGCGCGATCGCTTGCGCCGCTGCGAGCCGCAACATCGGATCGCGGTCGCCGAGGGACGCACCGGCGATCGGCATGAAATCGCCGTGCCCGAGCCGAGCGAGTCCGAGCACGCCGCGAGCACGCACGCGCGCGCCGGTGTCTCGCGTTCCACCTTTCATGCGTTCGCGCTGCACGTAGACGGCGGCCTCTGCGAACAGCTCGGCATCCGCGTGGTCGAGCACATCGAGCG
The DNA here is from genome assembly GCA_035687405.1 of Polyangiales bacterium. Taxonomy (GTDB): domain Bacteria; phylum Myxococcota_A; class Polyangia; order Polyangiales; family JAFGIB01; genus JADGRF01. The sequence goes on from DASRXR010000247.1 coordinate 9,888, forward strand.
CTGCGAGGATCGCTTCCTTGGCAAAACAACCCGCATCGAGATGCGCGCGCTCACCCGTGAACGTGCGGTACGCGTCGCACAGCGACGATGCGCAGCGATTCAGCGTATGCTTTCCGATCAGTTGGGCAGCTTGTGCGACCACCCGCGGGTCGTTTGCCGCCAGTGCTTTGCGCAACGCGTGCTCGCCTGCCTCAGTCTCGAGCGACTGTGGTGTCGATGCGAGCGCTGCGAGCGCAACCAAGTCGGACGCGGCGCTCTTAGCAGAAACCTTGGCCACGAAACCGTGTGTAGCTGACTGTCAGTCCAACGCAAGAGCCGTGGCAAACGCGCTCTCGGCACGTGGCATGCATGATTCCAACACATGCCGAAATATGGATACAAACTCATGAGCGAGGAGCACGGGCCCACGGACCTCGTCCGCAACGCGTCGCGCGCGGAAGAGGCAGGCTTCGACTTCGTCGCAATCTCAGATCATTTTCATCCGTGGTTGTCGAGTCAGGGTCACTCGCCGGCCGCGTGGACAGTGCTCGGTGCGATCGCCGCGCGGACGCAGCGTGTCGGTCTCGTCACAGCCGTGACCTGCCCCAGTATTCGCTACCATCCTGCCACGGTCGCGCAATCCGCCGCCACACTCGCAAGCTTGAGTGGTGGCCGATTCACGTTGGGCCTGGGCTCGGGCGAGAACTTGAACGAGCACGTCGTGGGTCAGGGATGGCCATCGCCACACGAGCGGCAGGACATGTTGTTCGAGGCGGTCGAGCTGATCCAGAAGTTGTGGGAGGGGAAAGAGGTCAACGAAGACAGTCTCCACTTCAGCATCGATCGCGCGAAGTTGTGGGATGTTCCGAAGACGGCGCCGACGATTGCAGTTGCAGCGGGAGGTCCGCGCGCCGCGCGACTTGCCGGCGAAAAGAACCTGGGCCTGTTTGCGACGGAGCCGAAGGGCGAGCTCGTGAAGGAATGGAAGGAAGCGGGCGGCAAGGGTCCGCGCTACGCCGAGGTCGGTCTGTGTTACGCGCGTGACGAAACTGAAGCCGTGCGCATCGCGAAAGAGCGAATGAGCTTTTCGCTACTCGGCTGGAAGGTCATGCCGGAACTACCGACGACGGAGAGCTTCGAAGCTGCCGTGGGCGTCGTTCACGACGAAGACGTCGCGAAGCAGGTTGCGTGCGGTCCGGATCCGGAGAAACACGTCGCGGCGGTAAAGAAGTACGTCGACGCCGGGTTCGATCACATCGTGTTGTTAGGTGCGGGACCGGACCAGGAGAGTTTTCTCAGCTTCTTTCAGAAGGAGCTGAAACCAAGGTTGGACAAGCTCTGAGCCGGGCTGGCGCGTTCGGATTGCACCCCCGCGCGTGAGGGCTGCGCTACCGAGGTTCTTCGAGGCTTTCGCCCCAACGCGTTCCGCTACTGGTGCGCGCGCGCCAGCGATAGCCGTTCTGCGTGCGTTGAGGAACGACTTGCAGATCGATCTGAACGGGGTCTCCCGTGCGCACTTGAAGCGGGCGCTCGAATGGGAAGTGAAAGCTGAGCCAGTGCGTGGCTGCAGAGAACGGACTCGTGCTGAGCAGAACTCCAGGCGAGAGTTGCGCTTCGAACCAACCACACAGCCCGTAGACGACTGCGTCCGCCGGAGGTTCGAACGCGGCCGAGAACGCACGCGGCGTTCCGGTCACAGTCGTCATGTCGAACTCACCGAGGAGGAGCGTTTCCGGAAGTAGATCATCCGGCGACATCCGCAGCATCCCCACATCGTTGAACGGCCAATCACCGATCGCCGAGAAGTCGATGCCGTAGGGGCGCGTGCATAGAAAAGACAGATCATCGAAATAGTCGCTGACGACCACCAGGGCGAGGTGCAGAGAACAACTCGCTGGAATGACGCGTCCGCCTGGTACGAGGTATTTGTCTCGCAGGTGGATCAGCGGCTCGAGCATGCGTTCGGCGAAGAGAAAGTGCCCCATCCACTCGGAGATGATCACGTCGACTTGGCTCGGCAGCTCGACTCGGTCCCCTTCCCCGTAGACCGGCGTAATTCGCGTGCAGCCGTTCTCAGCGAAGATGGTCGTCGCGGACTTGAGCATCGGAGAGCGGTCGACTGCGTACACGGACGCCGCTCCGGCGCGCTCGGCGAAGATCGACAACACGCCGGTGCCACAGCCAAAGTCGAGAACGCGATCGCCAGGTTTGACGATTTCGCGAACGGCGTTCAGGTACGCCTCGGTTCGCACACGATCCTGAAGCATCTCAAGGTGCGATCGAACGCTGTCGTAGCTCATGCTGGACATGCAAAACTCAGTTTCCCTGCCGCGCGCGCGGTCCAGCACTGTACACGCTTTTGTCCCAAAAGGGTGAGAAGGAGTGCCTAGGCGTCGTTTGGCCAGGAGCCGACGGCTGGAGCGGCCGCGCTCTCGCTCAGGGTCGAAAGACCGGCTGCTCCGCGTCCTAGCCGTTCAACTCGACTCGAGACCGACCCTACTAGTTCGCCGCCGTCGCGCCCGTGAGTTGGACCGTGTAGTCCAAGCCGCGCGCCACATCGCCACTGATCTGGAAGGGATCATATTGGATGAGCGCGTCCGGCGTATTGACGACGACCAGACTCGCTTCCTCGCCGCTTTCCAGCATCGCACTGCCCGATCCGTTTTCCAGATCGACGTAGCGCACGGAACCGCTGCTGGAACGAATCGCCAACGTCGCAGTGAACTTCGCGGTGCTCGTGACTTGAGCCATCACGTTGCCCGTACCCGTGAGCGGGATGATGTTCGAGCCGAAGTAGCGAGGTTGGCGCGCCGCTTTGACTTTATAAGTTCCGCTTCCAGTCGAATCGAGATTCGCGAAGTTCAGTCTGCTGCGCCCCGTCATGAACGCTTCCTGAGCTTGTTTGTGTCCGATGTCCACGTACGCCATGCGCGCCCAGTAACGGCCGACGATCTTCTGCACTTTGACTGGCGCCGCAATGCGCTCGAGCACGTGTAGCGGCGTCTCGTTGTTGCCCATGTGCTTGCGAAACATGTCTCGCAACGCAGTCGCGCCCAATCCAGCGTAACCGTCGGGGTTGTTAGTCAGGTAGGTCAGCAACGGCCAGGCCTGATAGTAGTTACCCGATCCCTGCGAACCATCGACGATGACCTGGAACGAGTCCCCGATCACTTTGTTCAGGTCGATGACAGTGCGGCCTTCTGCCTGTCCAAACTTCATCCGGGACGCAGCGCAGAGCGGCGAAGTCATATACGTATCGGCGACGAAGTTCGCGACGGTTTCCCACCACGCACCGGTGCGCGTCTGTTCGACCCAACCTTTCTCGTGGTAGGTGAGCGCGTGACCGTACTCGTGCACTGTTACTTTGGGATCTGTCAGGTAGCTGTTCACGACTTTGAGGTAACTGAAACCAGAAGCGGCGTCAGAAAACATCTGGCCCGCGGCGGAACCCAAGCTACCGGTTCCGTAAATGTTCATCTTGTAATACGGGCCGCTATCCGAAGTGGACTTGAAGGACAGTCCAGACGAGCGCCAGCAAAGTGTCTCGACGAAACAGCTGTACGCAGCTTCAAGTTCCTTGATCGCGGCGTCCGCCTCAGTGTCAGACACGCCGACGATGCGGAAGTGGGGAGAGTCTTTGAACTGGCTTCCGCCTCCGCCAACGCTCGGGTTGGGCATGAATTCAGCCGGCGCCATCGACTCGCACGTGGGCAGAGGTCCGGGTCCAGGCTGCATCGTGCCCGGATTTCCGGCAGCGCCCGTACCGGCCGCACTCATTCCGGCAGCACCCGCGCCGCCAGCACCCATGCCGGCCGCACTCGCGCCGGCTGCGTTCGTACCCGCGGCACCCATACCCGCTAGGCCACCGCCGATCGCGCCCGAGCCTGCCGCGCGCGAGCCCGCACCGCCGGTGCCGGCTCCACCCATCGCGATGGGAGTCGACCCGCCTTGGGGTCCGGTGACTCCAGCTTGACCGCCTGCGGTTGGAACCCCGACGGGTGGTGACCCTGCCATCCCAGTCGCTGGGTTAATCGCCGCCGGGTCCGAATCTCCGCATGCGGCGAACAGAACGGCAAGCACGGAAACCATGCGCCGAGTGCCCGCTGTGAATCCAAGCTTCGCCATTAGTGGGCAGTGTCGCGACACGGTAAGTTCGGGGCATCAAAAGTAGAGTCCGCACGCCCGCGTCTCACCACGACGCGAAGTAGGCGCCCGGAGTTAGTGGGCGTTTCAGAGCAATATCTCAGGTTGTTCATGGACCTGCCGACTATCAGCTGATGTTGCGCGACTCGCTGTCTCGATTGGCGAACCGGTTTGTTCCGACACTGGTCGTTGGATGCCTCGCAGGCGTCGGCGGATGCGGGGACCAGACGATGTCGGTTGCACTTGCCGCCCTCGGAATCACGACACCCGGCGTCGTGGTCGACCTCGGTTCCGGCTTCACGCGAAGCACGAGCGTCACCCTGACCGTGACACCGCCGATCGAGAGCGCGCCGGTGACGATGTGCGTGTCCAACACATCGACGTGCACGTTCATCCCTTTCGCGAGCACCAAACGCTGGCTGCTGACGCCCGGGGA
>DASRXR010000248.1:0-35106 GCA_035687405.1 Polyangiales bacterium
CAAAGTCGAGCCGGGGTATGCCTGCATGCTCGAGCAGACGGCGTTGCCCGAAGTCTTGTCAGTGCCGGTGACGTATCGCGACTTCGTCGCGCTGCCGGTCACAGGCGCGGTCCGGCATCCGGATTTCGAAGGGTTTAGCGCGAGTGTCGCGACGACGGGTCTCGTGCTCGCAACTCTCGGTGCCGACGGCAAACCCGTCTACGCGAACGTCTGCAACGCTGCGAGTGCTCCCGTTGCGATGTGTCCCGAGGGCGCGCAGACGACGACGCAAGCAAACTTCGATCAGTGGTATCGCGACGTGGCGGGCATCAACGTGACGAAAGTCGCGCGCATGCAGCTGAACCGTGACGCCGCAAGCGGCGCGTACGCGATCACGAACTCCGCGTTTTTCCCGTGGGACGGCGACCCCAATAGCTGGGTCGGGCGCGGCTCGGAAGAGCTGTCCGAAGGCCACGACTTCGGGTTCACGAGCGAGATCCGAACCTACTTCGAGTATCGATCGGATCTGGCTCCGCAGACCCTGACGTTCGCCGGCGACGACGACGTGTGGGTGTTCATCAATCGCCAGCTCGTCGTCGACATCGGTGGCTCTCATGGTCAGATCGACCGCAGCGTGACGCTGGATGCGAACACTGCCACCACGCTGCAACTGGAGACCCAGCGGATCTACGAGATCGCGCTGTTTCATGCGGAGCGGCACACGTCCGCATCGAACTTCAACCTGACGTTGGATGGATTCGTTGCGGCAAAGAGCCGTTGCAAATCGAACTGCGGCGACAAGATGGCGACCGGCCACGAGACTTGCGACGACGGCAAGAACGATGGCAGCTACGGGTCGTGCACCGCTGAATGCCAGCGCGCTGGCTTCTGCGGCGACGGCAAGCGGGACATGGATCACGAGGCGTGCGACGACGGCATCAACCTGACGACATACGCGGCGAGCGGCAAGGCTGGCTGCGCTCCCGGCTGCAAGCTGAGCGCGTACTGCGGCGACGGTCGGGTCGACAGCCTAGCGGGCGAAGAGTGCGACGACGGCAAGAACCCCGGCGGCTACGGGAAGTGCTCGCCGGATTGTCACCTCGGCCCGCGCTGCGGCGATGGCGAGCTGCAGGCCGACGACGAAGAGTGCGACGACGCGAACTTGCTCGGCAACGACGGTTGCTCGAGCGACTGCAAAAACGAAGGCCCGGCGTGATGCGCTGCTGAGCGCGCCGAGCGCGAACGACTACCGCGCGCGCCCGTCACGCATCACAGACACTGATCTCCACTCGTGTCACAGCTCGTGGCGTCCAAGCTTTCGATCCAGTTGCGAACGGTCGCGAGGCCAGCGATGTCGACGACTTCGGTACCGACGGGCGGCATCTGCTCTCCGGCACCGCGCCGGCTCATGCGGCCGATGATGCCGCTCAGAGCTTCATGCGAAGGATTCACGCGTAGCTTGTAGGCGTCGCCGTCCGAGTTCGAGCGGCCCTTCCAGTTCTCGAGGCAGTGGCAGACCGCGGTCTGGAAGATCGGCGCATTGCTCAAGCTCGTGGTGCCGACCTTTGACCAGAGTGCCTGGCCGGCACGCGGCGACGGACCGCCGTGGCAATGACCGCAGTTGCCGTGCAAGTAGCCGAGTGCGGCTTGCGCGGTTGCGTCACCCGGAATGATCGCATTGTCGAGCGTGACGTTGAGCGCCGCGCCCGAGTTGCCGTTCTTGAGCAAGCCTTCGTCGAGCAGCGTCGTAAGCGACACGCCATCGGGATCGTGATTCAACTGAATCGCGTTGAAGCCGATCGGGGCGTCCGCGCTCGCCATGTTGTGACACTGGCGACACTGCGCCTGCGAAGGAATGTCGAGCGGGGTGCCGAGTGCATTCGTGACGCCGTTCGTGCTCGCGATGCTCACGCTGGTTTGATCGGCGCTCCACGCGTACGAGGTCACGGTCCACGCGGTGAAGTCCGCCGTGTTGTCGGCGCCCGTCTTCTCGAGCACACGCGTCTCGACGCGCACCCCGTTCCACGAAAACAGCTTGTAGAACTTCGTGCCGGTCGGGAACGTCCAGCGGTCGGGGTTGCTCGTGTTGATCTGCTTGCCGGCAGGCAGCAGCACGTAGCGCTCTTTCGTCGCGCCGTCGCTCCACAGCGGATACTGCGGGCGATACGCGCGAACGCCGTCGCTGAGCACCTGACAATAGTTGTCTTTGTACAAGCCAGGCGGGCCGGAACACGTCGGTGTCGAAGCATCCGGACCCGCGTCAGTTGCGGCATCTTCTTCCGGATCGGTAGCGGCGTCGGTCGCCGCATCCGTCCCCGCGTCGATCTCAGCGTCCGTGTCCGCGTCGATCTCAGCGTCGGTGCCCGCGTCCAAATCCGTCGCGGCATCGGTTCCGGAGTCGACCGGACCACTGTCGTCCGATCCGGAGTCCGGCGTCGCCGCATCGAGATCAGGCTGACTCGCGTCGAGCCCCGCTTGCGTACCGGAGTCGACCGGGCTCACGGGAGGCGTGCCCGCATCCGGCTTCGGGTCGGGCTGCGGATCGCCCGGGTGTGATTTGCCGGGATCGCCCACGTGCGCCGCCGCATCGATCTCGAAATCGCCGCTCGCGTCGGGCGCGTCCGCGTCGGAACCTGTTGGCTCCGACGCATCCGTCTCGGGCTCGACGGACGCGTCCTCACGCGGGTGCGAGTTCGAGCCTTCGTGCCGCGAGTGCGACTCGCTCGGGCTCTGCTCGTGACAACCGACTAAGAACAGAAGACAAGCCAAAGAAGCTAAGACCGACCGCATCAGTTCCCCTTCCCAAGCTCACACAGCGGCACGCGCACGAATGCACGAACGCGCACTGCCCTCACAGCGCACACCCGATCATCCGTTGCACCGTAACTAAGCGAGAATCGAACGCTGTTGTGCGCACCCGCACACAGGTTCTCCCCGTGACTCGGGGCCGCTGAGCTGCCAGCGGCCGCCTGATTCAGGGATAAGTGAGTATGTTGCAGCCCTCAGCTGCAGGCAAGCAAAAGTGCGTCGCGGCTCACCTGAGCGCTGTCTGGAAATCGAGGAAAACTCGGCGCGGTGTTTCAGCCGTCGTTCGCTGAATCGCCGTCGTCGCCGTTGTCGTCACCGTCGTCACCGCCACCGAAGTCGAGGCTCGGGCACTTGGTGTTGATCGCTTCGCACTCGGGCGGACTGTCGCCATCGGAATCATCCGACGTCATCTCCATCAGCTTCTCGGGATCCGAGAGCGAGTCGCAATTGATGATGTCGAACTGGCCCTTGAGCGTGTCGAGCATCGCGTCGGCACAGTCTTCGAACTCGCCGACGTTCGCTTCGCACATGCTGATGTTCTCGCTGGTCTGTGCTTCTTTGCACGAGCTCTCGTCGATGAACTTTTCGTTGACGTCGATCGCCGGCTCGGCATCGCTGACCTTTTCGCCGCTAATACAGCGGGAGACGAGGTCTTTGCACTTCGAAACATCGCCTTCGATCTTGCCCGCGCTCGACTGTTTGATGCTGAGCGGCAATGCGAGAGCGGTGCACGTGATGCGCTTCTTGTCGGAGTCGGACAGAATGCCGTTGAAGCTATTCGCCAAGCTCGTACAGAGTTTTTCGGCGTCGGCGCTGTCCAAGCTCGAGAGCTTGGCGTTCGCAGGCAAGCCGGTCGAAACGTTTCCACCCCCGTCGTCGTCGCCGCACGCGAGAAGTTGAAGTGCGCATACCAACACCGCGGTCCCCGTCCGTCTGATCATGAAGCTCGTCCTTTCGACTACTGTCGTCAGGCTAGGCGTTCTCGATCAGCTCGCGAAAGCGCCACTGTGGACGCGTGTAGAGCTGTCAGCTGCACAGCGGACCGTGAGCGCAGTCAGTCCGCTACGCTCCTACCTAGCAGCGGCACGAACCGACCGACTCGGGCCGTGTAACGCGCCCAAGCTTCACCGTGCGTTCGAGCGAGGCAAGGCTCTTCGACTGCACGAACTTGCAGCTCGAGCCCGACGACCAAAGCCACGAACCCGACACACGTGACGATCGAGCAAGCGAGCAGTGTCAGGCCTGCCACCGTGACTAACATCGCGGTGTAGATCGGATTCCGCACGAGACGAAACAGTCCGTGCGCGATGAGCTCGGTGCGTTCGGTCGCGTCGACGCCGATCCGCCAGGATTTGCCCATCCCGAATTGAGCGGCAAACGTGGTGAGTGTGCCGGCGAAGTACAAAACGAGGCCTGCAGTGCGAACACCGTCCGGGAGCTGGATTGGACGCAGCCATGGATGGTCTACGCCCAGCGCGGCCTGGCGCGGGACACAAACTTGGCGCGGACAGGACCCACGCGCACGCAAAACTCGAATCGATCTCGGCTGTAACTCCACGCTGCGAGAGGTACGCGACGACGCGCGGCGCGAAATGATGTGTCACGCGGCGCTCTACACTTCGCTCGCGTCACGAAGATCTTCATCGGTCGCGCCCGCGATCGTGTTCACCGGCGCAGCGCATGCGTGTAGCATCCGCCCGCGTGATGTCTGAAGTCGTCGCAGATCCGGCGTCCCTCGTAGGTCAGTGCCTCGCGGAGCGATACGACCTGGAGCAGTGGGTCGGCCGCGGAGCCACGGGCGCGACGTATCGCGGGAAGCACGTCGAACAACAGCGCACCGTCGTCGTGAAAGTGTTCGGCGGCGACGTTCGGGACGACCTGTTGCGACAACGCCGCTTCGAGCTAGAGACTTCGAAGCTGGCTGGGCTCTCGCATCCGAACGCGCCTGCAGTTCTCGGGTTCGGCGTGCATCACGGGCTTCGGTTCGTCGTGCGTGAATGGCTCGAAGGCGAGACTCTCGCGAAGCGGCTCGAGGCAGGGCCGCTGGAGCTCGAGGCAGCGATGTCGATTGCGCGGCAACTGCTAGCGGCGCTCGCCGCCGGGCGCGGCGCGAAGCTGCTGCACCGCAACCTGCATCCCAACAACGTGTTTCTTGAGAGTCGCACGTCGGGCGGCGAACGTGTGAAGTTGCTCGACTTCGCCCCCGCGCCGCGCACGCCGATCAAGAGCACGTCGCCGTTTCTGCCGCCGGAGCTAGCGGCCGGTGAATTGTTGGATGCGAGAAGTGACGTGTTTGCGGTCGGCGCCTTGGTTGCGGCGATGGTGCGGCCGGCGAGCGTACCCCCGGTGAGACCTTCGCAGCCCGCGGTTCATCCGCCGAGCGATGCGTACGGAGCGCAAGGCTTAGCGTCAGCGGCGGTGGTTGCGGTACTTTCGACCACAGCGCCGGGAACCGCCGCGGCGACGCAGCCAGTCGCCGTGACGTCGTTCGTATCCTCGTCGGCACGCGACAGCGCGGTATCTGCGGAGGCAGTCGGCGCACCCGAGAGCTCCGCGTCCGACGACAACGACCGGATCTCGACAGACGTCGATGTCTCTGGGCGCTCAGCCGCTGATACCGCCCGGCCGGACCTCGTGTCCGCGTTCGATGAGGCGTTCGCGCCGCCCGTCGTCGCGCCTGCTCCAGCTGCAGGGGCCGCGAGTGCAGAACCGGAGACTCCACTCCAGCGCTGGATTCGCCGGGCCACGGCGGAGACTCGGTCTGAGCGGTTCGATGACGCCGCTGACATGCTGCGCGAGCTCGTCGATCGGTTTCCTCGCGACCCGCGCGTCGCTCGGAGCGAAGCGCCCAGGCAACAGCCTACGCTCGTGCCGGGCCCGGTCGCGCCTACCGATGAATCGCCCGAGGATGTGATGGCTGGATCCGCCGCGCGCACCGCACCTCTTCCGGTCGCGAAAAGTCTGCTCCCGCCCCCTTCGCCGCCCGGTGCAAACCCGTCCGCGACCCAGCTTCCCGAAGCTTCACCGATCGCACTTCACAGCAAGGTCGAGCCCGGGACTACGCAGCTGACAGCGGCAACCGCAGTCGGCGCGTTCGCATTTGCTGCTGTCGTGATGTTGGTCATGCCCGGCGAGCTCGGTCGCGCCAACCGTCCGGTTCCTGCGATCAATGCGCCGGCCCCCGTCGCGATCGAACCGCAAGTCGAAACCCCGAAGACTCCGGAGCCTCTCGCGCCGATACCGCTCAGCGCGATCGCAGCCGCGCCCGCGAGTGCGGTCGTACCGCCGCCGCCAGCTGCAACCGGGACACCGCTCCCGACGAAGCCCAAGGTCGGAAAGAACGCGCCCGCTCGCGACCCGTGGCACGACCCGATTCCGAAGGATCTGCAGCGACTGCGTGCGCGGGCGCTCAGCGGCTCTGCCGGTGACAAAGCGACCCTCGAAGCGCTTCGCCTCTACAACCGCGAGCACGCAACTGATGCTCGCGGGTACTTGGTCACGGCACGCTTCTACTTGAATCGCATGTGGCGAACCGACGGCGTCGGCCAATACGCGGCGGCGCTGGAGCGCGATCCGACGGTCCGGGGTGCGCCCGAAATGCTGCCCGCACTTCTCGAGTGTGTCACCGAAGGCAAAGCCGCCGTCCCTGCCGAAACGCTGATCGAAAAGACTTGGGGCAACGGTGCGGTGCCCGCTATCGATCAAATGCTCGACCGCGTGAAAACACAGAGCGCTGCGCTTCGCCTCAGCACGCTGAGCGAGAAGCTGCTCGCGCGCGCGCCCTGACGGCGCGACTCGCGTGGGGAGTGAGCACGTACCGAGTCTCTGGTGGCGGATCGCGCGATGTCTCGCGCGACACGCGACACTATTCAGTGCACCTGCACGAGACCGTCCACCACCGGCTGCTTCAGCGCCAGTTCGGTCGCGCGCCGCGCTAGCTCGAGTGCGCGACGACCTGCCGGGATCCGAAACGGATCGGAATGCGGCACCGTCGCGAGCTCGAGTGCAACCATACCTTCCCGTTGCCGCGGACGGCTGCGACCGAACACGTCGCGCAGAATCGAAAACGGCACTCGCGAAGTCAGGTGGTGATACAGCACGCGTTCGCTCGCGTGCACTCCAGACAACCCCGGCCGATCGAGCACACCGCCATCCACCCAAAGGCTGCCGGCATGACGAACGGGCGGCAGCAGCAACGGCACCGCACACGACGCTTGCACGACCGGAAGCAACGCACCCGAATCGACTACGCGCGTGCGGCGCTCGAGCAAGTCGAATACGGAGATGCGCAACGGGAAGCGGCACTCCTCGAACGTTCGCGCCGGGATCAACGCCTCGAGCAGCCTGCGAAACAACGCCCCGTTCGAACGCTCTGCTCCCCACCGCAGATCGAAGAATTGCGCGAACTCGAGCTTCAAAAGCTGCGCTGCGAGCGACTCAGGCGGCACTCCGGCAGCCCAGGCTGACGTCACCATCGAGCCGGCGCTCGAGCCGGCGGCACGTGCAGGCGTGAAGCCCGCAGCTGCAAGCGCGCACGCGACCCCCGTGTGTGCATAGAAGCCGAACAACCCGGACGACATCGCGAGTGTGAAAGGAGCGGATGCGAGCCAGTCGTGCAGCGTTTCCATCGGCGACCGTTTCCATCAGCGAGCAGGCTCCCGCGCGCGGAGCTAACCGGCTACCACTCCCACGTACCGCCTTTGTAGTCCAGGAGCTTCCCGCTGTCGGCGAGTTTCAAACCGTCGAACACCTTACGCATCGCCGCGATGCTGTCGCCCACTTTCTCGGGCGCACCCTTGCCGCCCATGTCCGTCTGCACCCAACCCGGATTGATCACGACCGCGATCACGCCGCGAGCGACTGTCGAGCTATGGGAGCGGCCGCTTCCAGCGTCAAGCGCCAAAACGCCCATCGCGGCAGCGCCGCGCGCAATGCGTTAGACTAGGCCCCGACCAACGATGACTCTGTTCCCATCTAACGAGCTCGTGCAGCGAATCGAGCTCGCCGAAGCCCACGGACTCGAAGCCATCGTCGCCGCCTGTGGCGACGGCGCCGTCACTCTGTCGATCGGCGGTGGCGTCGCGTTGATTCGCGGCACCGGGTCACCGCTGAACAAAGTCGCCGGGCTTGGATTCAAGCCGCTGACGGCTGCAGAGTTATCGTCGATCGAACATCTGTTCGCGGAGCGCGGCGTCCCGATCCAGATCGAGCTCGCAACCCACGCAGACCCAAACCTGAGCAAGCTCTTGTGCGCCCGTGGCTACGAGCTGACCGGATTCGAAAATGTGCTCGGCCGCCGCGTCGACGAGCTCGGATCCACGCGCACCTCACCCGATCTGACGATCAAACGCGCAACCACGGACACCGAACGCGAAGCTTGGGTGACTGTCCTGACCGAGGGCTTCAGCACACGCGTCGACGGCGAGGACATCCAGGAGCACGACGCCTTCAGGCGCGACGCGCTCGAACGCGTGTTCCGCGACATGGCCGACAAACCGTCGGTCGCGAAGTGGCTCGCGTCGTCGAACGGTGAAGTCGTGGGCGCTGCCAGCATGGGAATTCGGGATGGGATCGCCCAGCTGTTCGGCACGGCGACCCTGCCGAGTGCGAGGCGGCGCGGCGTTCAAAGCTCGTTGCTCGCGGCGCGGCTAGGAGCGGCGCGCGGGCAAGCCTGTGACCTTGCCGTCGTGACGACACAACCCGGCTCTAAATCCCACCAGAACGTGCGACGCGCGGGGTTCGAGTTGCTGTACGTACGCGCGATTTGGTTGCGCGAATCCTAGAGCCGGACTTGCCGGACTGCCGTCTGCTTGATACACACACTGACTCGCCGACCCCAACCGGGTTGGCGTTTTGCTTTCCAGCTTCTCTTGCCTGACCAGCCAGCCGCACGGCTCTGCGGTTTCCGTTTTTCTGCGCCGGCAGCTGCCGCGCGAGCGAGTCCACTCATGCGCCGACCCGACCTCGTTCCTGACTGCGGGAGCTGTGATGCACTGTGCTGCGTCGCGACTTCTTTCGAGGCTTCCGAAGACTTCGCGGTCGACAAAAGCGCCGGCGTGCGCTGCCCGCACCTCACGTCCGAACACGAATGTTCGATCCACGACAAGCTGATCGACCGCGGCTTTCTCGGCTGCGTGCTCTACGACTGCTACGGCGCCGGGCCGACGATCACGCGTCGGTTCGCAGGCACACATGCGGAGCTGCAACGCAACGCTGCGTTCAACGCGTTGCGTACCGTTCACGAGCTGCTCTGGCAACTGACGGAAGCGGCGAAGCTCTGTCCCGCCGCGCGCGCGGATATCGCAACCGAGATCGCGCGCGAGATCGAGCGGCTCGACGCTATCGCACAAGGACCGACGTCCGCCCTGATCGCGTTGGACCTCACAGCGCGTGAAGCCGCGGCGCGCGCGAGCTTGCGCCGCGTCGGCGAAGCGCTCGGTGGACGTCGGCCGGCGGCCCATCTTCCGGTGCTGGCGCGCGATTAAATGCACTTGCGAGCACGACGTTCTTCGCTACATTGATTCGGTCATGTCGATCCGTTCTCGATGTTTTAGCTGCCCCCCGACCCAGTCCGGGTCTCGGGAGGTAGGCTTGCGTCGATAGAGCGCACCACTCTCGAAGCTCCCGGATTCGGTTGGGGGGTCAGCACGCGCGGTCTCGCTGCCACAGCTTGCAGCGACGCGCTCGCACACCTCACCTCCACCGAAAACGAGAGTCGCCATGTCTGCCAAGATCTTGGATGCCGAAGGTGTGCGCCGTGCGCTCGCCGTGCGCGATCTGACTGACGAAACATCAGGTCAGCACGCGCTTCAACTACTGATCCACAATGCGGTCCACGCGCTACGCGATCGGTGGAGCTGTGAGGTTCGAGTCGAGCGACACAATCCGATCGTCTCGCTCTCCGACAACTATGATCGGCTTCACTACCCACCCGGCGGCGCGGCTCGCAACGCGCGTTACACGCGCTACGTGAGCGAGACGAGCGTACTGCGAACTCAAACCTCGGCGATGATTCCAGCATCGCTGAGGCGCATTGCCGCCGAACCTCCGGACGACATGCTGCTCGTCTGTCCCGGACTCGTCTACCGCCGCGACAGCATCGATCGGCTGCACACCGCCGAACCACATCAGCTCGATCTGTGGCGGATCACGCGCACGCGATCGCTCACGAGCTGCGACTTGCAGCGGATGATCGAGCTCGTGGTGACCGCGCTGCTGCCGGACCGGGAGTTGCGAACCGTCCCGGCCGTGCATCCCTACACGCTCGAAGGACTGCAGATCGACGTCCGTCAGGGAGACGCATGGATCGAGATCGGCGAGTGCGGGCTTGCCCTGCCCGCGCTGCTTACCGAGAACGGCCACCCGCACCCTGCGAACGGATTGGCGATGGGCCTCGGGCTCGATCGCATCTTGATGCTTCGCAAAGGTCTCGATGACATTCGGCTCCTCCGCTCGACCAACCCGCGCGTCACGAGTCAGATGTCCGACCTCACGCCGTATCGAGAAGTGTCCAGCATGCCGGCGGTTCAGCGAGATCTGTCCCTGGTCGTCGCAAGCGACGTCGATGCCGAACAACTCGGCGATGGTGTGCGCGCAGCGCTCGGCGATCGGTGCGACGTGATCGAATCGATCGAGGTTCGCGCGGAAACCGATTACGCCACGCTGCCGGCGGCTGCAGTGCGCCGACTCGGCATCGAGCCCGGTCAAAAGAACCTGCTCCTGCGCGTCGTGCTTCGCGCGATCGACCGCACGTTGACGCACGCCGAGTGCAACCGCTTGCGCGACGAAATCTACGCTGCGCTGCACCGGGGCCCGGTCTACGAATGGGCCGCGCGATGAGCGCAGAGGGCGACTTGCAGACTCGCCCTTCGAGATCTACCAAATAACTCATGGCAACCATTGCGCTGATCCACGGCGGGGGCGACTCCGCATCGAGCTGGGGACCCGTAATCTTGCAGTTGCGCGAGCTCGACCACACGCCGATCGCGATCGACTTGCCGAGCGAGGACCCCGCGGCAAGTTGGCCCGAATACGCCGACGCGGTCGCGGCTTCCGTGCGCGGTCGCAGCAATCTCATCGTCGTCGCGCAAAGTCTCGGCGGATTCACCGCGCCGCTCGTGTGCGAGCGCGTACCCGTGCGCCAGCTCATCTTGGTCGCCGCGATGGTGCCGGTGCCGGGTGCGCTTGCGGGCAACTACTGGAAGGACGCGGGCTACGGCGCCCTCGAGTTCGACGACGACACGTTCTATCACGACCTGTCTCCGGAAGCGGTGAAGCGCGCGAAGCAAGCCGAGCGCACGCAGCAAGGCAAACCCATGTCGGACCCGTGGCCGCTGCAGGCGTGGCCGAACGTACCTACGCGCTTCTTGCTCGCCCGCAACGATCGCGCGCTACCCGCGGCAATGACGCGACGCCTAGTCGCGGAAAGGCTGGGAATCGCGGCGGACGAGATCGACTGCGGGCACTGCGTGCACCTCGCGCGGCCGGTCGAGCTCGCACGGCGCATTCACGAGTATATCGCTGGCCTGAAGCCGTAATCCCGCGCTTGCCATGTCACTCTGACGCGCGCATTGTCTGCAACGCCTTCGCGCCACAGGGACATGACCGCGCCGGTGTCCACGTCGACGAACCCTTCGAACGAACCGAATCGCGTGACGCGAGAGTTGCGATCGCTGCGATCGCTGCGATTGTTGGTTGCGCTGACGCTGCTGTTCATCGGCCTCCGCTGCTGGATGCTGACTGCGGATGCCCCGCTCAGTGTCCTCGGTCGCGACGCGCGCGAGCTATTTGCGGAACCGCCCGCGAAGTCACACGAAGCGCGCAACTGGGCGGTGTTCGGAGCGTTCAAGGTCAGCCCGGTCGACGACTATCAGTTCTGGCGTGCACAGAGCCCGGCGTGGGTCTATCCGCTCGCAGGCTTCTTTCGAGTGTTCGGCACGGACTATCCGCAGCTGCGAATCTTCAGCATGCTGTACGCGGCGTTTGGCTTCGCGTTGATGCTCGCGATCGCGTCGCGCTTCATGCGGACCTCGACCTGGTGTTTCGTCGGGCTCGCACTCGCGCTCGACCCTTTGTACTTCCACACGTCGCGCGTCGGCTTCATCGAGCCCGCAGTTGCAACCTGGGTGACCCTCGCGGTGTTCTCGTTGCTCCTCGCGGAGCGCGATCTGCGCTGGCTCGTGCTCGCGGTCGGCGCCAGCGCGCTCGCCCTGTTCACGAAACAAGCGGGCTTGTTCGTCGCACCGCTCATCGCGTTCAGCGCGATTTACCTCGGCGTACGCGCGGCTCGGACCTCCGCGCTAGAACGGCGTAAGCTCTGGCTCGTCCTTGCAGCCGCGCTGCTGATCGCTGTGCTCTGTTTGATCTACGTCGCTTCGAGCGACTACCTCCGCGCGCTCGCCTACAACTACAAACACGTGCTGCTCGGCGCTCAAGCGCCCGCACAAAACCGCTATCGCGGTGTCAGCTCGCTGCTGTTTCGCTTGTACGACCCCGAGCGCTACATTCATTTCATCGGCGCGATGCCGATCACAGGCGTCCTCGCTGTCCTCACGTTGCTCTACTTCGTCGTTCGAACAGCGAGAGCGCGTCGCTGGCCGGCGTACGCCGAAGTCATCGTGTTCGGCTGGCTCACTTGCTCGCTGATCGCGATGGAGGTCATCGCCAAGTCGCAGCTGCGCTTTTGGACGATCGTGATCCCTGCTGCAGCAGTCGTCGCGGGGATTGGAATCGACTGGGCACGCGACCTGCTCCGAGTGCGGCGGGCAGCGTTAACACCGCTACCGCTCGTAGTGCCGCTCGTCGCACTACTCGTCCTCAGCGCCTACGGTCAGATCAAATATGCGCGCGCGGCTGTCTACACGGTGCGCGACGGCGCAACGCGCATCGAGCAGCAGATCGGCGATCGCGATGCGACGATCGTCGGGTTTCCTAGCCCCGGAATCGTGCTCGGAACACCGTACAAAAACTTCTACGTGCGCGGGGGCTTCAACCAAACCCGTGACCAATTGCAGGCGCTCGGCATCACCCACTTCTTGTTCCGGCGCGACGGGCGCGATCGAACTCGCGAGATCGTCGAACACGAGTTCCCGGACTTCATGTCGAGCCTGCGCCCCGAGCTCGCACTCGAAGTGCGCACCGAACCACTGCAGCTCTTCGAGGTCGAGCAGCCGCTGCGCCAGCACGCGAGCGCGCACTGAGCTGCGAGCTCAGTCTTCGACTTTGCGTGCGATGCTCAGACCGAGCCGCTCCATACGCCGATACAGCGCTTGGCGACTCAAGCCGAGCTCAGCTGCAGCTTTCGAAACTACGCCGCGCGCGCGAGACAACGCTTCTTGAATCTGTTCTCGCTCACTCGAACGTCCGCCGCTCACCGCTGCAGGTGGGGGCGGAACCGATAGGCCCGCAGGCGTCTCAGCGGTTATCGCTGCCGCGTTTGCCGGAGCCGCAGTCACGCCAGGCTCGATACTCGGAAGCGGCCTGACACCCGGTCGCCCGCCGGCAGACCTCACCAAACCCAAGTCCGACGCGCGGATCACACCGTCGCTACACACCAAGATCGCGCGCTGCAAGCGATTCTGCAACTCGCGGACGTTGCCCGGCCAGTCGTGCGCGAACAGCGCCCTGAGCGCGTCGTCGGTGAGCTTGAACGTTCCGTACGACGCTTCGAGAAACTGCTTCGCGAGTGGCAAGATGTCATCCGGCCGATCGACGAGCGGTGGCACCGCGAGCTCGATCACGTTCAGGCGAAAGTAGAGATCCTCGCGAAAGGTCCCGGCGGCGATCGCGTTTCGCAGATCCGTGTTCGTCGCGCTGATCACGCGCACGTCGACTTTGCGCGTCGTACTCGAACCGACGCGCTCGAACTCGCCGCTCTGAAGCACGCGCAGCAGCTTCATCTGCCCGCTCGCCGACAAGTTGCCGAGCTCATCGAGAAACAGCGTGCCGCCGTGAGCGGCTTCGAAGCGACCGATGCGCAGCTTGTTCGCGCCCGTGAAGGCGCCGGCTTCGGCACCGAACAACTCCGCTTCGAGCAGACTATCGGCGAGGCCGCCTGCATTCACTTTCACGAACGGCTGCTTCTGCCGCCGCGAATTCGCCTGCACCAGCTCCGCGAGCCGATCTTTGCCCGAACCGTTCGGCCCGGTGATCAGCACCGGCACGTCGGCTGGTGCGACCTTGATCGCGAGCAACACGAGCTCGTGCATCGCGTCGCTCGCGTAGATCAAACCGGACAAGTCGTGCTGCTCCGCGAGCGCACGCCGCGCGAGCTTTCCGCGCGATCGCAAGCGCGCGTTGTCGTGTGCGAGCTCGCGCATCCGCAGCAGGTTCTTGATCGTCGCGAGTAGCTTGTCGTCCTTCCACGGCTTCGCGAAATAGTCCGCCGCGCCTTCGCGCATCAGATCCACTGCCGTCTCGAGCGACGTCCACGCCGTCATCGCGAGCACCGGCAGGTCCGGATCGAGCTCGCGAATCGCTCGAAACAACGCCAAGCCTTCGGCGCCAGACGTCTCGCCGTCCCCGAAGTTCATGTCCTGGATCACGAGGCCGATGTCCTCGCTCCTGATCAGCTGCAGTGCTTGCTCCGGCGACGATGCAGTGAGGGCGTCGAGTCCATGCACGTCGCATAGAAGCTCGAGCGCTCCGCGCATCGCGGCCTGGTCATCGATGATCAGAATCTGCATTGCACTCGCCATTGTGCCCGAGTCAGGCCGCGCGCGGCACGCCGATCCACCTCGAAAATAGAACGTCGTCTGAACGGGTCGAGAAAATGACCCCCCGTGATCCGCGACAGAGTAGTCAGGCGCGCGTCAGCGTGAGCCTCGCTCTGGTGTCTGCGTCTGGCGTTGGCTTCGGACCGGGCAACCAGACTCGTACTGCTGCACCGCCACCTTCTTGTGCGCCTAACGTCAGCCGGCCTCCGTGCGCGTGGACGATCTCGCGCACTAGCGCCAAACCCACACCGCTTCCACCGGGTTTAGTCGTGTAGAACGGCAACAACGCCTGCTCGAGCGCATCCGGCGAAAAACCTCGGCCGCGATCTGACACCTTCAACTCGGTCGTGTGATCCGGCAGCGGGAGCACATGCAACTGCACCGCGCTCGGCTCGCCCCCGGCCTCATTCGCATTCTTGAGCAAGTTGATCAACGCCTGCTCGAGCTGGCCCGGATCGAAAAAACCCTCCGCTCCTTCCGGCGCCTTCAACACTGCCGCTGGATACAACGCCGCGAGCTTGTCGATCAGCGACCTCCACTCGACCGATCGCGGCGCAGGCCGCGGCAACCGCGCCAAACTCGCATAACCCGCGATAAACTCCGCCAGGTGCCGACTGCGATCCTCGATCGTGTCGAAAACGCGGTCGAGCCGCTCGATCCGTTCACCGGACGACAGAATCAGGCGCGCGGAGTGCACGAGCGATGACACCGGCGCGAGCGAGTTATTGACCTCGTGACTGAGCAAACGGACCACGCGCTTGAGCACGTCGATGTCGTGTTGGGCGACTTCGCGCGTCATCGGCCGCACGAGCAGCAATGTGTGCGGGGTGTCGAGATACGACAGCTTGCGGCGAGAGAAATGATAGATCTCATGCTGTCCGTCGATCGTCAGGCCCACGATCTCGTCACTCGCGTGGAGCAACACGGACTGCAACTCGGGCGGCCCGTTCGCGACGAGGCGTAAGAAGTTCTGTCCCTCCGCGGATTGATCGGCAAAAAACAATCGGCGCGCCGCAGTGTTGTCGACGATAATTCGCCCGGCATCCGTACACAAGACGACTGCTAGCGGGCTCGCGTCGAGCAACACGCGGAGCAGCGAACGGCTCGCTTCCGCCTCACGCTCACTCGAGCTGCGTTCGGTCGTGCTCTCATGCAGCGCACGCTCGAGGCGACGTTTGCGCAAGTGTTCGAGCGCGGCGAACGCGAGCGCCACGACCGCGACGAGACACGCGAACACGAGCGTCACGAGCGTCATGAGCGGGCCTTCACTTCGAGGTTACGCGCGCGGACGTCCACCTCGAGCAGCGTGGGCGTTCGCTGCTGCGGTTGCACCAGCTTCGTAAGCCCCGCTGCGCGCCGTTGCGCCCACCACGCGCGCGCTTGCTCGTCGGTCCATGCAGGAATACCGCAGGCCAGCAGCTGTTGGAGCAGTCCCAGCGCAGTCTGTGGCCGCTGCTCCGGGTTCTTCGCGAGGCAGCGCAAGATCAGGTCTTCGAGCTCACTCGGAACGCGCCGCGTCGTCCGCGTGGAGAGCGGAGCGGGCTGCGTGTGCAAGTGATGCCCGCACACCTCGAGCGCGCTGTCACCATCGAACACGTAACTTCCGGCGATCAAGAAGTAGCCGACGGCCCCCACGGCGTACAGATCACTCCGCACGTCGACCGAGGTCCCGGAACGAATCGCTTCAGGCGCGAGAAAATGCGGCGTACCGACGATGACATCCGCACCGCTCAAGGTCGCGTCGGTGCCGCCGAACGTCTTCACCAAACCGAAGTCGACGACCTTGACCACGTCCGCGACGCCGCCGTGCTCGCACAAGATGATGTTGGCCGGCTTCACGTCGCGATGGATCAACCCGAGACCGTGTGCTTCGTTCAGCGCGCGGCAGACTTGCGCGAGCAGGTGAACGACGCGCGCGGGATCTTGTGGTCCGTCGACGTCGACTAAACGCTGCAGATCGAGCCCGTCGAGGTACTCCATCGCATAGTAGAAGACCCCATCGGCAGTGCGGCCATAGTCGTAGATCGAGACGGTGTTCGGGTGCGTCAGCCGGCTCGTCAGTTGCACTTCGCGCTCGAAGCGAATCAAAGCCTGCTCGCCCGTGCGCTCCGGCCGCAACAACTTCACCGCCGTCGGCCGCCGCAACATCGCGTGACGTGCGCGATAGACCGTGCCCATGCCACCTTCGCCAATCCGCTCTTCCAACGTGTACTGCCCGAGTTGCGAAGCACGCCGAACTTGCTGCCGCAATCCGTAGATGACGCTCGATGCGAGCGCCGCCGGAATCGCAGCATCCAGACACCACAGCGCGACGTACAGCGGCGCGTACATCGTTCGCTTCGCACTCCAACCGTCCGGAGCATACCGCGCGAGCAGCCAACCCATCAGCATGAGCGGCACCGCACCCAAGATACACACCAGGATCGTACGGCGGACCGTGCTCGGCACGATGACCGCACGCGTCATTTGAAGCAGCACGTACGCCAGCGTGAGCACGAGATCGAAGTGCGGCGCATTCACGCCGAGCAGCACGCTCCCCATCATGTCGTCGCACGTCAGCACTGCGACGGAACCGGCGACGTCGACCCAAGCGAGCGCAGTCGGGCTCCACTCGCCCCGTCGCGTTGCGAAGCCGAGTAAGCCGGCGAGCGCAACCGCACCCAAATGCCAGTGGTTGAGCTGGAAGCTGAAGACCTGCGCGAACGTGAGGTTGCCCGAGAGCACTTCGAGCGTGTTGTGAAGCAAGAAGAAGACCAGTGAGATGCCACTGATCACGCTGAAGTAGAGCGACACGCGGCTTTGGTTGAACTCGCGGCCTGCCTCGGAGCCGGTCGGTGTCGGTGTTAGTTCGCGCTGCAGCTGCGCGGGGGTGAACGCCATGCGCGCGAGTACACCACGAGAGGCGAGCTCACGTCACTCCGCCCCGGACACCTGTCCGCGCGGCTGCGGACGAGTGTCCGCTGTCCGCGGAGAGCTCGGTATCAGCCGCTGCAATGATTCGAGCGAATAGGCCTAAAAACCGCGGTGGCACACGGGCTGCAAAGGGGTCGGTCGCAAGTCAGCGCGCCGGACAACTTACTAAACCGGACGCAAACAGGAGCTGTCATGACCTCGAATCGTATCGTCCGCACGCCACTCTTTGGAATTCTCGCGATGCTGCTCGCGCTCGGGACTGGGTGCTCCGAGCTTTCCCCTGAAGCTGACAGCGGCGACGCCGGCGACATTCAGGAGCTCGATGCGGCTGTCGACACGCCGACGCCGTCGACTCCGGAACCGGACTACACCGAAGAAGAGCTCGAGCAACTCGCGAGCACCGACGAAGTGCAGGGCAACCTCGTTCCGTTTCACGACGCTCCGGCACCCGATCGCGCGATTCACGTCGCGATGTCCGACGGAGTGCGCATCGCTGTCAATCTCTACTTCCCACCTGGGTTCGACGACGGATCGGGAAAGCTGCCGAGCGTGTACACCGAGACGTGGTACACGCGCGGCCGAGAAGCACCGGGTGAGGCGGTCGACCTCTATCGCAACGCAGGCTTCGTCGTCGCGATTGCGGACCCGCGCGGGTTTGGAGCCTCGTTCGGATCGCAAGCCGGTTATCTCACTCAAGACCAACGCAATGATCAGCGCGAGATGCTCGCGTGGCTCAGCTCGCAGCCGTGGTCCGATGGCAACGTCGCTGCAGTGGGCATCTCCGTCTCCGCCATGCTCGCAGAGGCGAGCCTCGCATCGGGCGCACCGAGCCTCAAGGCCGGCATCGTTCGCGCAGCGGAGTTCGATCAGTACGCGGGGAACTTGTTTCCCGGCGGCATTCCGAATCTTCACATGCATACGCTCGTCACAGACGTGCTCGGATTGAACCGTGGCGAGGGATGTCTGATGGATGCCTCGATTTGTCCGGAGTACCAGCTCGGACCGGTGACGGGCGACGAGGACTTCAGTCTCTTGCGGCAAGCCTTGCAGGATCACCAAAACAATGTCGCGCTGGATGCGTTGAACGGGATTCAGTACTCGGACGACTCCATCGGCTCGACGCAGTTTCGCGACGTGAGCCCGTCCGGACACGCTGCGGAGCTCGCGGAGTTCGCGATTCCGACGCGCGCCTCCGCAAGCTGGCTCGATGGTACGACCGCGCAAAGTGCACTCGCTCGCTACGACGCGTTGCCGAACGTTCCGATGCAGGTCTCGATCGGAGCGACGACACACCTGGGCGGCCTCGACGCCGACCCGTTTGCACGGGAACCCTTTGCCCCAGCGCGCGTCGCACCGAAAACGCAGTTCGGAAACGACGTCGCATTCGTAAAACACACGCTCGAAGGCAAGCCGATCGAGCGCGGAATCGAGTACTACGTGCTCGGCGCCGATACTTGGAAGACGACACGGGTGTGGCCACCGAGTGATGTCAAAGACCAAACGCTGTCGCTGTCAGCGGCGGGGCTCGAGCCGCGCGCGGTTCGCAAGGCAGGTGAACGCAGCTACCAAGTCGATCCGATGACGAGCTCCGGCGCAGGACGGAATCGCTGGTCGAGCCAGGACAATCACCCGATTTACTACGGCGACATGCGGTTTGCTCGCGGTGAACGCGCGTCATTCGATGGCGCCGAGGTGGCGCGAGATTCGGAGCTCGTCGGTGCGCCCGAGCTCTGCCTCGCGATGCGGTCGGATCAAACCGATGGTTCGGTGTTTGCTTATCTCGAAGACGTCGCACCGGATGGTCGCGCGACGTATCTCACCGAAGGCGTCTTACGGCTGATGCATCGCAAAACGAAGAGTGGTGGTTGTGTTGCGGCGCGCGGCACCGAGCGTAGCTTTGCTCGGGCCGATGCAGCAGCGGTCGTACCGGGCGAGCTCATGCAAGTCGAAGTTCCGTTCTTGCCAGTTGCGGCGCGAATCCAGAAGGGACACCACTTGCGTCTGTCTCTCGCAGGTGCAGATGCGAACACGTTCCCGATGGTGTCGGAAGCACCGGGGACTTGGTCGATCGCATACGGTGGCTCGAACGGTTCGACACTGACTGTGCCGCTCAAGCCTTGGAAAACGAACTGAGTAGCCGATCGACGACACGGGACACGCCGCCTTCAGCTGAGGGCGGCGTGTTAGTTTTTCTGCCTTCGGTCGCAGGTGTTGGATGGTCCGGGCCAGCAGCACAGGCCGTCCTGACCTAGTTCTGCGCGCGGGGTGCAGAGGGTCCTCAGCGCGGCGGACGCAGCAAGTCGCGCATACTTCCCAACGTCTCCGTGATGAAGCCGAGCGCCACCCGGATGCGCGGCGTCGTGCGCGCGGCACGATGCACGCCGACCCAGAGCTGCCGCTCCGGACTCGGCACCGGCGTTTCCAGGCGGCGCAAGCTCGGCAGCGCGTCGCCCATGCAGCGCGGCAAACATGTGATGCCGATGCCCACGGAAGCCATGCTCGCCATCGGCTGGCGGCCGTTCGTGCGAACGGCGACGTGCGCGTCTGCAGCCATAGGCGGCAACCACTCGTAGTCTGCCAAGTTGTTCATGTCGTCCGTCGCCGTGATGAACACGTGCCCAGGGCAACCCCGCGCAAAGTCGGGTTGACCGTATCGAGCGAGATAACTCTCCGATGCATACAGCCCAAACGCGAGCACGCCAACCTCGCGCTGCACGATCTCCTTGTGCGTGAAGCGTGACGGACGCAGCGCAATGTCGGCTTCGCGTTTGACCAAGCTCAGGTGCCGCGTGTCCGCGATCAGCTCGAGACACAGCGCCGGATGACGCGGCAGATACGGCGCGAGCGCAGGCCCGAGCACCGAGCAGATCATCCACTCGGAGGCCGTGATGCGCACTCGCCCGACGACACCCGCATCGCGACCTGCTGCGAGACTCTCGGCAGACAACGCATGCGCTTGCATGTGTTCCGCGTGTCGCAGCACGGCTTGCCCGACCTCCGAGAGCGCCCAATGTCGCGGCGAGCGAACGAACAGCTTCGCGCCGAGTCGCTGCTCGAAAGCGGCGATGCGCCGACCCACCGTCGGTTGCGTGACATCGAGCGCTTTAGCTGCCGCTGACAGCGTCCCGTGCCGCGCTACCGCGAGACAGAACTGAAGGTCGCTCCAGTCGATCATGGCTGCAGTCTAGCGCGCTATACAAAAATGCATGGCTCATGTGCGACGTTCGGGAGTTACCCGTGGCGGGTCCCGGCCGTAAACAGTGCTGGGAAGGAACTCGAACCATGAAAAACTTCACACCTATCTTTCTTAGCAGCGCACTCATCGCGTGTGCAGGTCAGCACGCGACTGCGACGAGCCAAGTCGCGCGACCGGAGACGAGCTCGGTGCAAACTGCGGCACCTGTCGCTCACGGCAGCATTCAATGGATCGGTGGACCGACCGCGTTCCTCGAGCGCGGAGGCTTGCGCGTGATCACCGACCCGATGCTCGGGCCACGCGGCCCGAACGCGTTCGTGTTTCCGAAGCACCCGTCCACGGGACAGCCGAACGCGTCGATCGCACGCTATCTAGCACCGGCGCCCTACTCGCTCGATGGCCTCGACGCGATCTTGATCAGCCACACGCACAACGATCACGTCGATGCACGCGCGAAGGAATTGCTACCAAAGAACCTACCGGTCGTCGTCGCCGCCGCTGGCGCTGAAGCCATGCGCGGAGCGGGTTTTACTGACGTTCGGGGGCTCGACTGGGGCGAATCGACGACACTCACCGCGGGTGAGACGACGTTGCGCGTGCTCGCCGTCGCGGCCCATCACGCGCACGATCCGGACGCCGATCGCGAAGTCGGCAAAGGCAACGGCTATCTCCTCGAGTGGAAGGACGCTGCAGGCAGTTACCGGATCTACTGGACGGGCGATGCCGTGCTCGCCGACGAAACGAAAGACTTCGTCGCGCAGTACGGACGGGTCGACTTGCTGCTTCCGCACATGGGTGGCGTAGGCGGCGACGGTGATCGCGGTCTTCGTTCGCTGAACTCGGACGAAGCGCTCGAGCTGGTGCGGCGCGTCGATCCCGTTGCGGTCATGCCGATCCATCACACGACGTTCGCGCACTATCGCGAGCCGATCGAAGCGCTCGAACAACGGGCGGAAGAAAGCGGCGAAGCTGCACGCTTTCACTTCCTTCGTCTCGGGGAACGAACCGCGTTGTAACGATCAACTCGAGCCGGTTGGGTGGCGGGCCCCCGCCTCACGGAGGGTCCCGCCGCACGCTGGCGACGTAGATCTCGTAGTGGCCCGACCGATCAGAAGAGAAGAACAGCTGTTTCCCGTCCGCACTCAGCCACGGGTCGCGCTCGTCGTTCGGCGTGTTCAAGTCCGCGAGCGGCTCCGAGCGGCCAAATCGATCCGAAGTGCTACGGCGCGCAGTCACGAACAAATCCGCCGGGCCAAACGCGGGCCCTGACACGAAAAACATCCCCGTTCCGTCGTCGGTCAAAAACGCGTCCACCGTGCTGGCTGAACGCGAGGCCAGCTCCTCGACGAGCTCAGGCGCTGCAAACGGCCGAGACGCAGCTTCACGCGTCGCGAAGTAGACCGCATAGAACCCGCGCTCGTCGCGATCCGAGCCGAGTGGCATGACCAAACCATGCTGGCCCGGCGGACGCGGAATGTCCTTCGCGACCGAGTTGAGTGCAGCTAGATTTTTGGGGGTGGACCAGCTTCCATTGCGCGAAGTGCGCGTCGAAACCCAGATGTCGAGATCCCCTAGACCGCCACCCCGATCTGAACCGAGCCACATCGTGAGGCCGTCCGCCGAGATGATCGGGCTCGTCTCGACGCCCTCTGAGTTGAGCGGCGCAACGAGCTCGGGTGCAGCAAAGTTGTCGCTCGCATCCGTACGTTCTGCGGTCCAGATCTCGGCGGGACCACCACTTCGTTCCGAGGTGAAGAAAATCTCGCGAAGGTCGGAAGTGAGGCTCGGGTTGTCGGTCTTCGAGGCCGGGTCGGAGAGCTCGCTCACGAGCTCTGGAGCACCGAAGTGGTACCGCGGTGGATCCTGCTCTCCGAGCGCGACCACGGCGTCGGAGCAACCTGCAGCCATGAGCGGCAGGAGGAGAAGCAGCGGGCGAGAGACACGAGAGTGTGGGTGACGAGTCACGATCAGAATCACATGATGGACCCCGATTTGCGCTCGCTTGCAAGAGGGCGTTGAATCGCGGTCCTCGGCGCGGTGGGACGAGCCGCGCTGGGCCCCGGTAGGAACTGATGCAACATCTTGGCGTGGTTTGTCGATGTGTCGTCGCGCTCCATGCGATTTTGGTGTTGGGAGTCGGCTCGGCGCGCGCGCAAACCTCGACGGCGAGCGAGCCGGCGCCCGCAGTGTTGAACGTGCAGGGCCCTTCGGGGTGCGTCGATACGAACGCGATCGAAGCGCAGGTCCGCGAACGGTCTCATCGGATCGTGTTCGTGCCCGCATCCTCGGATGTGCCGGTGTTGAATGTCGGTGTCTCGCGTCCGGCGGTGCGGTCGGTCACGATCGAGCTCACGATTTCGTGGCCGGACAAGCGGCGATCGCGACGCAAGCTTGCAGCTGACAGCTGCGGTGAAGCGACCTCCGCCGTCGCGTTTCTGATCGCGCTCACGTTGGACCCAGCCGCGTTCGCGCAACCCTCGTCGAGTGCGGGCGCTGCCGATACATCGGGCAGCCCGGCGCAACCTCCGCCGCCTCCCTCAGCTGCAGGAGGGCCCGCTGGAGAGGCAGGAAGCGGCTCCGGAGCCAGCGCGATTCCGGCACCGGCGTCGGCCGAGAAAACCACGCCGGGGTCGTCCGACGAAGCGACTCCCGGTGATGAAGACTCGACCGAAGCCAGCACGCCCGTGTTCGCCTTCGAGCACCTCGGCTTCAGCGTCGGGGCGCAGGTGGCCTCCGGCGTCTCGCCGAGCCTGATGCCGGGCTTGACCGCGGGTGTGCTGCTCGCGTTCCGCGGTCGCGGCATATTCGTCCCCGCGTTGCAGCTCAGCGCGGCACACGTTTGGGTGAGCGATCTCGCGCAAGCCGGCGGAGTTGCAGCGTTTCAGCTGACGACGGTGCGGCTCGACGTGTGCCCGCTCGGTGTGCGTGCAGGAGCGCTCGGCGCACGTGCCTGTCTGACAGCCGCAGTCGGAAGCCTGAACGCCCAGGGGGCGAACAGCTATCTGCCGCGGACCAGCGCGCGAGGTTGGCTCGACTTGGGGGCACGCCTCCTCGCAAGCATCGACATTGGGGCGGTTTTCCAAGTTCTCGGGGGTGTGGGGCTCGTGGCTCCGTTGCGGCGCGATCGGTTTGCGTTTCGCCCCGAGGTGTTCCATCGCGTCGATGTCCCGTGCTGGGAGGGACATCTCGGCCTCGGCGTGCGCTTTCCGTGATCGTACCGGGCCCCAGATCGCATAGCTGAGTATCCATGCATCCGCGTAGCGCTGCCGTTCCAGAACCTGTCGAGCCGACTCCGGTGCTCGCAGGGCCGGATCGCGCGCAAAGCGATCGAGCACGCCTGAAGGCCATGTTCGATGCGCATCACAACCTGGTCTGGCGAACGTTGCGCCGGTACGGGCTCGATGCCGAAGCCGCGGCGGATGTAGGCCAGCAAGCGTTTTTAGTCGCAGTCGAGCGCATCGCCGACATTTGGCTCGGGAGCGAGCGTGCGTTTTTGATCGGGACTGCCCTCCGACTCGCGCGCAGCTCCCGCCGGAGTGCCGCGCGGCTCGAGCCGCAGGGCCAGCTCGACGATCGGGTGTTGCAACGGGGTCTCGCCGAGTCGCAGGCGATGACGCTGCAACTGCTCGATCGGGTGTTGTCGAAGATGGATCGAAGCCTCGTCGAGGTCTTCGTGCTGTTCGACGTCGAAGGATTTTCTGCGACTGAGATCGCTCGTGCGCTCGACTTGCCGGCCGGCACGGTGGCATCGCGTGTGCGTCGTGCGCGGGAAGAATTTCGAGCGGCGACAGCCCGGCTCGAACGCGTGTTCGAGAGAGAGAGGGGCCGATGAGAGACCCGACACCCTGGCTTGATCCGACCGACCTCGAGCGTCAGCTGCTCGACGCGGCACGGCACGACGCAGCTCCGGCGGCGATGAAAATGCGCATGGCAGAAGCGCTGTCGGCTTTGCCGCCTCTGGCTGCAGTCGAGAGTGGCGTCCATCCCGCGGCACCCGGTTCGGTCGCAAACATTCCGCGCGGTGGGTTGTTGTTCTCCCATCCGGCGTTGTGGGGTTCGTTGTCCGCGCTGATCGTGGCAGGTGCGGTGAGTTGGCAAGTGTTGTCGCATTCACGCGAGCAGCGAACTGCTGCGCCCGCGCCGCTCGCAGCAGCGGCACCGCAGCCCCAGTCGATCCACGTGCAGCAGCCGGTGATCGTGCTCGCAGCAGCGGAGCCCACTCCGGCGCCGGCACCCGCCGTGATCGCGCGAACGGTGGGGCCAGCGCGAGCAGGCATTCGCGAGGAGTTGGCGTTGCTCGATGCAGCGCGCACGGCGTTGGCGGAGCACGAGGCGACGCAGGCGTTGCGCCTGTTGGATCAGCATGCCGAGCAGTTCGCGCGAGGTCGCTTGACGCCAGAGGCCGATGCGTTGCGGATCGACGCGTTGGTGCAGCGTGGAGCAGCAGACAAGGCTCAGCGTTTGGCCAAGCGCTTTTTGGAGCGCCACTCCACCCACCCGCTAGCCGCACACATCGCGACGATCGCGCAGCGGCGTTGAGCTACTCGCCCGCTTCGTACTGCTGGCGCCAAAACGCACACTCCGGCTTTCGGAAGTCGGTCAACACCATCCACGTCGAATCCAGCTGCAGGCGCTGATCGCTGTCAGCCGGCGTCGGAGCAAACTTCGGCCAGATCGCTGGAGCACCGGCGAAGTTGGGGTCACCCGTCTTCGCAAAATTGGCCCAGTACGAGTTCATCGCATCTGACACAGCCTGACTCGCCGGATCGGGCATGAACGGCACACCGAACACGTGGCTGATCTCGGCGGCGTGCGTCGCACCCAGCGTTCCGCCCGCGATCGCCCACGGCACGTTGAAGTTGTACGAATAGACAGTCAGACCCGCCTTGGCAGCGCGACGCGCACTGTCATGTGTCCCGCATACGAGGCCCGAGTCTCCGACCACGCGTTCGAGTGCCTTGCGCGGATTTCCGCCGTATGCCGACGGCGGGTACACCATCGCGAGCGGCGCCGCGATCGCCGGATAACGCATCTGCAGCTGCGCTTGGTATTCCGCATCCGTCGTAGGACCGGCCGTGCTGATCAAGAACAACGCACCTTCATCGTTGTTGCTGCCGAGGATATACGGAACACGATTCAACTCGCCGGCATCGAAAATCTCACGCGGACTCTTCGGCAGAAATCCTCCCGGGCCATCGACCACGACACTGAACCGCAGAGTCGTCCCTGCCGCATCTTTCATCGGATCGGGCTGCATCGCGTTTTGCATAACGAGATCGATCGGCTTCTGTCGCATGCACGCGAGCTGTCCAGTCGGGCTTTCGCAGCCGACTGCTTTCGCAAACGCCATCACGGGCGCTGCTGCAGCTTGTAGCGTCATCGCACTTCCGAGCGCTGCCGTGCAGCCGCCGCTCTGGCTCACCGCGCGATGAAAGAGTCCCGCGCTTTTCGGAGAAGCGACGTGCGTGCACACGTCGGAAGAACCGGCAGACTCACCGAAGATCGTCACGTTGTTCGGGTTGCCGCCGAACGCTGCGATGTTCTCCTTCACCCACTGCAGCGCCAGATTCTGATCGAGCAAGCCCTGATTGCCCACGTTCGATCCTTCAGCGGCCAGATCTGGATGCGCGAAGAATCCGAGTGGCCCGAGCCGATAGTTCAGCGTGACGACGACGATGCCGTGTCGTTGCGCGAACACGCGGCCATCGAACCACAATTTGTCATCGCTGGTCGGCACGACGTCGTTCGTGCCACCGCCGAAGTTGCCACCGCCGTGGATCCACACCATCACCGGTGCCGCTGTCGGCGGCATGAGCGGTTGCCACACGTTGAGGTACAGACAGTCCTCGTTCAGACTCGCCATCGATCCCGAGCTCATGTTCTGCGAGCAAGCTTTCGAAAGCTCCGGCTCGTGACGAACGCCTGTCCAAGCGTCGGGCTTTTGCGGCGAACGCCAGCGAAGGTCGCCGACAGGAGGCTTCGCAAACGGGATCTTGAGATAGCGCCGACTCCCATCGACGACGTCGCCCTGAACGTCACCGGTCGACACGTGCACGACGCCTTCGACTGCGGGCGTGGCAGGTCCGGCTGAGCCGGCAGTGCCCGGTGGGACCATCGTCTGCGGCAATCCCGAGCCCTCGCTCGAATCGCTGCAGCTCAGCGCTGCAAAGGCTAGTAACAACCAACTACCGACTACCCGAAAGTTAGGCATTGGACTCATCGCGTGTTCACCCCGTGGCTTCGATGGGTACGCCAGGGCGCAGCGCGAGATCCTTTCGGGGTAGCTAAGAAGTAGCTACATCGAGACACCGTCCTGGCCAGACGAGGGCACACTTCCGGTCCGACATACGTGGGCGCCGTGTTTACGTTCAGTCCTCCCCCCATTAACGAAGGACTAGGCGATGCCCACGATCCAAAAAATCAGTCCGTGTCTGTGGTTCGACAGCCAGGGCGAAGACGCAGCGAAATTCTACGTTTCGATCTTCGACAAATCGCGCATCGTGAGGACCGCGAAGTACAGCGACGTGGGCAAAGAAGTCCACGGGCAAAAAGCGGGCACGGTGATGACAGTCGACTTCGAGCTCGAAGGACAATCGTTCACGGCTCTCAACGGTGGGCCGCACTTCAAGTTCAGCGAAGCGATCTCGCTCCAAGTGATGTGTGAGACTCAGGAAGAGATCGACAAGTACTGGATGAAGCTCTCGGAAGGTGGCGATCCAAAAGCGCACCAGTGTGGTTGGCTCAAAGACAAGTTCGGACTGTCCTGGCAGATCGTGCCGAAGATCGTGCCCGAATTGGTCTCGAGCTCGGATACGGCGAAAGCCGGGCGCGTCATGGGTGCTGTGCTCAAGATGAAGAAGCTCGACATCGCGAAGATCAAGCAAGCAGCTGAGGGCTGAGGCTCACGGATCGAAGCGCGCGCACGTGTGCACGACGACATGCACCGTGCGCTCATTCCATTTTTGCGGCACTCGTTCCGAGCGTGTGTCTGTAATGGGAGTGGAAGCCGACTCAACAGCTCGGGTTCGGCTTCTGCGACGCTGCCCTCCTGCAGCCCTGAGCGGCAAGGATTTTTGGTACGGCATGTGCAGCTCAGCGCTGCAACGAACGTGCATGTGCCAGCGTGTGCCATGCCCGCTCGTGAGGCGAGGAACGCATGCGCACACAGCTAGTTTTTGCGGTCTTGTTTAGCTGGGTCGTCGGAGCGGCGCTGGCCGCCGCCCCGGCGCACGCGTGCTCGTGCTTGGCCTCGGCCATCTACCGCACTGATCCAGTGGATGGGAGCGAGAACGTACCGCTCAACAAGGGCCTCGTGGTCGAGGGCGTCTTCGTTCAAGAGTCGCTCGTGCTGGAGAACAGCGCGGGCGAGCCGATTGAGCACACGGTCTACGCCGGCCCAACACCCAGTTGCGCCGGCACTTGGGCCGAGGTCGTTCCAAAGCAGCCGCTCGCTCCGAACACGAAGTACACGATTCGCGTAAAGCCGATCTATCCCAACAACGAACCTGGCTCGAACACGCTCACGTTCACGACCGGCACCGAGATGCTCGCCGATGAAGAGCTGAAGCCACCAACTGCAAAGGCGAGCGTCATCCTGGGAGCCCCTGAGCGTGGTGGTTGCGGGAGCACCGCTGCGATGAGCTGCATCGCAATCGAAGATCGCGAGAACGTAGAGATTGTCGCGAGCGTCGGTGATCGGGTGTCGATGCGGTGGCCTATCCCGATCGAGGGCGATCTCACGTTTGGATTTGCTGAAGCGCCGACTTGTTTGGAGTTTCGGCGGCGATCTGCAACAGGCAAACGTTCTGCTCCGTTCAAGATCTGCGACGAACAGCTCAGAACGCGCCAGTACCGAAAGAGCGACGACGAAGGGTTTTGGCTCGGGTGCCATGACGGCGTGTTCGGTTCGAAGACCGGCGCGGCAGCCCCGCCGCCGACAACTGCGCCCGCCGATGCAGGATCGGACCCAGATGCGCCGTCGATCTCGAACCCTCCGCGAAACGCGGCCGGTGCAGGCGCTACGCCGTCCGAGGCGAAATCGGATTCGAGCAGTGACGCGAAGCACGAGGCGTACGGGTGCTCGGCAATACCAGGCCGACGAAGCTCAGCCGGGCAGTGGTTCGCACCGCTGTCAGCGTTGTGGCTCGCAGCCAGGAGCGGCAAGCGAACGCGGCGCCGGACTCACCACCAGGGCCGCCAGTAGTAAATCTGCATCATCAAGAGCTTGGCGATGTCGGCGGCAGTCTCGAACTTCGCGTTCTCATACAGCCCTTCTGAATCCATCAGCGCTTGCGCGGTGCGAACCTCTTGTCGTTGCGCCGATCGCTCCGGCAACTGAACGCCGATCTGCTCGAGCTC
Organism: Polyangiales bacterium; assembly: GCA_035687405.1. GTDB lineage: Bacteria > Myxococcota_A > Polyangia > Polyangiales > JAFGIB01 > JADGRF01. The sequence goes on from DASRXR010000248.1 coordinate 28,969, forward strand.
GCGACCGTCGAACCAAAGCATCAAGCATCGGACGCATCCATCGAGCTGGACGCGGTCACCTTTCGCATCCAACTCGAACGTGCGAAGCGGGTTCGAGCAGGACGGACACGGACGTTCCGCGCCGCTCCCTCGATCACGCGCGCTCGCCCAAAGCTGCTGAACTAGCGGCTCCGGCGCGTGTTGCCGCAACACGGCGAGGTTGGCGCAAACGCCGGCGCACGAACCGCACGCCCAAACCGATCCCGGCCCCACCTGCTTCTGTGCGAGCGGCGTACGACATTCCGGACAACGGTACACGACGCCGACCATGCCACGGCAATGTTAACTGCATGCGACCGCTTGAAGCTAGTGGCGGCGGCACACACGGACTCAACGCGCCGGGTTGACGTAGTGGACCTTTGGCCTCGCGGGCGCATGGGTCTTCGACTGGCTGGTGCAATAGCCGTTCACCAACAACGCACCCAATACCACCCCGAGCACCAAAATGATGAATGAATCATCCGACTTCGCAGCCGGCTTCTTTGGAGCTGCCGCGTCAGTCGCGAGCGCAGGAGCACCGAGCTTCGCCTTCTCTAGCTCACCACGCGCTCTATCCGCGAGGTCGAACAACGCGTCCGGATCTCGAATCCAACCGTTGTTCTCCCTGAGCTTGTCAGTTGCCTCGAGAACCGAACGCGCCTGTTTACGCAATGAAGGCGAAAGCTGATCCAAACCTTTGTCGCGATCACGAAAATGCCGGTTGAACAGATCAGCAAACTTCCACGCCGCCAACGTTGCATCCGTAGAGTTCTTGCGTGCCCCCATGCCCATCGATCTACTGGAGTCGACGAATCAGTGGAAGCCCTCGGAGTAGATTGTTAGTTGATTCGGACTAGGTTCTGACTGTTAGGTTGTCTCGACGCAGCAAGTCCACTTGCTGATCATGTTGCCGACAAAAGCTTGCTCAACCGCGCTTCGAGCTGAAACGTGGCCGGCGGCGCCGCCGTCGCTCCATCGCCGAATCCGCTCACGAGATCGTGCAGTCGTCCTGCCGGCATCGTGTCAGCGCGCGCGCTGATCCTCGGACCGACCACCGGCTTGTGCCGCTCCTGAAGGGGGTAGCCTCCACGCTCGATGCCATCACTCGGACCTGCCGGCACGGGGCGACTCCATTTCGGACTAAACCGCAGCGCGAGTGTCACGACGAGGCCGGCCGCGAAGCCGGCAAACTCTCCGACCTTCGCCACGGCCGGATACTGAAACGGTTGCACTTGCTGCGCAGCAAACGGTTGAGTAGGCATCGGTCACGACCTTTCGCGGTCATGAGGATAGCGCGGCCCGCCGGACACTTCGCGGACCGCGGGCGTGACCGGTGATCACGACCCGGACACTTCTGTCATGCATCCCACACGAGTTTGGAGTCACCGCCCGCCGAGCCGAGGATTTTGGCTCGTTTCCGCGCCATCGGAGGCACCGCCTGAGCATGAGTTGGCGCAGTCGACACGAGATCGCGTCCCAACCGAGCGGATCGCAGTTCAGCGCTTAACTCTCCTGAGGGATGGGTCTCGATACCAGAAGCACCAGCGGTCGCACACTGCGGCCCGACCTGCTAGACGTGGCCTGCACTGGCGGTCTCGTGCATGGAAAGTCGGAACCGACGCCGGGCCGCGATCGGTTTGGTTCAGACGCATCACGGAGCTTCATTGTGAACATGCGTGCGAGTTTGTTGGTGTGCTTCTCTTGTCTGTTAGTCGCATGCGCGTTCAGCGACGACCGAAAGAATCACTGTAAAACGACGGCCGAGGACTGTGATCCTGGCGATCACTGCTTTCAAGGCTTTTGCGTTAGCGACGAGGGGAGTTCGAGCGAAGCCGACTCCGAGGCGGGTTCAGGCGGCAAGTCCGGCACTGGCTCGATGAGCAACGCGAACAGCAGTGCTGGTTCGAAGTCCTCAGCGGGCAAAGGCGGCTCAAGTGGTTCGGGCGGCCGATCGAGTGCCGCTGATGGCGGCATGCCGACCAAAGATGCAGCGATGCCCGATACGGGGCCGTGCAGCAATGGGGAAGAGCGGCCGTGTTTAGTCGATCCTTCGAGCAAGACCGCGAGCGAGATGTGCAACCGCGGAACGCAGCGTTGCAGCGGCACCACGTGGGGAGCCTGCGCCGGCGAGCCCGAGCCGGGCGTCGAACAGTGCAACGGCGTCGACGACGACTGCGACAGCATGGTCGATGAGACGAGCGAGGACTGTTATCCAGACGGTGAGACAGGCTGCACGCAAGGTTCCGATCAACGCTGGACGTGCGAGGGCCTGTGCAGTGTTGGGAAGCGCACCTGCAAGGACGGAAAACCCGGCGAGTGCATGGAGTTCAAAGCATCTGCAGCCGAAGCTTGTTCCGCCGCTGGACAGCCCGCCGCGGACGAGAACTGCAACGGCATGATCGACGAGACTTGCACGTGTACCGCCGGTGAAATGCGGCCTTGTTACAACGGCCGCGACGGCACGCTCAACATCGGGAAATGCGTCGCTGGCACGCAGACGTGCAGTAACGGTGTGCTTGGCGCATGCACCAATGCCGTGCTTCCCAGCCCAGAGTCGTGTGCGAACTCGGGCAGCGACGATGACTGCGATGGCATGCTCGACAACGTCGCGACGCTCGGCAATGCGTGTGTGGTGGCAGCGAACATGGGGCCGTGCCGTGCTGGGCTGCTGCAATGCCAGGCCGGCAAAGCAGAGCTCGCTTGCGTTGCAACGCTCTCGCCGACGGCCGAGACCTGCAACAATCTCGACGATGACTGCAACGGTCAGGTCGACGACACGTTCAATCTGCAGACCGATGCGATGAACTGCGGCGCGTGCGGAACACAGTGCCCTGCGGGCAACACGTGCATGGCCGGGAAGTGCATGATGCAAGGCGGCGCGGCCGGCACGCCGCCGGTCGCCGGCGCAGGTGCAGGTGGTGCGGGAACAGGTGGTGCTGGGGCAGGCGGTGCGGGGGCGCCGGCAGCTGGGGCGCCTGCTGCTGGAGCACCGGCAGCTGGAGCGCCGGCAGCTGGGGCGCCGAGTATGCCGACTTGTCAGCCAGCCTGTGCCGGCGGCCAGACCTGCTGCGGCACTACGTGCGTGAATCTCGCGACCGACGCGATGAACTGCGGAACGTGCGGTACGGCGTGCAGCGCCGGCGCGCAACCGGGTTGCTGTGGAGGTTCTTGCGTCGATTTGGTCAGCAATACGAACTGCGGCGCGTGCGGTCGTGACTGCAGTTTGCTCTCGACCGGCAGCATCACCTGCACTTGCACGAAGGGTGGCAATGGGATGATCTCGTGCATGGGGCCAGTGCTGAACGTGTGCTTGTGAGATAACGCATCGCGTCCACGTCTTCGTAGCCGTGCGCGTCCTCGTTGCCGCCATGTCGCGCTATCGGCCGGCGGCTACGAGGACGTAACGCCAACGACCGTCAGAATCAGAAGTCCTGCCGCGACACGTACGCCGCCGGCATCGCAAGCCCCGGCCGCCCCGACTCGCCAGCCCCGCGTTCTGCACGCGCATTGCCCTCGGCACTCGCTACACGCTTCGACGGCTTCGGGCTGTCGCTCGCAGCGGCAGCGCGCTTCGCCTGCGCCGCAGCACGAGCAGCGCGCCGGGCCTGTCGAATACTTTGAGCATCTGCAGACGCGGACGCGGTCTTCGCCGCGACCACAGACTCAGCCGTTGGTTCTAGCTTGGGCGCAACGCGAGCCTCAGGCTCGAACACGCGCATGGGCTCTGCCGGCACCGGCACCGGAGTCGCCACCGCAACTGCAGGCGACGCTGCCGTAACCGGCGACCGATCCGCGTCGAGCGACCGCGAAGTCGTGCGCGCCACCGTGGATTCAGCCGGATTCTGAGGACTGCGCGCGAGCGTGTACAGCGTGATGACGAGAGCGCCGCCAAGCGCTGCAACGAGGCCGATCTGACGCTTTCGCCGCGCGCGCGGCATGCGCGGCATGTCGTCCGCGCTCAACGGCGTGTCGTCTCCGAACGCCTCGTCCTTCCAAAAGATCTCATGGTTCACTGAAAACGCTGCAGCGCGGGACGGCGGGAGCACGATCGGTGGGGCCGAAGTGGATGCAGCTGGTGGCAGCACTGTGATCGGACGCGAAGTCTCGACGTCGGCATCCACAGCAGATACCGGCGCTGGCGCTGGCGCTGGCGCTTCGGCTGAAGCGACCGCCGCGACGTCCTTCTTGCGACTGGCCTCCAGTTTCGCTTTTGCCACGCGGGCAGCGAGCATGATCGGCTTCGTGTCTTTGAGCTCTCGAGGCTTCGCGACAGGTGCCGGCGCTGCGGCCAGGGGCTTCAACACCGCCGGCTCGGGATCGAGTGCGACCGCCCCGATCACCGCGAGATCTTCGAGCGTACGCTCGGAATCTGCGACCGATGCAGCAGGAGGAGCGACGTCGATGAGCGCCGCCAGCGCCGACTTGGCCTCGGCCGCGTGCGGCGAGAGGAAGTGCTGCTGCAGCATGAACCCCTGCGAAGTCTGCGCCCACGACGACCGGCGGCCGGGCGGCCGCGAGGGCTCGCTCCGACGAGGTTGAACCTGGGTAGGCGGCTGACTCGGGCTCTTGGGACTCAGCGACGAGTTCGACCGATACGAGCTGTACGGGCGCAGAGCCGCCGCAAACTCGTCCATCGACGCGAACCGATCCTCGACGCCACGCGCCATCGCGCGCGCGACGATCTTCGCGAACACTGGGTCGACCTGCACCAGGTGATCGAGCTGCGTCGGCTGCGACTCGACGACCCGGTGAACCAAATCATCGAAGTCGTCCGAGTCGAACGGCGGCTGGCCGGACACGAGCTCGTAGAGCACGACTCCGAGCGCATAAATATCGAACCGCGGCTCCGCAGGCTGTGCCTGCATTTGCTCAGGCGCCATGTACAACGGAGTGCCACTGCCCGCGGTGTTGGGAGAGATCTCGATCCCGTTGTGCAGGAAGTTCGAGATGCCGAAATCGAGCACCTTCGGCAGTTCTTCCGTGCGCCCTTCGATGCGACACAAGAAGATGTTCGACGGCTTGAGATCCCGATGAACGATCCCGACGCGATGTGCAGCGCTCAACGCTTCCATGCACGGAAGCAAAATATCGCACGCCGCTTGTGGCGACATGCGTTGCTCCCGATGCAGCCGCGTCTCGAGCGACTCGCCCTCGAGAAACTCCATCAGGAGGTAGTAGGACTCCTCAGTCCTGCAGATATCGTAAATTTGCACGGCGTTCGGGTGTACGAACCGGCCGCAGACCTTGGCCTCGTGCACCAACAACTGCACGGCGAGATCATTTTTCGCCAGGTCGGGCGACAACCACTTGATCGCGAATCGCTTATCCGTGATCGCGTGCCGGACCTCGTAAATCGTACTCGTTCCGCCTTCACCGAGCTTTCGTTCGATGCGGAACTTGTCGTCGACGACGTCTCCTATGCTGGGGAGTGTCATTTCGTGGGTCGCTGGACTTTTAGTCCACTATCGTGCACACGCGTATTATCACGTCTCGAAGTGCTAGTGCCACGCGCGGGTCAGTCCGGCTCGCGTTGCGTTCGACCTGTCTACGGGAGGACCAAGGCATGGGTGCGGTAACTGCAAAATCCGGTGGCCCCCGTGCCGTGCGCTCGCTGCGTGTCAGACTGTCGCACGCTGAGCCGTCGTTTGCATTCGTGCGAACTCATTACGCAGTGAGAACCGTCTCCGCCGGCGCTGGCGAGTCATTATTGCGCCGCTGGTCGTCGCGGGTCGTAGCTGCCGCAGCGGTATTCTGCTTGTGCGCACTTCCGCGAACGTCAGAAGGGCAAGAACTGAGCTCCGAGGGTCGCGTCGAGGAAGCGGACGCGTCAACGTCCCCGGACTATGACAAGCTCCTCGACCGCGCCGTGGAGGCTTTCGACGCGCAGGATTACGCGAAAGCGCGGGAGCTCTTCGAACAGGCGTACGGCCTGCGTCCGAACGCGCGAGTTTTGCGAGGATTGGGCATTTCTGCGTTGCACCTGGAGCGCTTCACCGTCTCCAAACGCGAACTCACGGAAGCCCTGACTGAAACGAAGCAGCCACTAACGGCGAACCAACGCGAGGGCGTCAAGGAACTATTGTCCTGGATGCAACTCAACCTGGGGACACTTCAGCTGCG
>DASRXR010000249.1:0-7688 GCA_035687405.1 Polyangiales bacterium
CGTTTGCAGCTTCAGGCGAGAGATAGCTGAACTTGCCTTTGACGACGCCGGGATCAGTTTGGCTGAGCTGAGTACCGGCTTTCGCGAGGCCGAAGTCTGCCACTTTCACTTCGCCGAGCTTGGTCAGCAGGATGTTCGGCGGCGAGATGTCGCGGTGCACGATTCCGAGCGCTCGCCCGTTTTCATCTTGAAGCTCGTGCGCGTAGGACAAGCCGCGGCAGGCTTCGGCGCAGACGTAGATGGCTTCCGGGAGCGTGAAGCGCTGGCTGCGGCGCTGCAGACTATCTAGAATTTTCTTGAGGTTCGCCCCATCGACGAACTCCATGATGAGGAAGTAGGTGTCGTCGCGGGCGCTGATGTCGAAGACGGAAACGATGTTCGCGTGGTTCAACCGCGCCGACAGGCGAGCTTCATCGAGGAACATCCGGATGAAGTTCTCGTTTTGCGCGAGGTGTGGGAGCACGCGCTTGATCGCGACGCGCTTCTTGAAACCTTCGACGCCGGTTGCTTCGCCCAGGTACACCTCAGCCATGCCACCGGCTTCGAGGCGCTTGATGACGCGATACCTGTGATCAGCCATGGGGCGAAGAGCGCGTAGAGACTCGGTTCGAGCTGCGATCGCACGCTAGGCAAGCGGGGCGAACCTGCAGCGTTGTCAGGCGATGAACACGGATTGTGGTCATGCTCATCTGAGGGCGTCAAGCAATCCTACTCGCGGGTTCGGGCGCTGCGTAGCGCGCAAACGGATCGAGAAAAATACATGTGGCGTGTGACTTGGGCGTACACGCCGCCGTGGCCCGCGGGTGGTGTTTGGGCTGAGGCAGAATGGTCATTGACACGTGCCGGATCGGGCGCTCAACTCCGGCCGTGCCGCGTTCAGCCAAGCCAGTTCGGATTGCGCCCTCGATCCTGTCAGCGGATTTTACGCGGCTCGGTGACGAGGTCCGGGCGATCGGCGAGGCGTCGGCCGAGTGGGTGCACGTCGACGTGATGGATGGGCGGTTCGTCCCGAACATCACGATCGGGCCGCTGGTGGTGGAGGCCGTGCGTAAGTCGACTACGGCGGTGGTGGACACGCATTTGATGATCGAGGAGCCCGAGCGGTACGTGGAGGACTTCGCGAAGGCGGGGGCTGATGTGATCACGGTGCACGCAGAGGCGACTCGCCACCTGCATCGTACGCTTCAACATATTCGGTCACTCGGGAAGAAGGCCGGGGTGTCGCTGAACCCGCACACGCCCGAGGACATCTTGCGGTACGTGCTGCCGTTGTGTGATTTGGTGCTCGTGATGAGTGTGAATCCTGGGTTTGGGGGGCAGGCGTTCATTCCTCTGGTGCTGCCTAAGCTGGAGGCGGTTCGGAAGATGATCGACGCTAGTGGCTGCGCTATCGATCTGGAGGTTGACGGGGGGATCAAGCCTGGGATTGCTCGGCATGTCGTTGATGCTGGGGCGGATGTTCTTGTCGCTGGGTCCGCTGTTTATGGGACTAAGAATTATGCCGAGGCGATCGCTGCTTTGCGTGCTGATTACGCTTCGTGATCGGGATCTTGAGCATCGCTGGGGTTGGGGCTTTCAGTTCGAGCATCGCTGGGGTTGGGGCTTTCAGTTCGAGCGTGGCTCTTGGGGCTTTGGTCCTAGCGCCTCAATTGATGTCGCTCGAGGCCCCGCGGAGCCGCCCCTGAAGTCATCGAGGCACAGGACGAACCGCTGAATCGGCCGCGTCTCCCAACGTTTACATAGGGCGCGGTCGCGAGACTCGAAGTGGCCGTGGCTATCGGTCGCGAGACTCGAAGTGGCTGTGGCTATCTGCGGGACTCGCTGGGGGCCGGGGGGGCCGGGAGACTGGGCCTGGGTCGCCTGTTTGGCTTGGCGTGGTATGTATTGAGCCTGATGAGCAGCGTTCTTCAGTTCGCCAAGTATGAAGGCCTTGGCAATGACTTCGTGCTTGTGGACGGACGGTCACAAGACCTCGATCTCGCCTCTCGACATGCCGTTGCCCTTTGCGATCGACACCGCGGCATTGGCGCGGACGGCGTTCTGCTCGTCGAGTTCAATGACGGCCTTGCCGCCATGCGCGTCATCAACGCCGACGGATCTCGACCCGAGATGTGCGGCAACGGGCTTCGCTGCGTCGTCGCCTATCTCGTCCACTCTGGCTTCGTTGCCGCTCCCAGCGGCGATGGCGAACTCAATGCCGTCGAAGTCACCGTCGCCACCGACTCAGGTCCACACCGCTGCCGCTTCTGGCGCGAAGGTGCCGACGAGATGGTTGAAGTCGGTATGCGCGCTGCAACACTCGAGCCCGCATCGATCCCCATCGCAAGTGACAACTCATTACCGTTGCTCGATGTTCCTTTCGAAATCGATGGCTCGAGAATCAACCTGAGCTGTGTCTCAATGGGCAATCCCCACGCCGTTACGTTCGACGACATCGGTGCTGCTCGGACAGCGTTAGGCCCAAGGCTCGGAACTCATCCAAGGTTCGGTCACGGCGCCAACATCGGTTTCGCCCGAATGGTAGCCCCTCAGTTCATCGAGCTGGCAGTCTGGGAACGAGGAGCAGGCTTTACCGAGGCATGCGGCACGGGCGCCTGTGCGGCTGCAGTAGCGGCCATCGAGACAGGCCGAGCCAAGCGAAACGAACCGATCCAAGTGAAGTTGCCAGGTGGCCCACTCCGAATCTTGGTGACGGACCGAGACAAGCCAATCCTGATGACAGGCCCAGCAAAAGCAGTCTTCAAAGGCGAAGTCGCCTTCTAGCTATGCCGGCTTCAAAGCGAAGTCGCTATCCCGGTTCTTCGTTGCCTGAATCGAAGTCGCTTCCCGTTCTTTGTTAGCTGCGAGCATTTGAGTCGCGGCCAATTTCAGCAGGTCATCCTGCGCCTCGACTACTTAGGGGCACATCCGCCCCGCGGAGTCGCCCCCCTGCGAGTCCTGAGCGACATCAATTGCGAGGCCCGCAATACGACGCCCTCAGTGCTCGCTCTTCTCTCTCTCTCAGCGCTCGCTCTCTCTCAGTGCTCGCTCTTCAAATACTTCAACAACGGCGAGCTAGTAGACAGAACAACATCAGTGTTCTCGTTCACGATCCCCTTGTAAGCCTCGAGCGTTTTCAAAAACCCGTAGAGCTCCGTGTCCCGGTTGTAAGCGTCCGCATAGATCCGAGCCGCTTCAGCATCCGCACGACCACGAATCTCTTCCGCCTTCTTGTAAGCCTCCGACCGAACCCGCAACAGCTCACGCTGAACCTTGCCTTCGATCTCCGCCCGCTTACCGCCGCCCTCCGACCGATACCGCGCAGCAATCCGCTTTCGCTCCGAGATCATCCGCTCGAACACCTTCTGCTGAACACTCTCCACATAGTTCACCCGCTTGATCTTGATATCCGCGAGCTCCACTCCGTAATCCGGCATGACCAGCGAGCTCTTCTTCAACACCATCCCCGAGATCTGCTCGCGCCCGATCGTCGGCGTGAACACCCCCTGGTCCTCCTGACCCTCATCCGACTCGTCGCCCCGCTCGAACTCGCGCGAGCTCGAACGCACGATGTCGATCAAGTCGTGATTCGCAATCACGTTGCGAACCTCACCATCGATGATGTCATCGAGCCGCGTCTGCGCACTCTGCTCGTCCCGCAGACGCTCATAAAATCGCATCGGATCCGAAATCCGCCAACGCGCAAACACCTCCACCCAAATGTACTTCTTGTCGCGCGTCGGGATCTGATTCGCCGACCCGTCCCACTCGAGCCACCGCTTGTCGAAGCTGTGCACCTCTTGCGTAAACGGCGTCTTCCAATGCAACCCAGGCTGCGTCACCGCCCGACTGACGATCCGCCCGAACTGCGTGACCAATACCTGCTCGTTCTCCGCGACCGTGTACATCGAGCTCTGCACGAGCAGCAACAATACGAACCCGCCCAGCAACAGCCACAAACTCATGCGTTTCATTGCTTCGCCCCTGATTCCATGCCGAGCAGCGGCAAGATGCCCTTGATGTCGTCGTCGATGAAGATGCGCCGGCGCGCGTTCGGCAGAACAGTTCCGATCGTCTCGAGATAGATCCGCGACCGCGTGACCGCCGGCGACTTCTTGTACTCCGTCTGCAACGCGATGAACCGCTGCACTTCACCGAGCGCGTTGTTCACACGTTCGGTCGCATAACCTTCCGCACCCTGAATCTCTTGCTCGGCTTTACCCATCGCTTCAGGGATCACCGAGTTGTAGTTCGCCCAAGCCTGATTGATCGAACGCTCGCGCTCCTGAATCGCCTGGTTCACTTCGTTGAAGCTCTCACGCACGGCATCCGGCGGATTCACGTCTTGCAGCACGAGCTGCAAGATCTCGATCCCCATCTCGTAGTGATTGCAGAGCTTGTTGAGCTCTTCCTTCGCATCGAGCTGGATGTGCTCGCGCCCGACCGTCAACACCTCGGTCACGCTGTGGTCTCCCACCACCTTGCGCATCACCGCTTCACTCAAGTCGCGCAGCGTCGCGCGCACGTTGTGAACCCGAAACACGTACTGGTACGGGTTCTTGATCTTGTACTGCACGATCCACTCGACGTCGGCGACGTTCAAATCGCCCGTCAGCATGCGCGACTCTTTCTTCGCGTCCTCCGGCTCCTCGTACTCCGTCTGCACGCCCGGCCGCGACGTGCGAAAGCCGAACTCCTCTTTCAGCTGCCGCTGCACCGGCACCTTCGTGACCGCATCGATCCCGAACGGCCACTTGAAGTGCGGCCCCGGCTGCGTCGAGTACAGATATTTGCCAAAACGCGTCACGAGCCCGATCTGCTCCGGCTCGACTTGGTAGTAGCCCGTCCACAAGCCGACGATCACGATCCCGATGATCACGATCCGCCAGAGCTGCGACGCTGCTCCGCGAAAGAACTGTCCGCCAAAGTCGCGAAGCGCCCCGAACTCGTCGGGATCTTCGCCAAAAGGACGTTTCGGATTCGCCATATGCCTCGATTTTTGGAAGATGCGAGAGCGGGCGTTATTTCGTGGGGCCGAGCTCTGGCGTGGAAAGTAGCCGCACGCTACCGGACGCGACGAGCTGATTCGCTTCATCGCGCACTTCGGCGTGCCAGACCTGAGTCGTTCTACCCCGCGTCACTGGAACCGCGCGAGCCCGCAACTTTGTTCCCTCACGAACCGCACGAATGAAGCTCGTGTGATTTTCGAGGCCGACGACGCCCCCGGTTTGGTCGCGATCGGCCGCAGCAAGACCCGCCCCGACCGAGCACACCGTCTCGATCACGCCGGCGTGAACACCGCCGTGCACGATGCCGTATGGCTGCAAGTGCTGCTTCGCGACGGTCCACTCGATCACGACCTCGGTGGGATTCGCCACGAGATAGTGAAAATCCATCACCTCCGCGAAACCGTCGCGGTGTTGATTGAGGAGGGCGACGGCGTTTGCCAGGTTTGCTTTGTCCATCGTGGGTCTCGTGTCTCGTGTGGGCTACGCCGGCTCAGAACAAGCGTTGCTGCTCGCGCGCCGGCGGTGCAACGCCGAGGTGCTGGTACGCGCGATCGGTCACGACGCGCCCGCGCGCAGTGCGCGCTAGAAAACCTTGTTGCAACAGAAACGGTTCGTACACGTCTTCGAGCGTGTCGCGCGGTTCCGACAACGCAGCCGCGAGCGTATCGACGCCGACCGGCCCGCCTTTGTAATGGTCGATGATGATGCGGAGGTAGCGCCGATCCATCTCGTCCAAGCCCGCGTCGTCGACTTCGAGTCGGCGCAGCGCTTCACTCGCGAGCTTCGCGTCGATCCGGCCGTCGCCCAGCACTTCCGCGAAGTCACGCGTGCGCCGCAATAGCCGATTGACGATGCGCGGTGTGCCGCGAGCGCGCCGTGCGATCTCCGCGGCCGCACCCGGCTCGATCTCGATGTGCAGCAGCCGTGCGCTGCGCAGCACCACTTCCGTGAGCTCGTCCGCGGGGTAGTAGTCGAGCCGCTCCACGATCCCGAAGCGCGACAACATCGGGCTCGTCAACAGGCCGGTGCGCGTGGTCGCACCCACCAGCGTGAACGGCGCGATCGGTAGCTGGAGCGTCGCCGCGTACGGCCCATCGCCCTGCACGATGTCGATTCGAAAATCCTCGACCGCCGTGTACAGGTTCTCTTCCACGACCGGCGACAAGCGGTGGATCTCGTCGATGAAGAGCACGTCTCCGCGCTCGAGCTTGGTCAGCAGCGCAGCCAACTGGCCCTTGTGCTCGATCGCAGGACCCGAAGCCATCGCGAGGTTCACGCCCATCTCTGCTGCGAGGATCAGCGAGAGCGTGGTCTTCCCGAGCCCAGGCGGCCCGCAAAACAGCACGTGATCGAGCGGGCCCTTCCGGCGACGCGCCGCCTCGACGTAGACGCGCAAATTATCCTTGAGCTTGCGCTGCCCCACGAACTCGTCGAACCGGGACGGCCGCAACGTGATGTCGTACTCACGATCGTCGATCGCACGCTCGGCGTTCAACATGCGATCCGCTTCGTCAGACTTGGCCATGCATCATCCCAACGTCGCCAGCGCTCGCCGGAGCAGCTGTTCGAGGGGTAATGCGTGCGCATCGACGGCGAGTTGCGCGACCGCAGCCTCGGCCTGGGCACGCGTAAATCCCATGCGCGTCAGGGCATCGCAGGCTTGGCTCCCGACGTCGTCGAGCTTCGGGGCAGCCGAGCGAACCACGACCGGATCGAATGTGACACTACTCGCCGGCAGCTTGTCCTTCAGCTCGAGCAGCAACCGCGCCGCGGTCTTCTTGCCCACGCCGCTGATGGCTTCGAGCCGCTGGCGTTCGTTGCGCGCGATCACGGCCTGGAGCTCGGCCGCGCTCAGATCGGACATGACCACCATCGCGAGCTTCGGACCCACGCCGGAAACGGTCAAAAGCAGCCGGAACGCGGTGCGATCTTCCGCTGTGACGAACCCGTAGAGCATCAGCGCGTCTTCGCGGACGTGTGTGTGCACGTGCAGCGTCGCCGGCTCGGACACGGGCAGTTGCGTGAGGTTTCGAACCGGCACGAAAACCTCGTAGCCCACGCCCGCGACGTCGAGCACGCACGAACCATCACCAGCGTGGTCCATCACGCGTCCTGACAAGCGGCCGATCACGCCCGCAGGCTAGCACAGGTCGCGTTCGGGCTCAGCGGCGATCAGATTGTGCAGCGCGGACTAACGCCTGACCCGCCCACACGCTCACTTGTTTGGCGTCGCGAGCGCTCAATCGACACACGTCGCGCAGCGTGATCATCGCGTCCGCGCCGATCACCAACGCGAGTGCGTGCATCAGCCGGGCGTGTTGGCGTTTGCCGAGCTTTCGCTGCGCGGGTGCGAGCGCTTCCTCGATCCAGCGAAGGCGCTGGCCGGTTCGCGTCGGAATGCGGTTGTTGCTCGCGGCCTCGAATTGGATGGAATGGGCGGCGCGCCAGATCGCTTCGTTGGCGAGCATGCGTCCGCCGACGGATTCGATCATGGCGGTGACGCGCTCTTCGAGGCTGGCCTTTTCGAGACCTGCGAATACATCGCGCGCGTTAGGCTCGCCGATCGCGAGCAGCACCGCGGACCAGAGTGAGGACGCGTTCGGGAAGTAGCGGTACGCAGTCGCAGGTGAGACGAGCGCGGCCCGAGCGACCTCGCTCACGGTGGGAGACTTGCCGGTTTGCAGCAAGCGAACTGCCGCG
>DASRXR010000250.1:0-17053 GCA_035687405.1 Polyangiales bacterium
GGTGTGAAGGCGGGCGACGATGGCTTCCCCGTCAAAGGCGGTTCGGCGGAAGTGACCAAGTTCGGGTATTCCGATAAGACGGAAGACTTCATCGGTGGCAAGGGCGCAGTCGCCGGCGCCACGATCCATAGTCCAGGCGAGTTCAAAGAGCTCAGAGCAAACACCTGAGAGTAATGCTGGCGCTCCGTTTCCTCATCGCTGCTGCGGTTGTGCTGCTTCCGATGGCTTGTTCGAGCAGCACCCAGCAACACGATACGGATGCGGGCGGCGACACTGTCCGCGTCCTACCGGAAGGCCTCAGTGTGATGGCTCTCCGCGGAGGAAACGGCGTACTCGAAGTGATCGCGCTCACGCTTCGCAACGGTCCGAGCAGCACCGAACTCTACGCGGCCTTGAAGAACAAGGGCGAAGTCCCAGCCTGCGACGCCGCGTTGTCGGTCGAGCTCTTCAACAAACGTGAAGAGTCCATTGCAGCGGGGATCGGCGCGTTGTTCACGCAGCATTTCTATCGCCTCACGGATGGTTCGGAGACCATCGCCGCTTGCGCGGGCCCCGGGGACGTGACGATGGCTGCGGTGACGGACTTGCCGTCGGACATCGAGATCGACGACGTGGGAACGATCGTCTACCGGTGCCCTTACTTCGCACTCGACGTTGTCCCGATCGATGGCCTCACCATCGATCAGATGAAAAGCGTCACGCGCAGCGCCGGAAGTGCGTACACGGGAACGCTCGTCAACGGGCTCGATGTGACGGTGAGCAACGCATCGGTCACGGTGTTCCCGGTGAATCGCGTCGGGCGGCCGCTCGGAGCGGCGACCGGCAGTGGCTCGGATGAAATTCCGCCGGGTGGCAGCTGGGCCTTCGAAACCAATAGCGTGGACGTGCCTGCAGTTGATTTTGCCGCGTACCCGGCAGGAGCGTTTGCAAACTAGTCGAACTCGTCGTTCACGTTCACGCTTGCAAAGCTATACGTTGCCTGTCTCGTTCTAACCTTCTTCGTTGTCATCTATGAAACTGCGACTCGCGAGCATTACCGCAGCAACTCTAGCGATCCTGTCACTCCTTGCAGGCTGCTCCGACAAGGCAACGCCTAGCCCTGGAATCACTGGTGGCGCAGGAGCCGCAGGCACGAGCACTGCAGGCATGAGCGGTGCCGGCTCGAGCAGTGCAGGATCCAGTGGTGGTGGTAGCGCGATCCCGCCCACCTTCGAGACGGTCAAGCTCGTCCTTCAGGGCGGAGGACCGATCATGCCGTGCGCTGCAGCGCCGTGTCACGGCGTCAACGGGATGGCGCCGCCGGCCCGCCCATTGGAGCTGCCACCGAATGACGATCAGAAGCTCTACACGAATCTGACTTCATACGTCTCGACGGCGTGCGGCAATACCAAGCTCGTCACGCCGGGTAACCAAGCACAGAGTGCGATCTTAACAATTCTCAAAGGTCCCTGCGGAATGACGCCGCGGATGCCGTATATGTGCAGCGACGCGGATGGCAACTGCATCCCCGACGAGTACATCGCGGCGATAGCGCAGTGGATCGCGAACGGCGCACCAAAACAGTAGTACGCGCGACACTGCAGCGTCGTGCACCTCACAAGGGAGAACGCACCAAAGCGCAGATCACTCGAACACGTAGGCCGCTCCCGATGTCGCGGCCGCGTTGCTCGTCTCATCGCCATTGATGCCCTTCGCTGCCGACGCCTCCCAAACTGCACTCAACACCGCTGCGGATTCGGAGATCGCCGCACCAAACCCGAAGCTGTCAGTAGTGTTGGTGTTACTCGCTTTGATGTAGAGCGACGGCGCCCAGTTCTTGCCTTGACGGGCAAACAAGTAGCCTGCGCCGGAATAGCTCGAGTCACGGCTCGACGGTTCCGCCCCGACGCCGCGACCACTGCTCATGTCGCCGCACGCCCCGATCACTGCCGAGTCACCGTACGCCGCCAACGCCGAGCCGAACGAATCCGAGGCGCGCGCCACGATCGCCTTGAGCACTTGGGTCTGCTGCCAAGTATTGCCTTCGCGCTGATAGGCGAAGACTTCGCCGCTCGTCGTCTGCGACAAACTGGTGATCGAAGCGAGGCGTGGCGCACCAATCAAGAGCACGTCTGCAGTGAGCGCGACGCTGTAACCAAAACTCGCGCCGTCGGCGCCGGGGTTCGGGACCAAGCGTTGAGTTTCGCTCCAGGTCTCACCACTGCGTACGAACACATTGGCTGAGCCAGCGCCGGTTCGCTCAGTGGCGTCGTCGTACGCGGTCACGACGGCCATGTCGCCGGCTACCCCGACCGCCGCGCCAAACGAGCTGTCGGCGCGGGGTTTCTTGGGCACGAGCCGAGCCTGCTCGCGCCAGCTTTCGCCATTGCGCACGAATACGTACGCGGCACCGCTGCCAGCCTCGCCGGGTCCGCCTACCACGATGGTGTCGCGATCCATATTCACGCCGAACCCGAACAGATCGCCGAGCACACTGCCACTCGGCACGAGCCTCTGCGTTTGGCGCCAGGTGCCGTCTTTACGTTCAAACACGTAGACTGAGCCAGGCCGCGTCGGCGCAGGCGTGCCCAGTCCAAACACGTCGAATCCCGTAGCTCCGACCGCGATCGTGTTGCCGAAGACGGCGACGTTGGTGCCAAAGCAATCGTGCGCAGTCGTGTCGCTGGCTTTCAAATACGCCTGCTGCTCCCAACGGCCGGCCTTGCGCACGAACACATAGGCCGCGCCACTGTCGGTGCTGGCTTGGCTCGCTTGATCACCGTTGACGCCAGTAGCGGCGCTGTCTTCGTAGACCGCCCCGACCACGAGCGTGTCGCCGTCCATGTCGACTGCGATGCCGAAGCGGTCCGAAGCGTCGGTGTTGCTGGCTTTGACGTACGCGGTCTGACCGCCGGATCGAATGACATGCACTTTGTACGAGCGAACAGTCCCGCTCATCGGCGCGGTCAGCGAGAGGTCGACGACGTAGTCGTCGAGCGGCAGCGTCGGCGTCGTCCACTTGCTCGCCGACTCGACCTCTTCGCCGTTGATCGCGATCCGACCTGCACCGGGCGCGCTCGGCGTGAGCGTCAAGCGCTGGACCAGGAGCGGAACCTCGACGGTGTACTCTGTGACATTGGGCGAGAACGCTGGGCTCAAGGTGCCTTGCGAGAGCGCGAGCCCAGCCAACAGCGCACTGCAGCCGGACTTGCCGTCGCCAAAAAAGCCGTCCGGGCAAACACTGCAGACCGGTTGGCCTCCCTGCATCGTGCACTCGGTGAGCTTGTCGCAGCCCCCGTTCTCCGTCATGCAATCGGTCGCTACGACGCAGTCTTCCGCGGCGTTTTGAACGAAACCGCTCCGGCAAGCGCACTTCGCGTTCTTGTTCGTGTCGACGCAGAGCGCGTGCTCCACGCACGGACGCATCTCCGACTTGAACATGCTGGAACACACGAGCATCGTTTCTTCATCGCAGAACACGTCGTTCGGAGAGTGCCCGATACACTCCGGCGCGATCGCCCTGCACATTCCGCGCAGCTCGCTCGCGAGGGTCGTGTCGCACAACTCGTCTTCTTTGCACTGCGGCTCGGCACGCCAGACGCGCATCACACCAGCATCGGAGGTCGCATCTTCGCAGCGCAGCGGTACACGGGACATTTCGCCGCTGCACGCGACCGTACCCAGCGTATCGCAGCTCTCACCGTCGCTGGCGATCGGCACCGGCTCTTGCGTGGGCGGTCCACCTCCGTCGCTGACGGCTCCGTCGTCGCCCAGGATCGGTTCGCGAACGCTGCCGTCTTGCGTGCGCGCGTCGACGCATTGGCCCATCGTGCAGGTCTCACCGCTCAGACACACGGCGCGGCGCAGGCACTGCTTTTCGAACAACACTTCGAGCGTCCAGCGTCGTCCGCTGTCGAAGCTGCGGATCGCGCGGGCTTGCGCGACGACCGCCATTCGCCCATCTAGCGCGGTGGCCGTCACTTGATACGTCGTGCCGCTCCGCACGTCGCGCGGGTCCACCATGAACTCGAGTGGCCACACCGGGTCGACCTTGGGCTCGAAGCGGCGCGGGCCGCCGGCGGCATCACGCCAGCCTTCGCCTTTGGCGTCCTGGTACGCCACCACGACCGTCACGTTGTCGACGATCGCGCGCACTGCGCTGTCGGCGTCGATCGAGACTCGCAACTGCATGCGTTGCACGGGTTCGGAACAAGCAGCGAGCAGGCACACGAGCACAAGGCTCGACACCCGTACGATCATCGCAGCGCGCTCATGAGGTTTCGATCGAACCGCGCCGCTCCAGGCTTTTTCGACTGCCATCCGTGCTCCCGACCCCGACTTAGTGCTGCAGCACTAGCTGAGGCGCTGCGCCGGGACAAGAGCCGGAATTGCAGCAGGGGCTGCAACGCGCGCGCAGCTGGAACCGATGGATCTGACCCGGAGGCTCACGTTGACTCGCTCGGGTACTACTTCCCGCTGACTATCCGCCGCTCTCGACGGTTTGGCCCAGATTGCCGAATCGAGTACGTCCGCCGATGGCGGCGATCTACGGGGACCACCCCACCGCCACCGGCGAAGACAGTCTTCGCTCTCGCACGCGGTCAGTAAGGCTTGTCGCCGTGTTCCATCACGAAACCCGACGGGGGCGCATAAACACCGTTCACGGTCGTCCCACCATTGTGGATGGCCGGGAAAAAAGGCTGCATGCTCTGCGGGAAGCCGAGCGTCGGGGTCGTCAACGCGTCCAGCTTTCCGAGCTCCTGTGCCGTCAGACTGACCTCGAGCGCCTTCACGTTGTCGTCGAGCTGAGTCAGCCGCCGCGCGCCGATGATCGTCGACGTCACTCCCGGTTGGGCCTGTACCCACGCCAGTGCGACGCGAGCAACCGTGCTGTCGTGCGCCTTTGCGATGACCTGCAGCTCGTCGATGATGCTCCACGTCTTCTCATTGAGAGACGCGCTGACGAACGCACTGCGGTCCGGCTTCACCTGACCCGCGTTGCTGCGCGTGTACTTGCCGCTGAGCGCTCCGCTCTTGAGCGGCGACCACGGCGTAATCCCGAGCTGGAGTTCCTGCGCCATCGGGACGAGCTCCTGTTCGATGGTCCGCTCGAGGAGCGAGTACTCGACCTGCAACCCGATGAAAGACGACCAGCCGCGGAACCGCGCCGTGATGTTGGCCTCGGCAACCTTCCAGGCGGGCGTATCCGAGACGCCGAGGTAGCGCACCTTGCCGGCGCGGACGAGGTCGTCGAGTGCGGCCATCGTCTCGTCGATCGGCGTATGCATGTCCCAGTTGTGCAGCCAGTAGAGGTCGATGTAGTCGGTCTGCAAACGGCGCAACGAGTTCTCGCATGCGCTGATGATGGATTTGCGGCCCGAGCCTCCGCCGTTCGGATCTCCCGGGTAGAGATTGCCGCTGAATTTCGTCGCGATCACGAGCCGATCGCGACGAGCGGCAGTGCGGCCGACGTGGTCGCCGATGATCTTCTCGGAGTGGCTCTTCGTGTAGAAGTTCGCGGTGTCGATGAAGTTGCCGCCAAGCTCGATGTAGCGGTCGATGATCGACTGAGATTCTTCGACGCTGGAGCCCCAGCCGAGGTCTTCGCCGAAGGTCATTGCGCCGAGGCACAGCGGGCTGACGCGGAGGCCGGAGCGGCCGAGCGTTACATAGTGGTCGAGGGCCATGACTTCTCCTGGAATGTGCTAGATTGGTTCAGCTACACATCTAGTTCCGATACGAGATAGTTTAGTATTGTACTAATCGCACGGCAAGGGCTTCATGGCAAAAATCGATGGGGCGAAGATTTGGTCTCTGAATTACCGCCTGCTGACGTCAGTCATTACGAGCGTCGCCGACGAGATCGCCAAGCTCGGGCTCGAGACCAAGGAGTTCTTCGTGCTCGCCGAGATCGACGAGCATCCACACCCCGCGGAGCTCGCAGGCACGTTATGTATGCCGAAGCCGACCGTGACGGTCTACGTCAAGAGCCTCGAGGCAGCCGGCTTCGTGCGTCGCGAGATCGACGCCGGTGACTTGCGACGCTATCGACTCACCGTGACCCCGGCCGGCCGCACGGCGATGACGCGCGCGCAAGGGTTGCTCGCGGATGCGTATGGCGAGCGGCTCGCACGGCTGAGCAAACCGGAACAGGCAGAGCTCAAGGCGTTGCTCGAGAAGTTGAGCTGACGTCGGTTTGAGCCTCGCTGCAGACTAGTCCTTCGCGACCTTCCACGTTCCGACATCCACGCATCGCGCATCGCTCGCGCGCGGCGGAACCAACGTGTCGGCAGACTTGCTGCGAACCTCCTTCGACTCGACACCGTTGCTCGAGTCGTAGGCGATGACGTCGACGTCCGAGTCTTTGCCGACCGCGACGCAGAACCTTCCATCCCCACCGGTCTGCGCGCTGCTCGAGCCAAAGTACGACACTCCGCTCACTTCGACACGTGCACGTGGGAGTGCACCCGCGCCGGACTGTTCGACGAGGCCGCAAATACATGTCGCGCGGATCACCTGACCGACACTCCACAAACCCACGTGCTCCGCCATCCCGACGTACGCATTGGTTTCGGGATCGAACGTAGCTTTGCCCGATTTGACCCAGAGGCTCTTGCTCTCATCGAAGCTCCAGAAGCTGATCGTCGCCGCTGGTTCTGAATCGTCCGGCAGCGGAATCGAGAGCTCGAGCGCTTTGCCAGTTTCGAGGCCAAGGGTCTCGTCGTCCTGACGCACACGAATGTCGACCATCCCGAGCGACTCGAGGAGCTGCCTCTCGCCACCCACTTCGGTGACGAGTTCGGGCGCGGCCGCGCGTTGGTTCGCTTCGCTCGGATCGAATGGCGATACGTACACGTCTACCGTGCCCGTCACCGCGTTCCCGGAATCATCGACGAACGCCTCCGCTGGAATGCGGACCGAGACACCTGGTTGGCCCGCCGCTACGCCGCCCACAGCTGCATCGAGCTGCACGGCTTCGGCGCGTGGCAGGAGTGTGACGTCGAGCTGCGTCGGGATGTCTTTGTCGAGCGCCGGCGACCGAAACCCGTTCACGTACCCATCCAGTGCGAACCGAACTCGTTTCTCGCTTGCCGCGACTTCCAACTCGTAGCGGCCCTTCCCGCTCGTCGCCGCCGAAGCCTTGCCTGCCTCGACTTCGACGTCTTCGAGCGGGTCGCCGTTTACGCTCGTCACGACACCGCGAAGAACCGCGAGTTTCTCGACTGCTTTGCCATCGCCTCCGGTGAAGTCGACCGAGACGCATGCGGGCAGCAGGCTCGCGCAGCACAGTGTTACGAGCGCGTGTTGAAGGCGGCGGATTCGCAGGAGCATCCGCGACAGCTTACTACGAGCGCCACCCAAACTGCCCGTGCTAGCGCGTGCTGCTCGGCCGCACGAGCAAACAGTCCAACGCCGTGGACCCGGGTTCGCGCACACCGCTCCTCCAGACTATCCAGCACTTCGCTCCACGATCACGAACGCAACGAAACCCGACTGAATTAAATCTTCCGACCCGAACTTCAACCTTGACCATCGCGGCAGAATGACTGCAGTGGTGCTCATGAAAATCTTACGTGGCTTGGTAGTAGCGTTCGTGCTCACCTTGCTCGGTTCGAGCGCACGCGTACTCGCTCAGCCGGCAGCGTTGCCCTTCGACACCGCAGCCGCTGGCTCCGAACAGTTGAGCTACAGCGGCACGAGCACGCAGATCGTCGGACTCGCATCGGGCAATTCGCTGACGGTCGCGTGGCAAGGCTATGACGCGGGCGCACCGACCAGCGTCAAACTCACACGTTTTACGCGCTCCGCCGCCGGCACTTTTTCGCCCGCCTGGGAGAAAGCAGTGCACCTCACCCGGCTCGCCGGCATGACCACCGACGGAACGAACTTTTACGTGCTGTCGGCCGCAAACGAGAATCTGTCACACGAGACGACCTTGATGACGTACCGGCCCAACGTGCTGGTGATGACCAAGTTCGACGACCAGGGAAACCAACTCTGGCAACGCGACCTGAACAGCGCCGAATACCTGGGCGATGCAACCGATGGTGTCGCCGAGACCGCGATCTTCTCGCCTCTGACTTCGGGCACGGGCGTACTCGCCTACGGCAACGGCAAGGTCGTCGTCACACTGGCGACGAACACGCTCCCGGATGCGAGCATCGGCCAGCGCCATCAACGCGCTCAGTACTTCGTCGTCGGCGAAGACGGCTCTGGTTTCAAGGCCGCCGAGGAAACCAGCTGGCGGCACTCGTTCGACCAACGCCTCGTGTTCGATGGCCAGGACTTCGTGTTCATGGACCTCGGCGATGCTGGTTGGTACATGCCCGGAGCCGGCATCGCGCTGCGGAAGATCAAGCCAACTGCCAACGGCGCAGACTTCAACGGCTCGCGCCAGGGCGTTTACATCTACGTTCGCCAAGGCGAGACAGCCGGCTCCCAGAACTTCTCATTCACGTCGGTGGGCGACCTCGAGCTCGGCGCTACTGGATATGTCGCGCTCTTCAGCAGTGAGACGAGTAACCCGGGAGCGACGCGCAGTGGCTGGGAGCAACCCGTCACGGAACCGCGCAATGTCGGTCTCGTCCACGTCACGAAGGGCTTCGATTCGGTGATGGAGGGTCAGTGGAACTCCGCGGACATGATCCTCGGAAACACCATCATTCAAGGTTCGGTGCCGACGACCATCAACGTCACGTCCAGCGTCGTCGATAGCACGGGCCCCTCGAGTACGTTCACGCGGCCTGACAAGCCCGAGAAAAGCTTCACCCAGACGGGGATCGTTTGGCTCACCAACCTGCCGGCTGGTACGAGTGCCGAACGCCCGAAGCTCGTTCGCATCGCGGATGGCCGGTACATCGCAGTGTGGGAAGAGTGGTCGTACGCGGGCACTCAGCTCACCTACGTCGCGACAAAGGCGATGATCGTCAATGAACAAGGTCAGGTCATTCGCGGAGCAACCGCGATCAACGCGCGCCTCAACCCGAGCGGAGCCGATCGACCGTTCCTGATCAACGGCAGCGCCGCCTGGATTGCGAGCAACGCCGGAAAGCTCACGCTGTATTCGGTGGATACGAATCTGACTCTCACGACGTCGGAGTTCAGCCAAGCCGGAGCGCCCCAACCGCCCCCCGTCAGCGACCACTTGAATGCAGGTGGCACTCTCGGACCCGACGCTAAGATCCAATCTGCCAACGGGCGCTACGCGTTGGTCTATCAGGTGGACGGAAACCTCGTGCTCTACGGTCCGGATTCGAAGGTCGTGTGGACCTCGAATACAATTGGTCAGCCCGCGGGGCGCCTGATCATGCAGTCCGATGGGAACCTCGTGATCTACGGGCCGAACGATGAGTTCGTGTGGAGCAGCGGAACGACCGCGCCGGGAAGTAGCTTGTTGCTTCAGGACGACGGCAACCTCGTCATCTATAGCGCGGACATGCTGCCGCTCTGGTCTACCAACAGCCTGCAGCCGCCGGTCGAAAAGCCTGAACCCACGCCGCCTCCACCCTTCGTCAGCAATCAGTTGAGTGCCGGTGGCGCGCTCATGGCCGAAGGTAAAATCCAGTCTACGAATGCGCGATACGCGTTGCTGTATCAGGCAGATGGAAACCTCGTCCTCTACGATACGAACGTAGCCATTTGGGCAGCGAATACGTTTGGACAACCGGTTGGCCGTACGATCATGCAAGACGACGGCAACCTCGCGATCTACGGCGCGAACGACGAGTTTTTTTGGAACACTGGAACGACGTCGCCGGGCAGCTTGCTGCTCCTTCAGGACGACGGCAATCTCGTGATCTACGCGGCGGACGGCGCGCCCCTCTGGGCGAGCAACACGGCGCGCTAGCCCGGCGCAAAGCGGTAGAGTCGTCGCTGCCGGCGGCGATACGACCGATTTTCGGACACAGCTTGACGCACGACGGAAAGAGCCCAAAGCGTCCACCGAATAGCTGGCAACCCCCGCCAAACCGACGTCTGTGTTGCCGACCGCACCGACGCGAGGTTCTACGAGGCGCATTTTTGTCTAAGACAGACTCATGACGCTCGATTCCATTCCCTTGGTCAGCGGCGCGGAACCCGGCATTGGAGGCCACGCGCCATTGTTCGACCGCGATCGGTTCGACTTACTCCACCGCATCACCCGCGAGGTAGAAGATCTCGGACGGGTGCGCTTCCCGACGCGCGACATCGTTTTCGCGAACTCCCCGCGCGCGATTCACGAGTTGTTCGTGGAAAAAGCCAAACACTTTGCGAAGTCACCCTCGGTACGCGGCCCACTCTACCCGCTCGCCGGCGAAGGACTGTTCACGTCCGAGGGCGAGTTGTGGCGCAAGCAACGTCGCATGATGTCGCCCGTATTTCATCGAGCCAAAATCGATGCACTCGCGGATGTCATGGTCGAATGCGCCGAACACGCCTGCGCAAGTTGGAGCGACGGCGGCGTGGTCGACATCGCACACGAAACGACGCGCATCGCGATGAACGTCGCCGGCCGCACCCTGTTCGGCATGGACACGAGCGATGAGGCCGATGAGATTGGCCGAGCGCTGACCGTCTCTCTCGATTGGGCAAACTATGCCCTTCGGGCGACGCCGGTCCTGCTTCAGATGGAAGTGCGGTTAGCGCTACTCCGGGGCGCGGATCGCAGCAATGTATTAGCGCGGCCGCTGAACGCACTCGCGGCGCGCTTGGAGCGGCCGATCATGTGGCCGACGAAACGGAACCGCAAAATGCAATCCGCGATCGCACTTCTCGACGCGCGCGTTCAGCGCATGATCGATCAGCGGCGCGCGAGCAACGCGGCACAGCACGACTTTCTATCGCACCTCTTGCACGCGCGCGATGACGACGGCGGGGCGATGAGCGACAAACAGCTGCGCGACGAGATCCTGACTATCTTCATCGCCGGCCACGAGACCACCGCGACCGGTCTGGCTTGGGCGATGTATTCGCTGGCTCGCAATCCGCCGCTTTATGCGCGAGCGCGGGCAACTGTCGATGCGTTGGGTGGCCGCCCGCCCGTGGTCTCCGATTTGGAGTCACTCGAGTTTCTCGGCTGCGTGTTCAAGGAATCGTTGCGCTTGTATCCACCGGTGTATTTGATGGGTCGGATTGCCACCACCGACACGTCACTCGCGGGTCATGCCATTCCCAAACACACGGTCATCGTCGTTTCGCCGCTGGCGTTGCATCGTCGCGCGGACCTTTGGACTCAGCCGCTGCGTTTCGATCCAGATCGATTTTCGTCCGCGAATGCCGCGCGGCAACCGCAAGACGCGTACATCCCATTCGGGGATGGCCCGAGAATTTGCATCGGAGCGCACTTCGCGCAGCTGGAAGCGCCGCTCGTCTTGGCGAGGTTGTTCCAGCGGGCGGACTTCAAGCTGGCGTCCGATGTACCCATTTTACCGGACAATTCAGCGACACTGCGTCCGCGAAACGGAGTGCCGATGAACATCCGTTTGCGTCCGACGTACGCGCGAGAAGTGAGCTCGTCGCTGACGACTTGAATCGTCTACGAACGAGCGCACGGTCTTGTTGCGCGTGAGCTCATCTCGATGTCACGCCGCTACTTCGCTTCGCGGAGCCGACGCGCGTCTGTATGACATGCGTATGCGCCCCGCAGATATCCTGAACGTCGGTGGATCGGAGTTCGAAGGGCTCGCTCACGTATCCGCAGAACAACCAGAACGAGCCCGTCTGGTGTAGGCCGTTCCACTGCTGCTCGAGCAGAAGTGCGGCCAGCGTGTTTCCGTCTCTCCACAACAAGTCGACCATCTCGCCGTAGATGCGTAGTCGCCCGACTTTTTCGTGAGTGCAGCGAACGATCTGCGGCTCCAGCGTTGCTCGGAACAGGCTCTCATCGGGCATCGAGTCGCGCACGAAACGCGAAAGCGTTTCACGGGCATCCAACGTGACGAGCTGCCCTTCGGCTCGAGCGCCATCGACATCGTGGCCGGTCGCTTGAAGTCGATCGCTGAATGCAGACCAATGTTCTGGCGTGGATACGACCATGAGCGCATCTCCCGCGACGAACCCCGCTGCGAGATAGTCGCTGACTGACGCGCAGAGTTGCTGATCGTCGTCGTAGAACTGAACGCCGTGCCAAGCGTCTCGAATGCCGCCGCCCGCTGCGCGCATAGATTCAGCCCTTCACGTGCGAGAATCGTTCTGCAACCGGCACGCGGTGTTCCGTCGGAACAAACCGCAAGCTGCCCGAAGCATAAGCCGTCCGGTAACACGAACCAACTGGCACGCAGCCATTGGCGGCGCCAGCTAGCTTGCGGAAGTCGCTTTGCTGCTCCGAGCGGCGGCGGGGACACGCACATCTTCTGCCTTACAGCCGAATGTTTCCGCGCGGAATCCGGAGTTCGTCACGGCCTTTGAGCGCCGACCGCGTACCGCACGACGTTCCAACCCCCGAAGGTGCGCGGGCAGTGCTCGTCGCCGCACGATGTCACTCGTGTCCGCGCAACTGGAGAAGCGCGACACGATCCAGCTGGGGCAAGTCGTCCTGGATGTCCGTCCACGGCGCCTTGTGTTCGATCAAGATGTGCCGCTCCGGGCGGAGCTTCGGGTCGTCGTCCAACAATCCAGCCGCGATCTCGAAGACCTCGGACTGGGGATCTGGCTCCGGCACGATGCATCCGCACCTGCCGCAGAATATCCGCGAATAGGCAGGTGGCTCGTCGCGAACCGGCAGCTCATAGCTGCGAACGAGCTCTCGGCCACAGAGGTATCTGAAGCCCTCGCTCCGCACGCTGACAGCTGCCATGAACGCCGAACCCGACGACTTCCGGCAGCGCGAGCAGTGGCACAGCTCGAAAGGCCCGACGACACCCGTCAACTCGAACTGAATACCACCGCAGAGGCACGAGCCACGAACCACGGCCTTTTCCATCGGCACTCCCTCCTGTGATGTCTGACTCCACCTCAGCAAGCGACATGCCGGCGGCGCGGGCAGGTAAAACGCTCGAATTTTCCTCGGCTAGAGCGACATCCTGACACGCGCGCGACTCTCGCCGAAAACGAGCCGACAAAATGGCAAGCCCGCGACGGGCTCGGATTGTGATCCGGCTTGCAGAGGCTGCGTGCTATGCCCGGCGTCGGGCCAAACATGGTTGCGAGAGCGAGGTAGCACAGCTTGTCTTCCGAACTGCACGGCCGGCAGGCAGCCGAGCGCGGAGCGTGGAGTCGACTACGCGCAAGTGTACTGCGCGCCTCGCTCGCGCTCGTTCCGAAAGAGCGTCATCGAGTCTTCGCACTCACGGTCCTACTCGGCGGTGTGTGCGGGCTCGTTGCGGTCTCGTTCCACCTCGCGATCCGAGGCGCAGAACATCTCTTGATCGAAAACGCGATGGACGCGGGCGGCGTGCGTGGCGTGATCTGGACCATCCTCACACCCACTCTCGGCGGACTGCTGGCGGGCTGGCTACTCTACTACGTCGCGCCCCGTGCGCGCGGCAGCGGCATTCCCCAGGTCAAGTACGTCTACGCAGTCAAGAGCGGGCGGCTACGGCTGCGCGACGCGGTCAGCAAGTTCGTGATCGCGACGCTGCAGATAGGCTCAGGTTCCGCACTCGGGCGCGAAGGTCCCACCGTGCACATCTGCGCGGCCGTCGCGAGCTCGTTCGGGCGCCTCTTCGCATTGTCGCCGCAGAATCAACGTCGATTGATTCCAGTCGGCGCCGCGGCTGGGATCGCGGCCGCCTTCAACGCGCCCATCGCAGCAGTCACGTTCGTGATCGAAGAGATCATCGGCGACCTCGATCAAACCGTGCTCTCCGGCGTCGTCATCGCGGCGGCTCTCGCGGCTGTGATCGAGCGCAGTGTGCTCGGCACCCATCCGGTGCTCGGTACACAAGCGGGCTACGGGCTCGAGCATCCGTCGTCGCTGCTCATCTACGCACTGCTGGGTCTGGCCGCCGGCATCGTGTCCTGCGCGTACTACCCTGCACTGCTGCGCTTGCGCGGCTTCGTGAACGCGCGCACCGGTCGCTTCGGCTGGGCTTGGCCTTCCGTCGGCGGTCTCGTGACGGGTCTCATCGCAGCCGGCCTGTTGTTCGGGTTCGGAGCACGCGGAGTCACGAGCGATGGTTACACGACGCTGACGGCTGCACTGCGGGGCGAGCTGCCGGTGGGTTTGATGCTCGGCCTCGTCGCCGCGAAGCTCGTCTGCAGCGTGTTCTCCTACTCCACGGGCGGCGCAGGCGGCATCTTCGCGCCGGTCCTGTTCGTCGGAGCCATGTTGGGCGGCAGCTTCGGTCACGTCGATCGGGTCGTGCTCGACCATCCGAATGCGCAGCTGGGTGCATTCGCGCTGGTCGGAATGGGCGCGTTCTTCGCCGCAGTCATCCGTGCACCCATCACGTCGGTGTTGATCATCTTCGAGATGACAGGTGGCTACGGCCTCGTCCTGCCGCTCATGATCGCGAACACGGTCGCCTACGGCGTCGCACGGCGCTTCGAGCACGTGCCGATCTACGAAGCGCTACTCCATCAGGATCGCCTCTACCTGCCGGACAAACAGCGCGTCACCGATGCGCTGTCCGCGCTGCAGGTACGCGACGCGATGACGACCGAGCTCGTCGTACTTCCCGACGACATGCGCGTGATCGATGGACAACGCGAGGTCGCAGAACGTTCTTTCTCGCAGTATCCAGTCGTCGACTCGAGCGGGCGACTCTGCGGTCTGGTGAGTCAGGCTCGGCTCGATCGGCGCGTCGCGGCGGGTCACGGCGCGCTGACACTCGGCGAGGTCGCCCAGGCACGCGAATGTCTCAGCGCCGATCAGGCGCTGGTCGACGCTGCGGAGCGCATGCAACAACTCGGCGCTCGCCAGTTGATCGTGGTCGCCGAATCGGGAAGCACGGTCGTGGTCGGCATGCTCGCGCTGAGTGACATCATGCGCGTCTACGTCCGCACCGCGAAGCCAGCTGCCGACGCGTAGGGGCCCAGCCGAAACCAGTGGTTACTGACCACCCTGCGCTGCGGCCAACACCGCACATACCGCGAAGGCACGTTGGTCCTGCAGCAGCGCGATTCCGATGCAGTAGTTGTCACACGCGACATAACCGAAGTCGCAGGCAGTTTTGCACGCCCCAACATCACACGTCGCATGACTGCGGCTCTGCGTCGCAGTACAGACCTGGCCGCACGCGCCGCAGTTCAGGGGGTCTTTCAGCGTGTCGACGCATGCCGCTCCGCACGCCGTCTGACCCATGCCGCACTGGAACGAGCAAGCGCCATCCGTACAAACCGCGGTCGCGCCCACAGGCGCGGGGCACACCTGGCCGCAAGCGCCGCAGTGCTGGACGTCGGCCTTTGGATCTACGCAGCTCTGCGCGCATTCCACCGTACCGGCGGGACACGCTCGAACGCATGCACCCCCGGCACATCGCTGCTCGGTCGTACACGCAGTCGCACAAGCACCACAATGGCGCGCGTCCGTATCGAGTCGCACGCACTCGCCACCGCAATCTTGAAAGCCGGCCTTACAGGCCGCCGCGCATCTGCCTTCGACACATGAGACGTCGGCGTTCGGCGCAGTCGGACAGCTAAGTGTGCAGCTGCCGCAGTGCTGGGCGTCGGAGTCCACCCGATAGCAACCATCACCGCAACGCGTATGGCCCTCGTCGCAAAGCAGATCGCATACGCCATCCGTACAGATCGCGTGACCGCGACTAATCCCCGGACAGCGGCGATCGCACCCTCCACAGTGGTTCGGGTCGCTCGACAGAACGGTGCAGGTTCCGGAGCACGCCGTGCCCTCATCGCAGCTCGGAGCGCCGGGCGTCGACGTAGAACCTCCTTCTCCCGCAGCACCGGTTAGAACGGGGATCGACGGGTCGAGCGCTGCATCAGCGAGCGTTCCGCCATCTCCTTCGACCTGTGGTGCGTTCGTCGAAGCGGATTTCTTCACGCAGACTCGGTCCTCCGAGCAGACGTAGCCTGGAAGACACTCTGCCTCGGCCGTGCACTCCTTACGGTCGAGGCTCGTGTTGAGAGACGCGTCACACGCGAGCCCACCAAGTGACGAAACCAAAGCCACGCCCAGTCCTAAGCGGATGATGCGAACGTTGAGTGCGTGCATGCGTCGATGAGTTGATGCCGCGCAAACGACGTTCCGTTGCGCGACAAGTTTATTGAAGACGGTTCGACCAAGATCCGTCGGCTCGTCGTTATGCGGGATCTGTCATCAGTGGTCAACTCAGCGTTAGTAAGCACGGCACTCGCAAGTGGCAACGTGTAGACCACGAGCGCGCTCGCCGCTCATGGCTGCGGTGTAACCGCTTCGCGCGAATGCGATTTTTGACCTCCGAACAGGCGACTCAATCGATGCATGGCGCTGACTCAACAGGCCAGGACCATTCCGACCGAAAGCCCGCGTCCGGCGCGTCGGCGTCTTGCTCGAACCAACGATCCGGACTCGACGTCCAATGCAGCTTCGCCTTGCCGCCGGCGCGGCAGCAAGACGCGCGGCGGAAGCAGCTTGCGGGCCGACCATTGTTGTCGGATTCCTGACAGGTTTTTGCAGAAGTGATGGTCACACACTGCTGAGGTCACTGCGCTCCTCGGACTCGCGCTGGCGTGCACCGCGTGCAGAAGCGATGCCGCGAAGCCGAACCCTGCGACTACGTCCCCCGACGCCACGACACCCACGGGCACAACGCCCCCGACCACCTCGGGCGGGACAACAGGGACAGCGACTGCCGGTGCACCTGCTTCAGCTTCACCCACCGCGACAGCAGGTAACAACGCGAGCGGCTCAGCAGGGACGATGACGCCACCCTCGCCCAGCGCTGGGTCATCGGGCAGCGGCGGCCCGCCGCCGATGGCTGCAGCGGGCAGCGGCATGGCCGCGGCGAGCGGCGCGCCGGCCATGCCCACGCTGCCGACTATGCCTACGATGCCTGCTGCGGACGCGGGCGCGCCGATGCGTTCCGCCGGCTGCATGGGCGGCACGCTCAAGGTGGGACGTACGATGGGCTCGATTCAGTCGTCGGGCGGCAATCGCACGTACATCCAGTACGTGCCGTCGGGCTACGACGGCACGAAGCCGCTACCCGTCTTG
>DASRXR010000251.1:0-9521 GCA_035687405.1 Polyangiales bacterium
CGGCGACTTCAACAAAAAGCACGCGGCCAGATAGACCAGCGCCCCGAACACCACTGTACCCCCATAGACCGCGATGTTCCGCCCGACGCTCGAAGGCTCCATCCAATTGCCGAAACGCGCCACGTCGTACACGACTGCGCCCATGATCAAGCTCGCGATCGTGCATCGCACCGCAGACCGATAGACTTCGGCGGCTCCGATTGCACCGACGCGCTTCGGCAAAGCCCACATCAGGCCGGCCAGCTGCGCGATCGAACCGGCGCTCGTTCCCGCTGCGATCGCGGCGTGCCCGAGCCGGCTCGTAAATGCGACGCTCACGCTTACGAACGCGATCAGGTTGAGCGCGCTGCACCAGACCGGAGTCCGCGTGTCGTTGTACGCGTAATACATGCGCGTGATCGGGTGGATCGCGGCCACGGCCCAAGTCGATGCCGCCATCAGCGACAAGGCTTCTGCGGTCTCGCGCACTTGGTAGTTGCCGAACTCTCCGCGGCGAAACAGCACGGCGATCGTGGGCTCCGAAAGCACGACGAGTGCGACCGACGCCGGGATCGCGACGAACAGCGAAAGCCGCAAGCTGTAGCGCAGCGTGGCTTTGGCTTCTTCGTGGTGGGCTTGGCTGCGCATGCGCGCGAGGCTCGGCAAGGTCGCGGACGCCACCGCGAGCGCGAACAAGCTCTGCGGGATCTCGACGAGTCGCTGGGCGTAGTAGAGAAAGCTCTGCGAGCCGGTCGGCAGAAACGAGGCAAACAGCCGCGAGAGCATGATGTTCAGCTGGTAGATGCCCGACCCCAACACGAGCGGAACCATCAGCTTCAGCGTTTTTTGGACCGCCGCGTCTTTGAAATCGAGGCGCGGCATCGGCAACAAGCCTTCGCGCTTGAGCTCGGGCCACTGCACCACCACTTGCAGCACGCCGCCGACCAAGGTCGCGAGTGCGAGTGCTGCCACGGGCGGTAGTCCCATCGCGATCGCCGGCGGTACGAACACCCACGGTGCGACGATCACGACCACGTTCAGCAGCGTCGGTGCGAATGCGGCCACGCCGAATCGCCCGACCGAGTTCAGCAGGCCCATGCCGAGCGCGGCCATGCCCACGAACAAGATGTACGGGAACGTGATCTGCGTCAGCTGAACCGTGATCCCGAACTTGACCGGGTCGTTTTTGTAACCAGCCGCGTAGAGCGTCGTCCACAGGCTCGCGCCGAGCACGCCGATCGCGCTCACGATGCTGAGGATGAGGAGCATCGTTCCGTTGATGGCCGAGACGTAGCGCCGGGCGCGCTCGTGGCCCTCGGTCGCGCGGACCTCGGAGAACACCGGAACGATCGCGGCCGAGACCGCGCCCTCGCCGAGGACGCGGCGCAACGTGTTGGGGATCGTCCAGGCGACGAAAAACGCGTCGGTCGCGGCGACGCTGAAGAAGGCCGCGATCACGGCATCGCGAACGGCTCCGAGCACGCGAGAAAACAGCGTGCCGATCGCGACGACCCCGGCTCGACGCGCGATGGCGGTCTTCTCGCGATCCGGTCGCGCGTCGGGCGCATCTGCGCTGTCGGCGGGCGCGTCGGGCATGGCCCCATGTAATGGTAAGGCTAGATCTGCGCAAGGAACGCGCGGAAACTGCAGGCAAAATCGCGGTGGGCTCGCGAGAGGTCAGCCATGGTTCGGGTCGGGGTAGGGGGAGCTGCGCAACCCCATCAGGTTGACAAGGACCCCCAGGGCGGCTACCAGTGCCGGCCCGAGTTTCGTTTTTCTGGAGCTAATCCGTGGCCAGCCATGAATCCGCGCGCAAGCGCATTCGCCAAACCATAAAGCGCACCGAGCGCCTACGCAGCATTCGCAGCGAAACGCGCACGTACATCAAGCGGCTGCGCGCTGCCATTCACAAGAACGACAAGAAGGGCGCGGAAGACTCGCTCAAGGTCGTGATTTCGCACATCGATCGCGCCGTTTCGAAGGGCGTGTTCCATCGCCGCACAGGTTCGCGCTACATCGCGCGTCTCGCGTCGCAGGTCTCGAAGCTCGGCCAAGCTGCTGCCGTCTGAAAAGAGCCGCCTGAACGGGCCTGTTGAACGCTGAAAGAGCTCGCTGCAGGTCGCAGCGAGCTTCGCGTTCAGCTTCGCGTGAGCTCTAAGATCGCGTTCTCGAGCGCGATCGCGCCCGGTGGCCGGCCGCCTTTTTGGATCATGTCGGCCTCCGCGAGGACGCGGAATGCTCGGCTCAGCTCCTCGGGGCCGAACCGCCGTGCTGCCGCACCGAGCTCGCGCGCTTTGAACGGAGGCGCGCCTGCAGCCGTGGTCGCTTCCTGCGGCGACATGCCACTCGCGAGCCCGTCTCGCATCCGGGCCACGATTCGGATCTGGCGCGCGAGCATCGCGAGGATCCGCAGCGGCGGTTCGCGATCGCGCAGCAGTGAGCTCGCTGCTTTCATCGCGGCCCGTCGGTCGCGCATGCCGACCGCATCCACGAGCGCCCAGATCGTGTCGACACGCACGCGCGACACGCAGGCTTCGACGGCCTCGCGCGTGATCGGCTGCCCGTCGCCGACGTAGAGCGACAAGCGCTCGAGGGCGTCGTCGAGCGCGGAGAGATCAGTTCCGATCGCATCCACCAAACTCGCCGCCGCATCCTCGTGGAGTGTGAGCTTGCGGCGCTTCACTTCGCGCCACACGAACTCACGCATCGCCGGCAGCTTCAGCGGCTGCGCTTCGACGTAAAATCCCTTTTGTTTTGCGGCTTTTACCAGCTTCGAGCGGCCGTCGAGCTTCTCCGCCGTGAACACCACGCACGCGCTGTCGACGGCTGCGCTCAAGTACGGAACCAGGTTGTCGATCTCCTTGTCCGCGAGCTCGTCGATCGCGCGCACCAGGACGAATCGAGCTCCGCCGAGCATCGGAATCGTGCGAGCGGCGTCGATCACGCGCGCCGCGGACGTCGACTTGCCGTTGAAGAGCTCTTCGTTCCAGGGGTCGCCGTCGCCCACGGTCGCTCTACGGAGTGCGGCTACAGCCCGGTCGATGAAGAGGCGTTCGGTTCCAACGATCACGGAAACCAGGGGGCGTTCTCCACGGGTAACCGCGTCGATGAGCGCGTGCACGTCCATGGCGCGGTGTGTATCACGAACCGGATCTGCCACCTAAAACTCGCACCGATAACGCGGACGAGAAGAGCTCGACGATCGTCGCGCTTATGGCGAGTTCGGGCGTCATCGGCAAACTGACCAGGGCTCCGCGTCGGCCGCGGTCCGGAGGGGCGCCGAAAACTTGGCTCGCGCGCGCATTGACGGGTATCCGAGGGGCATGGTCAACGCGCTCTCGAGCACCTTGAAACGGGCCAAAGAACTTGCACTCAAGCGCCGGCAGTCGGTCTCGACGGCGCACGTGCTGGTCGCGCTGTATCAAGGGGACGCAGACACACGCGAAATATGCCTCGGCCTCGGTATCGCCGAGCACGCGCTGCTGCTCTCGCTCGACAACGTCTACGAAGAGCGCACGAACGCGATCGACCTCGCAGTCGAACGCGCGCGCAAGCTCGCTGCGACGCTCGGCGTAGCTGAACTGTCCGCGCTGCACGTCGTGCTCGCACTCGCACGCGAGCCGCGGTGCGCTGCAAACATCAGTTTGCAACAACTCGGTCTGTCGTCCGAACATGTGAGCGCGACCTGCTTGCAGTGGCTCGAAGATGTCGCGCGCCTGCACGCCAACCCAGCCGATGTTCCGGCGCTGCGTACTGCTGCTGGGACCGAACGCAGTGGGACCAAGAACTCGGTCCAGCTCGCGATGTGGAAGCCGGGTCGGCGAGAACGGATGCTCGAGCCGACGGCGCTTGCCGCGGATGGCGGCAGCGCCGGCGCGGCGCACGCGGTCGAGCAAGAGCTGTCGCAGCCGCACCCGCTACATCGCCACAAGCGCATCCAGGAAGGGCGCCGTCGTGCGCTCCTCGCACAGGAGACGGAGTCGAAGCTCTCGCGTCGTTCGTCGGCGCCCGATGGACTCGGCGCAGTGACGGGCTCGGACCTCGACGCGAGCGAGGAAACTTTTGCCGACGAAGAGCCGGCGGAACGCGAGACGCCGACGAGCTCGTTCGAGCCGGTCGCGAAAGCTGTGCCGCCGCGCGAGCTGCACGAGTCGCGCGAGCCGCGCGAGCCGATCAGCGCAGCGCGGCCGCGCACGGCTGCAGCCCGCACCGTGTCACGCGTCGTCACGGAAGAAGCCTTCCTGCTCGACGCCGAGCGATTCCCACTGCTTGCAGGGATGGGCCAGAACTTGACGGCGCTCGCAGCCGCAGGCCGGCTCGATCCCGTCGTCGGCCGCGATGCCGACGTCCTACGCGTGCTCGACGTCCTCGCGCGCCGGCGTGCGAATAACCCGATCCTCGTCGGCTCGCCCGGCGTCGGCAAGACGGCGGTCGCACACGGCCTCGCACACGCGTTCGTCCGGACTGCGCGCGAGTCGGCGACGGAACCGCGCGTGTTGATCGAGCTCTCCACCTCGAGCTTGTTGTCGGGCACGGGGGTACGCGGGGCCGTCTCCGAACGCGTCTTGCAACTGCGTGCCGAAGTCGCCGACAGCAAAGGGCGCGTGTTGTTGTTCATCGACGAAGTGCACGGCCTCCTCGGTGGTGGCGAAGCCGATTCTCTCGCGAACGAGCTCAAGACCGCCCTCGCGCGCGGCGAGCTACCGCTATTGGGCGCGACGACCGAAGCCGAATACCGGCGCGTGTTCGAACGCGACGCTGCCCTCGCGCGCCGTTTCACCCGGATCGAGATCGCGGAGCCGAGCTTGCACGATGCGGTCGAGATTCTTCGCTCGCTCGCACCGACCTACGCGCAACACCACGGTGTGCGTTACGAGCCGGCAGCACTGGAAGCCGCCGTCGAGCTCTCTGCGCGGTACTTGCCGCTGCGTCAATTGCCGGACAAAGCGATCGCGTTGTTGGACCAAGCCGGCGCTCGGGCGCGGCGCAATGGTCAAGCCGTCGTCGATGTGCGGGGTGTCGCGAGCGTGGTTTCCGAGCTGGCGGCTGTTCCGGTCGACCGCCTCTTGATGCAGGACGCGGACGCGTTGCTCGGACTCGAACGCGATCTCGCGGGCCGAGTGGTCGGCCAGACTGCCGCCATCAGCAGCATCGCGAACGCGCTTCGCAAGAGCGCAGTCGGGTTTCGCGGTGCACGTCCGCTCGGCACGTTTCTCTTCACCGGTCCGACCGGCGTCGGTAAGACCGAGCTCGCGCGTGCCATCTCGGAGGTGCTGTTTCCGGGTGTGCCGTGGACGCGCATCGACATGAGCGAGCTCGGCCAAGCGCACGGTGTCGCGCGCTTGTTGGGAGCGCCGCCCGGGTACCTCGGGCATGACGAAGGCGGACAACTGACTGAAGCTGTTCGTAACCGGCCGTATCAGTTGGTCTTACTCGATGAGATCGAGAAGGCGCACATCGAGGTGATGCTCGCGCTGTTGCCGTTGCTAGATGAGGGACGCATGACCGACGGCCGCGGTCGCACGGTCGACTTCACCAACACCGTGATCGTAATGACGTCGAACCTCGGTGCGGAGTGCGCCTCCGCGCGCAATCGGATTGGCTTCGATTCCGATACGCCCGCGGTGACGGACCTCGCGCGAGATCGCGCGCTTGCGGCGGTGCGTGCAGCGATGCCGCCCGAGCTCTACAACCGAATCGACGAAGCGCTGTACTTCGCGCCGCTCGCACGTGAGGACGTGGCGGAAATTGCGCGGCGCATGCTTGCCACGCTGGTGAAGGTCGCGCTGGACAAGCACGCCATCCACGTCGAGTTCGAGCCTTCGGCGATCGATGCGTTGATCGCGGCGGGCGGGTTCGATCCGACGCTCGGAGCGCGTCCGATGCGTAGGACAATTGGGCGCTTGGTCGAAGCACCTTTGGCCCGCGCCGTGCTGTCGCGCGAGGTCGAAGCAGGAATGCGAGTGGTGGTTCGCGGCGAGGGATCACGCGTGCACCTGACTCCTGAAGCGCGGTTGGCGCGTGCGGCTCGCTGATCGACGCTCGTGGCGTTACGCGCAAGCTTCGTACGCCAGATGTTCGCCTGCGGCGACCGCGAGCAGGGGACACTTCACATCCAATTCAGAGTCCATTCAGATCACTTCCAGATCCTATCCACACGTAATCCACAGCCCTTGCATGGTGGGTGCTGGCGCAAGTACAAGAGCAGACTGAATGGTGACTTCATTCGAACGACAGGTGACGAACAGTTCGAAAGTCGCCCCACCTCTGCCTCGCGCGTTCGGTAAGTACCTACTCTTCGACTGTATCGGTCGAGGCGGAGTAGCTGAGATTTTCCTGGCGCGCATGACGGCGCAGCTCGGTGGTGCGCGGAACGTCGTCGTGAAGCAGAT
The DNA here is from genome assembly GCA_035687405.1 of Polyangiales bacterium. Taxonomy (GTDB): domain Bacteria; phylum Myxococcota_A; class Polyangia; order Polyangiales; family JAFGIB01; genus JADGRF01. The sequence continues at coordinate 6,372 of DASRXR010000251.1, forward strand.
CCTGCCGGAGCTTTCGTCGGATCCGAAGATCTCGCGGCTGCTCGTACGCGAGGCGAAACTCGTTACGCGGTTGAGTCATCGCAACATCGTTCGAGTGTTCGATCTCGGGCGTGAGTCGGGGCGTTTGTACATCGCGATGGAGTACGTGGAGGGCTACGACCTCAATCAGTTGTTGCGGCAACTGACGGAGCGAAAGTTAGCGCTGCCTGCGGAGTTCGCGTTGTTCATCGCGCGCGAGGTGCTCGCTGGGCTGGACTACGCGCACCGAGCGCGCGATCAGCACGGGACGCCGCTGGGTGTCGTGCATCGGGATGTGTCGCCATCGAACGTGCTGATCTCGTTCGAAGGTGAGGTGAGCTTGTGCGACTTCGGGATCGCGCGCGCGTTTCATCGCGAGACCGATCACCGGGCGTCGCCGGCACGGGATCCTGAGGGGAGTCGGGTTCAGCGGATTCGGACTGCCGGGAAGTCGGCGTATATGTCTCCGGAGCATGCGCGCGGTGAAGAGATCGACGCTCGGTCGGACTTGTTCGTTGCGGGGATGTTGCTCTGGGAGTTGTGCGCTGGGCGGCGGCTTTATCGGGGCGCTGAATCGAAGCAGCTTTCACAAGCGTTGTTGGCTCAGGTGCCACCGCTCGTCGACCGTGGGTTGCCGCAGCAGGCTCGGTTGCAAGCGATCTTGGATCGCGCGCTGACGTTGGATCCTGCTCTGCGTTATCAGTCCGCGCATGAGATGTTGGATGATCTGGATCATTACGCTCTGTCTACGCAGCTGATGGCTTCACAGCTTCGGTTTGCTGCTTTTCTGACTGAGCATTTGGCGGACGAGATTCTTGAAGTGCGGCGCGCTCGGCAGCAGGCTGCTGAAGTTGCTCGCAGTCTCTGACGTCGGTGATCAGTCGCTCTTCGATTGCGTACGGCCCTGAGGGCCTTCCGTCATCGAAGCTCTCGGCACGCACCGTACGTACGGCTCGTTCTCATGTTCGAGATCAACGAGTGCACATTTCTCGGGTTGCCGGGATTGGTTGGTAGTGGACCCTTGTTGCCTTCGCAAAGTTTGCTCGGTTCACGAACAAGCTTCCGTTCAACTCCAAGGTTCCACGCGTCACTATCTCTGCTCTCGGGGCGTAGATGCTGCCGTCGATGAGGGCGTCTTGCGCTAAGTCGATCGTTCCCGATCCGCCGACTGCCAATAGGACACGATTGCCGTCGTTGCTCGTGCTCAGCTCTAGTCGGCCACCAACTCGCACGTTGCCACCGACGTAGATCTCTGCCGTGGCCCCATTCTGCAAAGTGAGGGTCAGGCCGTCGTCGAGGCCTAGATCTCCGGCAATGAATATTGCCACTCGGCCTTTTGCCTGGAGCGACAAGAGGCCACTTCCGACGACTCGGTCGAAGTAGTAGCGGCCGCAGTCGAGTGACAAGGTCGAGCCGTTGAAACCGTTTAGGCTCGTCGCCGTCAGCTGCGCTGCCGCGTTGTCGTTGTCGCGGGACCTCGCGTTGATCAACGCTGCCGTATCCAGAAAGAGTTTCGGATCACACGAGCAGGCTGGTGGCGCGCTTTCCATCACGCCGGCTACGACGCGCGGTGTGGCCGCAGCACCGTACATGCCCGTCACGTAGAGCGCTCCGTCGATACTCGTGTCTGGGCCCAAACGGACCTCGTCGTTGCTTGCCACCGACGCACTGCCCGCCGCCGCAGTCGACGATAGTGAGTCCACCTCGAAACCCGCGTTCGTCACCAAGCCACGACAGGTGCAGACCGCAAACTTGAAGTGGGTTCTCCCCGCCGCGTCGCAGCTGTCTCCTAGGACCACACTGGGCGGCTGGGCCGCCGCACAGAAATCCGACTTGGTCGCGAGGCTCGTGCAGCTCTGAGCGGCACAGTTGCCGGGCATCGGCGTCCCGCAATCGACCGGCGCCGAACAACCCGCATCTCCCGCATCGCCCGCGTCGTCCTCCGGCTCGATTACTTCGGCATCCCGACAGTTCGCCGCATCACACCCCGCAGGGCCCGAGTCGACCTGGGCGTCCCGAAGCGTGTTCCTTCGCGCGACGATGTCCGTGTTTGGCTCGCAGGCGATCGACCCCGCCGCGACACACGCGAAAATCGCAAGCCACAGCGCGCTCGTCCGCGCGTGCGCTAAGCCTTCCTGACCCATCGGCGCGACGATAACACCGGCGCACCTTGAGCCGGTGGCACTGGTACTCGCGTACACTGCCTCGCCGCCGGTTCGGCTCAGTTCGAACCTAGCTCAGCCAACCGGAGTGCCGCCCGCTTCGCGGCAGGACTCCCCGGATGGACGTCGATCAACCGGTGCAACACGTCGATCTCCGCCTTCTCCTGACCTAGGTCGCGCAACGCCGTCGCTAGGCCCTGCCTCGCCTCTAGATCGAGCGCACCTTCCGGATGTTCTCGCAGCGCACGCTCGAACGACTTCCGCGCCTTGCCCGGGTTGCTCAAGTGCTCGAGCTCGATCGAACCCGCCGCAACCTGCGCCACGTACGACGACAACGTCTTCGGGTAGCGGTCCGACACGGCGCTGTAGGTCTGCGCGGCATCGCGGAACCGGCCCTGCGTCCGCAAACGATTCGCCTTCTGCAACAAGTCTTCCGGCGCGCCGCGGCGCTCCGCAGCCGCACTTCGATCCGCCGGCGCTTCCGGCTCGGCCTCTTCCGGCGGAGTCGGCGCGACGGCAGCTGCTGGCGGCACGACCCCCACCAGCGGCGCCGGAGCGAGCTTCTCCAAGCGGTTCGCAGCCGCAACCGCTGGGACTGGCGCCTTCGCCGCATCTGCAAAGTACCAGCGGGCGGCAGCGGCACCACCGACGATTCCGAACAACACGGCCGCCGCGACGACCCACGAACGCCCGGCCGAAGCAAAGCGCTTCGGCGCAGCTATCGGCGGCGGCAGCTCTGCGAGCGCTGTCTCCACCATCGCCAGAGCACGCTCGCGCGAGATACGCGGGGCGGGCCCCGGCCGATCGTCCAAGACGAGGTAAGACGCCACTTCAGGGTCTCCGTCGGTGTCAGTGTTCATGTCGGGCCTCGCCGCAGCACGCGCGCGCGTAGTTTCTGGATACCAAGGCGCAGCCTGCTGCGCGCAGTTTCGAATGGAATACCGAGCTCAGTTGCGAGCTCGGGCATGCT
>DASRXR010000252.1:0-5346 GCA_035687405.1 Polyangiales bacterium
GCGAGGCGGCGCGCTGCCAGCGCTGCGCGACCGCGTCATAGAGCTCGTATTCTGTGGGGTCCTCGACGTCGCGCGTGCGTGCGAGGTAAATCGCGCTGCGTCGGAGCAAGCCGGTGCCGAACAGATACGTGTAGTCGCCGCGCTGAACCGGCGAGATCTGGATGAAGTGACCGCCGAGGTCGCCGTTCGTGAGATCGTCGAGGAGCGTGACGACGTCGTAGCCAGGCGTGTTCGGCTCGTCCCAGCGCGCCAAGAACGACCGCGTCGGATGCGTGAACGGCAACTCCACTGAACCGCTCGCGTAGAACACGTAAGTCTGGTCGCGGTCGCGCAACACCCCCGACGGCACTTCGAGATGGCCCGGAATGTTCGGTTGTCCGAGCGGTGCACTCGAGACGAAGCGAGACAGCGGCTCCCCGGGAGGTGGGTAAATGAACGCCGCTGCGAAGTCGCGCAACACGGTAGAGTCTTCACCGGAGGCCACGCTGCGCGGGTCGGCCGTGACGTAGAAGTCGAGCTGGCGGCAGAGCGTGGTCAGATCGCTTTGAACGGTCGCGAGCGGAATGCGCGCAACCGAATCGGCTTCGGCGACGGACCAAATCGCGCGGTAGCCCAACGTATCGCCGAAGAACAGGTACAGGTCGGAGTCGATCGCGAGCGAGAGCCCGAGGTCTGCCCCACGAATGTTGAACCGAGTCTGTAATTGATTCGTGGTCGGATCGTATTCGTTGGCCCGATTGATCAGCTTGCACCCAAAGTCGCGATCGAGCAGCTCGACGGATGGCGCCGCAGTCGCGGCGACCGCGCCCGCGTCATCGCCCTCGCCCTCGCCGACGATCCCGCTATCCGAGTCGTCGAGCGAGAGGACACGGCCACTCGGCTCGATCCCCCGCTCTTCGGAACCACACCCAGTGTCAACGACGACCAGCAGCAGAACGCTGCCCCACCCGAGTCGCAAGCGCATGGGCCTGCGTGCCATCAACATGCGACGCGATCAAGACGCGTGGTTCACACCACACATCGATCGCGTCTACATGTGAAATCCGCCACTCCGATCGAGTTGGCGGCTACTCCTTGCCCTTCACCGTATCGCGCGCTTCGTCGGCGCCTTCGCGCATCTTGTCGCCGGCGGCGTGCAGTGTTTCCTTGACCTTTTCGCCCGCCGCATTGAGCTCGTCCTTGGCGCGCTCCGTTGCAGCTGGTAGCTGCGTCTTCACCTTCTCGGCGCCTTGCTTGGCTTGATCGGCCGCCTCGTGCACCGTCGCTGCGACGTCGCGACTCGTGTCTTTCAGATCCTCGACGTTGCGGTCGACCGTCTCCTTCCGACATGCGCCGCTGAGCACGAGCGCGATTGCCGCCCCCAGCCACCACGCGGAGCTCTTCCAAACACGTTCGTTACTCATGGCGAATCCTCCTGACGCACCCATTTCGGCAAACGAGCCTCAATGGGGCGAGCCTGCATCACAGATCGGGCAGATCGCCCGATTTGCAACGATGCCTCAGGAGTTATTCAAGTTTCAGGCCAACTAACGCGCCTAACCACGCGCCGCGTTAGGGACAGCCCTAGTTGTACCCGAAACCGCAGCGATTGCAGTTCGTGCTTTCGACTCCGCTGTAGCCGTTCGATGCGGTTGCGCTGCACGAGGTGTCGTCCACGCCATCGCCGCCGTCGAGCGTGAGTGCGACCGTCGCCGGCGCCTCGCACAACGCGTCTTCACCTTCGCCGCCGAGCATCACATCGCCCGCGCTATCGCCGCCGTACAGCGTGTCATCCCCTGGACCGCCCTCGCCGCGCGCGCCACCCGGACCGAGATACAAGGTGTCGTCGCCCTCTTCGCCGTAGACGGAGTTCGGGTTGCCGGAGAACGGTGCAGAACCGCCGCCGTACAACAGATCGTTCCCCGCGCCGCCGTAGACCTGAATCGAATGCCCGTTCTGACTTGGCGGCAGGAGCCAACGGTTGCACCACAAGAGCGGCGATTGCAGCACGCGGATGGTCTCGTCGCTATCGGTGCCGTGGATCGCGTAGTTCTCGGTCATCGGCGACGCGCCAAGACTTCGCCACGTGCAACCCAGCAGTGAAAGTGTTCCAGCGACCATTCGGTTGTCGAGCGCACCGATGATCGTGACGCCCGGCACGCGCAACGTCACCTTCTCATCGGCCGTTGCGCGCGAAATCCAACTCCCCGCGATCGTCATCCAAGCAGTCGATACGACAGTCAACATCGCGACTCGTAACAGCCTCTGCATTCGCGAACCCTAGCCGTATCGAAATTAGAAATCGAGTGCTAATCACACTTGGCATACGTGACAACCACAGTCGTAACAGCCTATGTCTCCGTCGTTTCACATGGTCCCGAGCAGTAACTTTCTTCGACTCGTCAGTTGCGTGAGTTGTCTCACTTCTTTCACAGCGTGCGAATCGGTTCTCGGTCTCGACGAGTTCTCCGTCGTGCAGCAGACCGATGACGATCAGGTTTCAGGGACGAGTTGCACCTCGCATCTCGACTGCGGTGGCGGCGACTCTCCGTATCGCTGCGCGCACTCTCTGAAGCGTTGCGCGCGGCTGTCGACGGCTGACTGCACAGTGCTGGCGGGCCCAGATCGCGACGATCGCGCGCTCTGGCTCGGCTTGCTCACGTCGACTTCCGGTGCCCAAATGCGCGCGAATGCCGCGCGACAAGCGAGCGCCGTGCTCGCAGTGGACTCGATCAACGCGAGCGGCGGCGTACCTTTCGACTCGTCGGCGCAAGACGTTCATCCCGTCGTGCTCATCAGCTGTGATGCGAGTCGCGACATGCTGAGCGCCGCCGGCCATCTGGTCACACAGCTCGGGGTTCGCGCGATCATCGGGCCGGACGAGAGCCAAGACGGTGTGCGCCTCACGACTAAGGTCGCGATTCCGAACGACGCGTTGGTAGTCGGACCCACTGCGACTGAAACTCGCCTTGCCGATCTGCTGGACGACGGCCTGCAGTGGTCGATGGTGCCCAACGATGTACTTCGTGCGCCGTGGATGCGGCAGCAACTACGCGCACTCGAAGCAGCGTTGCGAGATCAGCGCGGATCGGAATTGAAACTCGCGATCGCAGTTCGCAACGACACGCAGGGTCAGAGCGCGCGCGAATCGCTTTCGACACTCACTTTCGGAGGCACGTCGCTCACTGACCCCGCCAACCTCGGGAATCGCGTGCGGATCGACGCGTATTCGCCGAGCGCAACCAACCAGACGGCGCTCGTCGATGCGTACCTCGAGTTCGCACCGGACATTCTGATGGTGTTCGGCATGACTGAAGCCGTGACGCAGATCATGGCGCCGCTCGAGGAACGTTGGGCGGCGAAGCGCGCGCGTACGCCCGCGCCCGAATACGTGCTTACCGATGCCGCCAAAGTGCCTGAATTGCTACAGCTGCTCGCGAGGAGCGGCGAGCTTCGAGAGCGCGTTCGCGGCATCGGTGCGACGTACACGCTCGCAGCGCGCGACGTTCACGCTGCGTTTCGAGCGGCGTACGAGCAACGTTACGATCGCGAGCTCGCGGGCGTCTCCGGACTCGATTCTACGTTCGACGCGGTGCACGCAATTGCCTTTGCAGCCGCGAGCGCACGGCAGTTTCCGATGACGGGTCGTTCGCTCGCGGCTGGTTTGCGCGCGCTGTCAGCGGGCCGGATGCAAGTCGATGTGCGCGCTGAACAACTCGAGAGCTCGCTCGAACGCATGGCCGCCGGCGCATCCCTTCGCGTGATGGGATCACTTGCACCGCTGGCCTGGGATGATCGCGGCGCACCCAGTGCGGGCGCGCTCGAAGTGTGGTGTGTCTCAGCGCAAGCTGGCCGCGTCGAGTTCTCGAGCTCTGGGTTTCGTGCCGATGTACCGAACGAGCCGCCTCCGCTCGGCGGCCGCGGGTGTCAGGTGACAAAGGCGGAACCCGAACCGGATCAAACTGCGGTGGGCGTGCCGATGAGCGTGGAACCCATACCGAGTGAACCGCCTGACACTGCGCCCTCACAGCCCGAGACTTCGCAAACGGTCGACGCCGGTACTCCCGCGGCAGCACCAGACGCCGGCATGCCCGACGCGGCGGAACCGAGGACGTCGACGGCCTCGATTCCATGCGGAACGACGGCGTGCGATCCGAGCCGCGACTTTTGCTGCGTGTCGACGTTGCGTGGATTGATGGAAGACCCGCAACCAGAAGACTTCAGCTGCACGCGCAATCGAAAGGACTGCGCTGTGTCGCTTCACTGCACGAGCGATTCGGACTGCACGGACGGCGACGTGTGCTGCGGGATCACGAACGCTACGCAATGCGTCCCCGAAGCGATGTGCACGTCACAAGCAGGGACGCGGCTTCAGTGCGAGAGCTCGCACAGCTGCGCAACCGGCCTTTTGTGCTGCGCCCATCTGTCGCCCGGCGCTGCCACGTACACTTCGATCGTGTGTGAAGCGCAGTGCGGCCCGGTGAATCAGGGGCTCCAGTTGTGCGAGACGGATGCGGATTGCATGAGCACGCTCGTGGCCCGAACCTGCAAGCCGAGCCGCGTGATTCCGAACCTCAAGCTGTGCGGACTACTTTAGACACTAGCGAAGCAGCTTTTGAAAGACGCGGTACGTCTTGTAGCGACTTGCGCCCATTCGCTCGATGCCGCGATTGATCTGGTCGTTGTCTTCGAGTGTCCAACCGAGCTCGCCACCCACGTAGCCACGCTTGCTACCGCGCCGTGCAACTTCCTCATACAACACGGCGACGAGTGCACCGTACTTGCGTGACGCGCGATACTTGCTCTTCACGCCGAGCAAGATCAGCCGTGCAGCCTTCGGCGGCGCAAACTTCAAACGCCAGAGCAGCTTCACGAGATTGAGCGGCCGGCGCATCAGCTCGCCATCGAGATCTTTCACGACCTCGTTCAGATCCGGAATCGCAAAACAGATCGCAGCCGGATCGCCGTCGACCTCCGCAACCAATGCGATCTCGGGGTCGAGGAAGTTCTTGTATTCGGTCGCGATCACCTCGAGCTCTTCGCTCGTCAGCGGCACGAAGCTCCAGTTCTCACTCCAAGCTTCGTTGTAGACGTCGCGCACGATGTCGACCTCACGGCGCATGTGCTTCAGATCCATCTTGCGGACCTTCACATTCGGCAGCGCACGCGTCCGATCGGCGAGCTTCTTGGTCAGCGGATCGATCGGACTGTTCGCGACATACCACCACGCGTACAAATCTTTCGCCTTGGTGTAGCCCGCGCCTTCGACCAGCTCCGGCAAGTACGGCTGATTGTAGGTCGTGCCGATCCGCGGCTTGTGCTCGAAGCCTTTGACGAGCAAACCGATCTCACCCTTGCTGTCTGGAC
>DASRXR010000253.1:0-4952 GCA_035687405.1 Polyangiales bacterium
TGAGGCCCGCGCGCTGCTTTGTTTCATCTTCGAGGCAGCTTGCGGCGACTGCGCCGTGTGCGCAGTCGTTGCGGGCGTGCATTGGCGAAACGCGCGATCGTGCGATCGACAATCCAGGTCGCAACTACACGAAGCCCAACCCGTACGCGTCGGCGTATCCGTGCTTCGGTCAACTCCAAGAGTGCGCGGCCGCTGCGACGAGCCCGACGAAGTGTGCGGCGTCGGTGAAGACGTGCGTGATCGATTTGGTGGGTGAGCCGCCGTCGCGGTCCACGTCGGCGCGTCCGATCGACGCAGGCGTGCGAACCCCGGAGGCGGGAAGTATCGCTCCGGGCGGTCCGTGATCAGGCGTGGAGTCCAGGTTGCCCACGAGTCGCCGCTGCGGACGCCCCGCGTGGAATGCCCCAGTTGGAGGACGTCCACTCCGGCCTCGTCGTGGTAAGTGGCGAGTCGAGCTGGAGTGGAGTGCATGCGCCTCGCCGGATTGCTGTTGGTTTGGGTCGCACTGACGCTCGCGAGCTGTTCACAGGACGGTGCTCGCAGCAGTAGCGATCCGATTGCGCTGCCGCCGGGAGCTGCAACCGCCGGAATCTCCGGAGCGACCAGCGGGTCGGCTGGCGTCGCTACGCCCGTGTCCAGTGCGGGCGCGACGTCGAGCGGAACGGCACCGATTGTTGGCGCGGGTGCCGTGGCAGGAAAGGGCGGCGCCGCCGGTACTACTTCTGTTGAGGGCTCTAGCGGCGCGGCGGGCAGCGGCAGTACGGCCGCTCAGACGGCAGCAGGGAGCGGCGGCGGCGGCACATCGGGCGCGAACCCCACGCAAAACTCGGGGGGACGGGGCGGTGCAACGCCTGCAGCTGGGAGCGGCGGCGCGGCAGGCCGAGCGAACGGCGCTGGGTCACCTGCGGCTGGCAGCGGCAGCTCGATGCCCGGGGCGATGCCGGTGTTCCACATACCGCTCCGCGTCCATCTGCAGGCGAGCCAGCTCACGAACGCGGAACTCGGTCCGATCTTGAGTGAGCTCAATCAGATTTGGCTCAGCCAGGCGGGCGTGTGTTTCGAGATCGAGGTCACCGACAGCGAGACCAATCGCACCGATGGCTTCGACTTTCGTTACACCGCGGGTCAGATCCCGGGTGCGAGTGGGGCGAACGGTGTCACGCAAAGCGCGCATTCGATCTGGTCGATCGATCATCCGCGGTTGAACGCGGTGAAGATGCCGGTCATGAATCCTGCAGCGCGCACGACGGCGCACGAGTTGGGGCACGCGCTCGGACTCGCACACGAAAATCCGCCACCGAGCACCGACTGTGCGTCCCCGTGTTATTGCGCGCAGCGCGGCGACGACTGTGACGAGTACTTGCTGCGCTCGGGCACTCAGGGCTTCTTTCTGTCGCCGCCCGAAATCGACATTGCCCGCGGTCGTGCGGCACGCGTCGCGCTGCAGTCGCGAACCGAGACGCAATGTGACGAACCCGTCTTCATGCGTTGAGCGGATGCGCATCACCGGGTCCCGAACAGTCACGAACTGCGTTGATCGGTGAGGGAGGTCACGAAGAAACGCACGCGATCCTCGTCGCGACTTCGATAACCTGGGGGTTGTGACGACGGGCATTCCGATGATCCCCGGCGACTTCATGCGCTCGATGCATCGAGCGCTGTTGCTCAACTGCGGAATCGAAGCGACGCATGAATTCTGGGCTGCTCGCCCACTCGTGGTGGATGGCGTCGCGCTCGGGCCGGTGGAAGTGGCCCGGCAGCTCGCGCGGGACGACCAGCGCATTCCGCTCTCGTGGGCATGCGACTCGATGAACGCGCTCGAGGAGTTTTTAGTCGAACGCGAGGTCCCGTTCGTCGGCTTCGTGGATTCGATGCTCCTGCACGCGAATCGCGGCTCGTTCGTGAGCTCGCGCCTGATGCTCTTGGCGTTCGGGCCACTGCTCGCCGTGCTGTTTCGGCTCACTGACCCGCATCATCTCTTCTTCCGAATGTTCACGCTCGGTGGCGGCAAGTTCTTCCCCGGTCTGCTCTTCGACGAGGTCGTCGTCGAGAATCTGAAACCCGACGAACGGCGCGCGATCGTTTTGTTCGGCTTTCGGGCACTTTGGGAGGGGCTGGTTTCTGGCTGGGACGGCGATGTGTTTGGAGCGCACCTCTTGCGTCAAATGCCGATGAGTCTCGGCCTTCAGCCGTTCGCGCAAATGTTGCCACTCAGCGACGCCCGATCGGCTTTTGGGATCGCGGGCCACACGTCGCGCACTTCGGATCAGGGCGACCAGTTCCTCATCGATGGTGAGGTGTTCGGACAGCTGATGCGGTTCGACGCGTATTGTGCGACGCGCGGGATTCAGCTCCGAGATTACGGACAGCCGAATAGTGACGTGGTCGTCATGACGCGAAGCTACACGTGCCCGCGTAGGCGACGCATCGTGCTCAACGCAGGCTGCGCGTATGGAGCGCCGTTCTACCTGCTCGAAGCGCGCTGGCGTCTCCAGGCCGATCGAATTCACACCGTCTTCCAGCACTTCATCCACGAAGCACTCACGGGTTCCTCGTCTGCCGAAGCGGTGAGGGCGGCAATGCTCGAGGTGGAGTTCGGAGCCGCCCACGAGCTGGAGATCGTGTGTACGTTTCGCGCGGACGACGAGAGCGTCAGCGTTGGCGCACAGCACGTTTGCCAAGGTGTACCTGCAAAGATCTTACTGGCGTGCCTGCGTGCTCACGTCGGTGATGGTCGGACCCATTTTGCGTTTCGTGAGTTCAAGCGCGACCGCGCACTGATCTCGAGCTCGAAAAATACAGGGTTCGAGACCCGACTTCGCCGTTTGAGAGATGCGCTCGAAAACGCGAACGTCGGAATCCGGATCGAGTCGACGGGTCGGGGGCGATTTGCGCTACGGCACCAAGGCAGAGTTCGCCTCGTCGAAGAGGCCTCGACTGCCGGGTCTGCAACATCACTCCTCGCTGGCCAGCCGCCGTTACTAAAATGTTAGTTTCCAGATCGGCTGCTCCAGAGCACTTTGCTTTTCGTTACGCCTGAATCATCTAACGTGGCACCCCAGAGCGCTAGTCGCGCGAGGAGTGTCGCTTGGACCTCGGAGCTGCCGAATCGCGTGCGAGCGAACTGACTGGATCTTTCGCTGCGTCGCGGGACCTACGTGCGGGTGCGCGCGCGGGCGAATACGTCGTCGAGGCGCTGATTGGCCGTGGAGGTATGGGCACTGTCTACGCCGCGCGTCAGCCGGTGATCGGCGAGCGCGTCGCGATCAAGGTGCTGGCCGCCGAGATGTACGATGCCTCGTTCCTAGCGCGCTCTGTGGACGCGGTGCGCGCTGTGAACACGATCAGCCATCCGAACATCGTCGACATCTTCGCGTTCGGCCAGCTCGATGATGGGCGTGACTACTTCGTGATGGAGTTGCTCGAAGGCCAGTCATTCCGAGAGCGTCTGAATGCGGGTCCGTTGCAGCCGCGTGCGATCGATCTGTACCTGACGCAGCTATGTGCCGCACTCCAAGCCGCGCACGACGCGGGCATCGTGCACCGTGACCTCAAGCCGGAAAATATCTGGCTGTCGAGACCTGAGCACGGCGAGCCGCGGCTGAAGCTGCTCGACTTCGGTATCGCGAAGTTCTTTTCGAAAGGCAGCGCGAACGAGCTCGGGCTGCTCAGCGATGTCGGGGTCGTGTTTGGCACGCCGTCGTATATGTCTCCCGAGCAATGTCAGGGCGCGGACGTAGACGTTCGCACGGACATCTACGCGCTCGGGGTGATGCTCTACGAGATGTACATGTGTGAGTTGCCGTTCGTGGGCGACGCGCTGCAAGTGTTGGCCCAGCACTTGGTGACGCCTCCGCCGCAAGCGACGAGGGCTCCAGAGCGAGTCGCGCAGTTGATCGCGATGTGTCTCGCCAAGGATCCCGACGCGCGACCGAAGCAAGCATGTGATGTGCTCGAACGCTTTCAGCGCGCGAAACTACTTTAGGCCCTTCTGCCCGAATGCGTACTCATCCGGCGCCGGTGGGGTGCGCCTGTGTACTTCTACTACGTCACGTGGGAGACGCCGGTGTCGGGTGGCAAGCTGCAGTCGCCGCATGCGCTCGAGATCTCTTCGTGTTCGACAACACGGAGCTATCGAAGCGTTTCACCGGTGGTGGACCGCGCCCGGCGGCCTTGGCTGCGAAGGTGAGCGCGGCGTGGATCGCGTTTGCGACAGAAGGGAAGCCGCAAGTCGACGGCTTGCCCGAGTGGTCCGCGTACGACGGTGAGCGCCGGGCGACTTTGGTGATCAACGACGAGTGCGAGATGGTCGACGATCCCAACCGAGCGCGTCGGGAAGCAATGCAGCACGCGATCGGTCTCGCGTAGCGCGAGCGCGTCGGTCGCGTTCAGCCTGCGCTCACGCGCGACCATCGTGACGATCCTCTGCAGCGGCATGCACTCACGCTGCAGTTGTCACGGGGTTGGTTACAGAGCGGGGGCCAACCGCTCAACTACTTGTAACCATTCAGAAAAAACTAGCGGGGTGGACGGGGCTCGAAGCTGCCGGCTACTCCACCGGTTTCGAATGGTTTCGCGGAGTTCACGCTTTCACGCGTCGACGATCTTGCTGGTCAAAACCAGCGAGAAACCGGTGTTCCCAGCAGCGTAGGCACACTCGGTGTGCCCGAGATTCTCGAGCTCGTGCGCGCGCTCGAGGCCGCCGCTGACGCGATTGAGAGCGGTCGGGCAGACCAGCTGACGGCCGAGCTGCGGCTTAAGCTCGGGGCTGCTTGCCGAGCCGGAGCCGACCTCGCGAGACGCAGCCTGACAACCGCGGAAGTCTCAGTCCGGTCAGAAGAAGCCTCATCGTGAGTGAGTGCGCGTCGCGACAGATCGCTGAGAAGTCGACGACTGGACGACGGACCGAAGTCCACAACAGGTGGAATCGCTTCCACCGAATTAGGATCGAG
>DASRXR010000254.1:0-18143 GCA_035687405.1 Polyangiales bacterium
CTGCAAGCTCGTGAGCACGAAGCTCGCGGGTGTGTCCGGCGTCACCGCCTCACTATCACCGGAATGCGAAATCCGCAAGATCCCGAACGCCGAGATCAAGTTGACGGCGCCGAGCGTCAGCAATAACGCCCGCTCGCCCGAGTGGCGAACGATCAACGTCACCAATACGCCACCGATCAGGCCGCCGATGGCTGCACCGCTCAAGATGCGACTGCTCGCCTTGCGCGCGCTGTGCGGATCGAAGTGCTCCGCGACGGTGGAGAAGAACGCGCTGATGGTCGTCCCGCCGAGCGTCGCAATGTGCAGGTACAAGACCCACGCCGTGACGGCGGGCATGATGGGCAACAGCAGCCACTCGGTTCCGAACAGCGCCGCGCTCAGCAGGAGGAGCGCACACGCCACGCGCCCCGGGCCGTTCTTCGAAATCGCATACGATACCCCGAGCACGATCGGCACCGCGAGCAGCGCCGCCAACAGCATCACGCGTGGTAACGCCGCCGCCGAGACCTGGCTCAGAAACAGCCCGTCGCGGACCGCCTTGCTCCCGACCTGCTGCGCCAGGATCGCGCCTGCCGCGATCGTCCACGGCATGGGCGACGGGACGACGCGCTCGAATCTCTCACTCATCTGGCCCAAGCATATACGCCGAGTCGGGTCGAGTCCTCAGAAGCGCATGGCCCCGGTCAGGCTGGCAGCGGGCGACCCCGGCACGGGCACATCCACGCGCAGCGCGGGCGCTTCCCGCGGCTCACGCAGATCCGGTTCGTCCAGCAAATACAAGAGCAGACCCGTCACCGCACCTGCGAGCGACACGGCAAAGCCCGTCGCAGCGACACCGCGCAAGCGATTGCGATCGCGTTTGGTCTCATCGTAGTCGCTCAGCTGCGCGGGCGTGATGTTGCCCATCCTTCGCTCGAGCTCGATCTCGCGCGCCCACCGCTCGCGATCGAGCGCGATCCCGGTGAGCGCACCGCTCACGAGGAGCGCACCACCGCTCGCGACGAACATCGCGATCGACCACTTTCGCTGCGTGGTCGTCGCGAGGTCCACCGCGATCTCGCGCGCTTCACCGGGAGCGAGCTCGGCCTTCACGCGCGCGATCTCATGGCCGGTCTTGGACAGGGTCAGCTGGTGCTCGCCTCGCGACAACTCGAAGCGGCGACGGCTCCCGGCGCGACCCATGAACGTACCGTCGACGTGTAGGTCGGACTCGGGCGATGCAGTCACGGTGACACTTGCGGGCTGTTCGCGCAGTGAAACCTCGAGCGGCAAGAGCTCGCCCGGCACCGCCTCGACGCTACGTTCGGTCGAAAAATACCCGGGTGCGCTCACGACGATGCGGTGCGTACCGGGCGCTACGCGCGCGATCAACGGGATCGCGACCGGCGCTGCGTCGTCGAGTGCGACCTGCGCGCTCGGGACGGCGCACGTGATCATCAAACGCGTTCGCTCGCGCGCCGCTTCAGCCGATTCGGCCGAGGTGTCGTCGCTCGGCGCGCTCAACGCAGCCAGTGGTTCGAGCTGCCCGAGCGCATCGGTAGCATCGGCGCGCCGACCGCCCGTTTCGACCGCACGCAAGTACGTTCGATAGAGCTCGATCGCGCGCTCGAGGCGGGCTCGTTCGTGCGACACGAAGTATTGCCGCCGCTCCGCTTGGGCGAGCGAAAACGCGACCGCGGGCAGCGGCGTGAGCTCGTACGCAGCTTCGAGCGCCTGGATCGCTGCAGCGTAGTCGCCCATCTCGTACGCGGCTGCCCCTGCGCTGAAGAAGCTCTTGGCTTTCGCGAGATCTCGGCTCGCCGGCTCTTGTGCAGCTGCGAGCGGCAGCCACGGCGCGAGCGCGCACGCGATCGAGACTGCAACGGTGAGCTTCGCGAGGTTCATGGTTTCAGCTGCGCCCGAAACAAGCGGATGTTTCCCGCGTCCGCGATGATCAGATCGGCGATCCCGTCGCCGTCCACGTCGCCCGCTGCGATGCCGGTCGCTTGTTCGAGCTCGATCTCGCTCGTCACGCCGGCTGCGGACTCGAATGTGCGTCCGCGCTCCTTCGCTTGCAGCACGCGCAGCCGATCGCGCGTCACGTACGCGAGCCGCAAGCGATCGCCCGGTGTCGGCCGATAGATCGCGAACGCCTCGGCGACGTCGTCGCCTGCCAGGCTCGTGCTCTCTTCGGCCGCGAAGTTGCCGGCGCCGTCGTTCCAAAACACTCGGAGACTGCGCGCTTGCGTTGGGCCAGCCGCAAGCAGCACGAGCTCGCGCGCGGAGTCTCCGTCCAGATCCTCGATCGCGAGCTGATCTCCACTCAGACACCGTGTGTCCAAAAGAAGCGCCTCGCGACTGTCCAGTGAGTAACTTGGAGCTGCGGCGCCCAGCTGCATGAGCAACACGTGGCAGCGTTCGCGATCTACGCTCGGCGCCGCGAGAACGAGCTCGTCGATACCGTCCCCGTCGAGATCCCCCGACGCTGAGAGCACATCGAGCTCCGGGACTTCCGGCGCGGATGTGCCCGAACCGCGCAACGGTTGCATGTCGGGATCGAGCTTCCAGTCGAGCAACTGCGGTTGGCTCGTGCGGTTGCGAAGGTCCGGAATCAGCCACATTCCGGCGCCGTCGGCAGTCAGGTCCTTCGCACCGAACACGAGCGAATCGTGCCCGCTCGGGCTCGTAAACGCGCCGAGGCCGATCGAGAGCGCCGACATCGACTCGATCTGCTGGTTGACGACGAATGTCGACAGTTCCACGAGACACACCATCCGTCGATCGGAGCCGCTCAACCAAGCAAATGACGTACCGTCGACCCCTGCCGCATCTGCTTGCGAGTAGACGAGGAACAACTCTGCGGCTTGATCGCCGGGTGCGAAGTCGAGCGCGCCGACCTGCAAGATGCCGGACGCGCGCGCAGCGGTGACGCCAGGTTGCGGCGGACCCGCCGGGTTGCCAAACGACACCATGACTTCGGTCGCCTCCGACGCAGGCGCGCTCAGTGCGTAGGCGAGGTCGCCGATCAGGTCGCCGTCGAAGTCCCCGACCGCGAGCTCACGCACCGGACGCGGGGTCGGAATGACGGACGGGTTCAAGAACTCGGTGCCCGTCCCGTTGAAGAAGTCGATGTCGAGCTTCGTTTCCGAGGCGGCGATCACGTCGAGCTTCCCGTTCCCGTTCAGATCGGCGACGCGAGCTGAGCTCCATTGGCTACCAAACCCGTATTGGAGAGAGTTGTACACGAGCGCACCTGCCACATCGCGTCCAGACTCCATGAACCCCGTCGGGTAGACGAGATCGACTGGACCGTCGCCGGTGAAGTCACCTGCAGCGAGCGGCAGGATCACCGCGCGAGTCGTTCCGTCGACCTGCGCTTCCCAAGGCTGCGCCGCCGTCAGCTGCTGGCCGTCCCCGTACGCGACGTACGCTCCAGCTTCGGTCCCGACGATGAGGTCGAGGTGGCCATCGCCATCGACGTCGCCGATCAAGGGACCGCTCGTGATCGGTGTGGGTGGGGCGAGCGGGACGATGTGCTCGAGCGCTCGTTCGCTCCAAGCGGCCTTGCCGTCGGACCCGACCACGCACACTGAAAACACGTGGACTTCGGTCGCGCCTCGAAACGCGAAGGCAGTGTCGATGCAAGGGTCGGATAGATCGCTCGACAAGAGATCGCCTCCGACGAGCTCACCGGCGAGGTCATCGATGTTCGCGCCCGACAAAGTCGCGATCGACCGCAGGCTCTTCGTCTCAGAGTCTGGATGGCGGAGGTGCATCTCATCGCCGTCGTCCGACAAGAGCAGGAGCGGCGCTGAGTCGTCGATCGTTCGACGAAACACCGGGGGCGCGACGCGAAGCCGCGTGTTCTCCAAGAAATACGATGGATAGGTCTCGGAGACCAGCGAGCGATCCGGCTGTCCAAGCAGCACGCCGACGCGCTCGTCCGTAAACACGATGTCGCTACGTGGATCGTCCGAGACTTGCCCGACCGCGAGTGAGATGACCGACCGTGCCGAGCTCCACGACTGCGCAAGCGACCCGTCGCGATCGAAAAAGTGCAAACGGAACTTCGATGCACCCAACGCGCTGGGCGACTCTTTGCTCACGACGTCTGCGCGACCATCACCGTCGAAATCCGCTGCGACGACCGTGCGCGCGTTGTCCGCGATCGTCGTGCCCGACGCAACGTAGCCGCCGGTGGCTTCGCGGCACACACCTCCGAGGTCGCAGCCCGAACCGGAAGGACACTCGAGCCGAGTGCCGTCGCTGCGCAGCGCACAATCGAAGTGACACTGGCCGGCCGCTCCCGGCGGCAAGCACGCGTCTTCGGGAAGCCCGTCGCAAGTCTCGCCCGCTTCGACGACGCGGTTGCCGCAGACGTTCGACGAAACATCCGCGAGCTCACGACAGCCACCGGCAAGACTCACTGCAAGCGACAGCGCGAGCGCGAGGCGCGTGCTCAAAACGGATTCTCCAAGTCGCGGGGCAATGCACTGCGCTTCGAACGCGCGGGTTTCTCCGCGGGCAGCACGACTTCGGCCGCGGCATTCGGGGTCACCTTTACGGCGCGCGATGGCCGGCCAGGCGTGACGACGCGAAGCTGCACCGGCTCGTCGCCGAACGGAACCAGTACTTCGCCGCCCGCCGCTCCCAGCTTCTGGTCGCCAAGGAAGATCTCAGAACCGCTCGCCGCGCCTTTGACGCGGATCCTCACCGGCTCCGGTAGCGTGGGCTGAGGGGCTGCAACGGGTTGAGGGGCTGCAGCGGCTGGAGGTGGTTCGGCTGCCGCGGGGGGCGGCTCCGATGTGACTTGCACGTTGGGCTGCGAAGTCGACGCGGCCGGGTCGCGATCGCGCTCCCCGACGAACCACACGAGCGCGATCAACGGGACGAGCCCGAGCCACAGCCAGCGCATCGACTGCGAGGCGTGTGTGCCTTCTCGCATGCCGCTTTGCGCGACCGTCGCGCTCGCCTCGAATTCATTCAGCTCGGGCGGATCGCTCACCGGACGCGGCAGCTCGCGCAGGTCGCCCTCACCTGCGAGTGTAACACCCGCGTGCAAAGCCGCTTTCTCGAGTGCGTCGAGCGCTTCGCCCGCCGAGCCCGGCCGCATCGCTGGTTCCTTCGCGAGCATCCGCAACACCGGTTCATCGAGTTCGGGCGGAAGAACCGGATTAGTCGCAGACATGCGCGGTGGATCTTGCAACACGTGGGCGATGAGGACTGCGGTCGCCGTATCGCCGGAGAACGGGACCTCCCCCGCCAGAATTTCGTGGCAGATCACGCCGAACGAATAGATGTCAGCCCGGCCGTCGATCTTGTGCCCCTGACACTGCTCGGGCGACATGTAGAACGGCGTGCCGAGCGGCTGGCCGGTCGTCGTGTTGCCCGACACATCGCCGAGTAACTTCACGAGGCCGAAGTCGAGAAGCTTCGGAATCACGTCGCCTTCCGAATCCCAAGCCAGGTAAATGTTCGCCGGCTTCAGATCGCGGTGCACGAGCGATGCCGCGTGAAGCGCGTCGATCGCTTCCGCGATCGGCCGCAGGAGCGCGAGCGCGAAACGCGGCGCGAGCTTCGCGTGTTCGCGTAAATAGCGATCGAGCGGCGCCCCCTCGAGCAGATCCATCACGTAGAAGTACTGGCCGTTCGGCAAGGTGCCGAACGAGAAGATGTCGACGATGTGGCGGTGGCGAATCTGGCTCGCGGAGCGCGCTTCCGCGATGAAGCGTTGAACTGCGACCGAGTCTACGCCGGGGCTCGCATGCAGCACTTTGACTGCCGCCCTCCGCTTCAGCAGCGGATGTTCGGCTTCGTAGACCGTTCCGAAGCCGCCTGCTCCAAGCTTGCGCAGGATCCGATACTCGCCGGCGAGCTGTCCTCGCAGGTCACTGCTCGAAGCCTCACGCTCGGTATTCTTCAAGGCTGCCATCCAGAGGCACCCCACATAGCACGAGCCCGATTCGAAAGGCTTCCACCGGGGGTAGTGCAAGGTGGTCGCGGTTCGCGCGTTCCTGGTGCCTTCAATCCGCCACTGGGCCGACGTTGGCATCACCAAACGCGGTCCAGGCCGGCTCGAGCGCCCGAACTCGTGTGCGAGCCGCTCGGCATGGGCGCGATCGAAACGGCCGTTCAACCTTCCCGGCGTGCCCGAGTCGGAGCTCGAGGCGCTCCGCGCGCGTTTGCCCGACATGCTCGAGACCACGCTGCCGACCGCGCAGCGTGAACGACGACTTAGTCGCAACCAGCTCGCAAGTCAGCCGCCGACCCCACACGCTTGTTTGTCATCATCGATCGAGGGTGCACCAGGCGATCCGACACAAACCTGCGGCTGGATCGTGTCCGCGGTTCCAGCGCCTACCGTGCGACCGGTCACAGCAATTTTGTCGCCACATGCTCAAACGCCGAGTGGCGTGCGTGCGTTTGATCTCTACTGGCTGATGTCGACCTGGAATACCTATCGCGTCGTCGTCATGCGGAGTCGATTCGCGATCGTTCCAGACACTTCGAGCAGTCACTACTGACACGCAGCACGCGAAGTACTGACGCCAGTGCGCTGCGATGAGCGACAGTTCACGATCACTCAGCGTGGCTGCGCGGCAACACGTAGAGACAATTTTGCGTGTTCGCTGCGTACGGCCACCGTTCAGCTGCCTCTACCGGATGGCACGTACGTTGCTGAGACTCATCACGGCATCTAAGGAGGCAACGGTGAATCAGTCTCTCAAGTTCTTCGCTTTCATGGCTCTACTGGTTGGCATACCCGCAACGGGTTTTGCGCAGAGTGCAACCGAGGACACGGGCCGCGGCCCGTCGCAACGGTTCGGCCACAAGGGCGAGCTTGCAATCTCGAGCGACACGGCGCTTTCGATCGCGCATACATCGCCCGGAGACACGACCACGATCACACTTCAACCAGCAGTCGACTATTTCGTCATCGACAACTTCTCGGTCGGTGGTTTCATCGGCCTCGACTACACGAGTGCGAGCTACGGTTCGACGACTAGGTTCAGCATCGGACCGCGCGTCGGCTATAACCTCGTACTGTCCGATCTGGTGTCGTTGTGGCCGAAAGTCGGATTCTCGTTTGCGACGACGAACACTTCGTTCGATAGCCCAGAAGACGAGGACGTCTCGGTCACCGCAAACGACAACTCAGCCCTCGCCCTCAATTTGTTCGTTCCGTTCATGTTCCATCCCGCGACGCACTTCTTCGCCGGTTTCGGTCCGTTCTTGGACACCGACCTGAGCGGCGACGACAAAGTCACGGTGTTCGGCTTGAAGCTCACGCTGGGCGGCTGGATCGAAGTCTGATGACGCAGCGCACGGCGGCTCTCGCGAGCGCCGTGTTTTCCAATCCCGCGGTCGTGGTCGTGACTTTCCGGTCACGATCACGGCCAGAGGACGTCTCCTGACGGCGTTCGCACCAGCGTTGCAGCGGAAGAGACAGGCGCACGAACTCGCGATACGCTCGGCGAGTGAGCACACTGCTGATCGAAGGCGGCAAGCCCCTGGGCGGCGAAGTGATGATCGCCGGCAACAAAAACGCAGCGCTGCCGATGCTGGCTGCGACCCTGCTCACCGACGAAAAGGTCACGCTGCAGCGCGTCCCGCAGATCCGGGACGTCCAGACGATGCGCGCGCTGCTCGGTGAACTCGGGACTAACTTCGACGCGAAGCAGCCCGGAACGCTCGAATGTCGGACGACCGAGATTCGAAGCGTAGTATTGCCGTCCGAAATCTGCCGGCACATGCGCGCGAGCTTCGTCGTCGCTGGGCCGTTGCTCGCGCGCTCCGGTCGAGCCGAGGTCCCGGCTCCGGGCGGCGACAAGATCGGCCGCCGGCCACTCGACACGCACGTCGAGGCACTACGCCAGCTCGGTGCCGAAGTGGACGTGCTGCCCGATCGCTATCGCATGTCCGCGCCGCGCGGGCTCACCGGCGCCGACATCTTCTTGACCGAGATGAGCGTGATGGCGACCGAGAACGTGCTGATGGCAGCCGTGCTCGCACGCGGTACGACGATTCTGCAAAACGCGGCGTCCGAGCCTCACGTGCAAGATTTGTGTCGACTGCTGTGCGCGATGGGCGCGCGCATCGAAGGCATCGGGAGCAACACGCTGCAGATCGAAGGCATCGACCGGCTGCACGGCGCGACTGCGGCTGTCGGTCCTGACTACTTGGAGGTCGGTAGTTTCATTGCGCTCGCAGCGATCACGGGCGGTGAGCTTCGCATTCGCGACGCGCGCCCGTCCGAACATCGGGTAACCGCGGCGGCGTACGCGAAGCTCGGCGTGCACTTTCGGGTCGAAGGCGAAGACATCATCGTCCCGCGCGATCAAGAGCTGATCGTACAGGACGGCCTTCACGGTGCGGTGCCGCGGATCCACGATGCGCCCTGGCCGGGCTTCCCTGCGGACCTGACGTCGATCGCGCTCGTGCTCGCGACGCAGGCGCGCGGCACCTCGATGATCCACGAGTGGATGTACGAGAGCCGGCTCTACTGGGTGGACCGGCTGATCTCGATGGGCGCGCGCGTGATCGTGTGTGATCCGCATCGCGCGCTCGTGAGTGGGCGCTCGAAGCTCTACGGACAGAACGTGTCGAGCCCGGACATTCGCGCGGGCATGGCGCTGCTATTGGCTGCGCTCGTCGCAGAAGGCAAGAGCACGATCCAGAACGCGCAGCAGATCGATCGCGGCTACGAGCGAATCGAAGAACGTCTGCGTGCGCTCGGCGCGAGCATCGAGCGCAGCGAAACGCACGACGCGGAGTAAACAGCGTCGCATGGTTTGCGAGACATCACGCGAGGCGCCGCCGAGACCGAGGAGCGCGCGGAGCGTACGCTTTGGTACGTGAGCACGCACCGCAGGGCTCGTGGTGGATCGCGCGATGTCTCGCGCTCCAGACGACACTGTTTCAAAGTGCGTAGTAAAAGCCTAATGCGGCGTAGTGATGTGCTGCGAGAGGCTCGTACGAGCCGTACTCGAATCGCAGCTCGAACCCTTGCTCGAACTCGATCGCGTCTTCGAACACGTGCCAGCGCACGGCCGTGACCTCCGACGTGCCCTTTTCGAGATTCGCGTCGAGCCGCACCAGTGCGCTGAACGGCGAGTCGTACTGGCCGTCTTGAAAGTAGAAGCCGGCGTTGAAATAGTCCTCGGTGCCGGTGCCTTGAAACGAATGGCCATCGACGATCGTAGTCGCATCGCCTTCGAGAAAGCTCACCGGATGCGGCGTGGCGCCGTCGGCTTTGCCGCGGCCATCGATGAACATCATCACTCCAATGAACTTGCCGCGACCGCGAAAGTTCGTGGCGCGAAAGCGGCGCAGCGGTGTGAACGGGCCGTGTTGCTCCAGCCACGTCGCGCGCAGCTCGCCGAACGGACCGGCGGGTACCTGGTTGGTGCCTTCGATGCGCGCTTGCACCGTATGCGGAACCTGGCCTGCGTTGTGCAAGCGCACGCGAGCGCCGCGTTTGTACGGCATCGGCAGCGTGATCGTGAGAGTCGTACGGCCTCCCGCGAGATCGACCAGCATCGGCAACGTCCGAAAGCCTCGCAGCTTGTGGCGGCCGGCGAACAACGTCTCGAGCGGCAAGTCTAAGCTCGGATGTTTGGCACCATTCCAGAAGAGTTGCAGGCGCACGTCGCGCCCCACACTTTCGTCCGCACCAAAGTATGAAAACGACGAGAGTTGCAGCGTACCAGAGCGCTCGAGCGCAACGACGTCGACGCCCTGCCCTGCCGCGATCGCAAACGGTTGATCGACGTAGCGCGTGCGTGAGAGCGCGCCACCCGGCACCTGGCCCGCGTTGTCGGCGAGAAACGCGAGCGTCTCGCGCGACTCGGCCGGACGGACGCGTTGGTGTGCGCCGATCTGATAGTAGTACATCGAGTCTGGCCGCAGATCGTCGAGCAGGATGCGCAACCGTTTCTCGTACGGGATCGGCAGGTAGCTCACGAGTGCGCCCGACGTATAACGCGCGAGCGGCACGCGAAACGTCGGATCGCCTCCGCGCCAGCTCGAGAGCTTCCCTTCGTAAAACGGCTGCGGCTGATCATCGACGTAGATGCGCAGCACTTCGTCGCGAAACGTTGCAGTCGATGGCGGCGCGAGCGGCCCCGCCGTGAAGTACATCCGCGAGACGACGCCTGGGCCATCGTCGTCCTGGGCGATCAAGTAGCCGCGTTGCGGCGGCTCGCACGGCCCGTTTTGATCGGCATGCTGAAAGGTCAGCAGCGGCTCCGAGCTGCACACCGCGAGGAAGTTGTTGAAGTCCTTGTTCGAGTGGGCGAACAGCGCAATCCCGGTCGAGCCGCGTTCGAAGCTCGACCACTCCCGGTGCTGAACGCCGTCGAGCACCGGCAGCATGCTCCATGCATCCGTCAGCGGCAGAGGTTCGTCCGCTTCGGAAGCACAGCTCGCGAGCACGAAGGACTGAGCCAAGAGCACGACTAACAAGCGCTGCATCTGACTCTGGTTTAGCACGAGAGCGGCGTACTCGAGACCACGTTTCGGCTGAGCACTCACCTCGATTCGCGACCGATCTTGGAAAGCCCGATCGCATGCGGGCATACTCGCGCTGCGTGCACGCACGATTCCTTCATGGCAATGCTCGGCTGTGGATCCTCGCATGCATGCTCAGCGTCACGCGCTGTTCATGTGATGACGACTCGAATCCGTCCGCCGGCGACGGCGGATCGGACAGCGGTCTAGCGCCATTCGAATGCGCCGAAGACAGCGTGCAATGCGACGGCTCGGTCGCAAAGGTCTGCAACGGCAAAGGCGGGTTCAAACGCACGACCGACTGCTCGAAGGACGGTCATGCGTGCATGAGCTCGCGTTTGAGCGCGACCGGTAACCCGCTGGCGCTCGGTTGTGTGGTCTGCACACCGGGCGAAGCGAGCTGTTCGGACGGCAAAGCGAGCTTGTGCCGCGAGGACGGCACCGGCTATGACGCGTTCGACTGCGACGTGATGCAGGGCATGGTCTGTGAAGCTGATGGCTGCAAGGGCGCCTGTGCACCGCCCGAAGTCACGGCGAGCTACATCGGCTGCGACTATTACCCGACTGTCACGTTGAACCCAGTCTGGAGCGGATTTGACTTCGCGGTCGCAGTCGCGAACGCGAGCAGCGAGCCCGCGACGGTCTACGTAACGCGTGGCGAGACGATGGTTCGCACGCTCACGGTCGCCGTAAACGCGCTGGAGATCGTGAAGCTCGAGTGGGTTCCGCTGCTCAAGGGCGGCGATCAGGACGCGTGTCAGATCCCGCCCGAGCCCGGCGATAGTCGCGTCGTCAAAGATGGCGCGTATCGCGTGCGCAGCGATCGACCGGTCACGGTCTACCAACTGAGCCCGCTCGAATACGAAATCGGCAAAGGCGGCAATCCTCCGGCGGAGTGTCCAGTCGGAACGAAGTGTCCCGGCGGCATCGTGCCCGAGTGTTTGTCGTACACGAACGACGCTTCGTTGCTACTACCGGCCACGACGCTGAGCGGCGACTACATCGTCATGAGCTGGCCCTCGCGAGGCAATACCTCGTCGTTCTTCGCCGTGACGGCGACGCAAGACGGCACGCACGTCACGCTGAAAGGTCGCGGCAAGTTTCGGCCCGGCGGTGGCGTCACGCGCGAAGGAACGGGCGACATCACGCTCGATCGCGGCGACGTGCTCGAAGTGCTCTCGAGCCACGGCATGGACTCAGAGGATGCGAGCGGCAGCGTCGTTCACGCAGACAAACCCGTGCAAGTCATCGGTGGGCACTCGTGTGCGAACATTCCGGACGCTACGACGCCCGCATGCGATCACCTCGAACAAGGCCTGTTCCCGACTCAAATCCTCGGCTCCGACTACATCGTGTCGTATCCCGCTGCCGTCGCGAGCCAATCGCCGTACGTGATGCGCATCTCGGCCGTGCAATCGAACACCAAGATCGAGTTCGAGCCGAAAGTGCACGATGCGATCACGCTCGGGCCCGACGACGCGCCGTTCCAGCTGACCGTCGGCAAGTTCACACGTGGCGTTGCCGGTGAGCAGAACACCGAAGAGCTCCCGGTCGACGTTCGCGTGAAGTCGAACAAGCCGATCCTGATCGCGCAGTACATGCTGGGACAAGCAGCGGTGCCGAGTGGCTCGGGCGATCCATCGATGGCGCTCGTCGTCCCGACCGCACAATACCGGCGCTCGTATACGTTCACGGCCTCTCCGACATACGACTCGAACTTCATCAACGTGATCGCGCCGATCGGTGTGGCGATCACGCTCGACGGAGCCCTGCTCACAGCCGATGCAAAAGACGTCGGCGAGACCGACTATCACGTGCTGCGCGCGAAACTTCCCGCCACCGGTACGGGCGTACATCGCATCGAAGCCGATGAGCCGTTCGGGTTGGTCGTATACGGGTACGGGCGCTACACGAGCTACATGTATCCGGGCGGGCTCGACCTCGATCGGATCACGGTCGTCGGCCCGCAGTGAGCGCAGCCGCTGAGAGCGGCGTGGTTCGAACGTGTGTTGCAGCTCGCAGCGGCGCAGCCCACACACTACCACCTAAATTGTCTGACCCTCCGAAGGTCTGAACTACGCACTATGATACAGTCGTGATTCGAGCTCGCAGTTAGTAGTAGCAACGCGAGTCAGGGGTGCTGTCGATGGCGATGGACAGGGTGCGTCCGGCGCGTGTTGGGTACGTGATCGCGCTGGTTCTAACGCTCGCGGCCTGTGCTGCCGACAAGCGCGATGATGGCGGACGCGGCAATGGCAAGGGCGACGCGGGCGAAGACGACGACGGCGGCGTCGACGATCGCGATGGCGCTAGCGGAGATGCAAGCGCGAGCGGAAGCGGCGGCCACGGTGGCACACACGGCGGCGGATCCGGAAGCGGCGCGAGTGGCTCGGGCACGACACATCCTGGGGATCCGCTGTGTGAACCCAAGACCTGTCTCGGTGAAGGCGCGCTCTGCGGAGCGATTCCGGATGGCTGCGGCGGGATCTTGATGTGCGGTACGTGTAAGGCCGGCGAGATCTGCGAGGCGAGCACGCAGCAGTGCCGCATGCTCACCGAAGCTTGTACTGATGCCGGCAAGCAGTGCGGCGTGCTCCTCGATGCGTGTGGAGGTCAGCGTGCCTGCGGCAGCTGCACCGGCGGCGCGATTTGCGACGCGGCGACGGGTCAGTGCGGCAGCTGTAAGCCGCGCGACTGCGCGACGATCATGGCGTGCGGCAAGCTACCGGACGGCTGTGGTGGAACAGTGGAGTGCGGCGGTTGCGAGGGCGACGAGGCCTGCGACGCAGTCAGCTATCACTGTGAAGAGTGCACGCCGACGAGCTGCGAGCTCGAGCACGCCGAGTGCGGGCCACTGAGCGACGGTTGCGGTAGCAAGCTCGACTGCGGCACGTGCCGCGGTGGTGAAGTCTGCGTCGATCACCGGTGCCGCCGCCCTCCGCGGCAAGGCCCGTGCGAGATCGTGAATGCGACCTGCGGCACGATCAAAGATGCGTGCAGCGGTACTTCGGTCGACTGCGGAACCTGCCCGCGCGGCGAGATCTGCGTCGACAACTATTGCGAGAGCTGCGTTCCGAAGACGTGCGCCGAGCTCGGCTGGACGTGCGGCACTGGAAGTGATGGCTGCGGCGGCACGCTGAGCTGCGGGATGTGTCCACCTGCCGCTGGCGGCGGCGACGCGGCCGGCCTGTGTTATCAGAACTACTGCTGCGTTCCACGTGAATGTCCCGCCGGTGCGTGCGGCGAAGTCTCAGACGGCTGCGGCGGCAAGCTGCAGTGCGGTACGTGTCCCGACACCTCGTCGGGTCAACCGCAAGCCTGCGGCCTCGTGAGCGCGAACGTGTGCGCGCCGTGCACGCCGAAGACCTGCAACGACCTCGGCTGGCAATGCGGTAAGGGGGCTGATGGCTGCGGCCGCGAGCTCGACTGCGGCGGTTGTCCCGATGGCAACTACTGCAGCGTGCCGGGTCAGGCCGCACACGTCTGCAGCCCTTGCACGCCCAAGGCCGGTTGCAATCCCGGTGATTGCGGCGACGTCTCGGACGGCTGCGGCGGCTCGTTTGCGTGCGGTAGCTGTTCGGCCGGCATGGTGTGCGGCCAGATCACCGCGAACGTCTGCAACGTCTGCCAACCGCAAACGTGTCCCGCAGACAAACAGTGCGGCGTGGTCAGCGACGGATGCGGAGGCATGGCGTCGTGCGGTACCTGCGGCGCGGGCCAGATGTGCCTGAACAACTTGTGCTGCGCGGCGAAGAAGTGCGGCGACCCCGGCGTAGGTTGCAACACGACGACGGATGGCTGCGGGATGCCGCTCGCGTGTCCGTGCGCCGATCCACTCGTGTGCGATGCGAGCGGCAGCTGCTGCTCACCGCTGCGCTGCATCGACATGTGCCAGAACGGCCCGTACGACGGCCCGGATGGCTGCGGCAACGTGATCCACTGCGACGCGTGCTCGGGTGGTCCGGACTGAGCTGACCTGAACTGAACTGGAGACTAGCGATGAAGATCGCCGCGAGGTTGTACACGGTGTGCTTGATCGCCGCCGCCCTCGCGGCGTGCGGCGACGACGACTCGCCTGCAGCGGACGGCGGCGGACGCGACGGCGGCGGTAAGCCGATGAGTCAGAAAGACGCCGGGGAAGAAGATGCCGGCGTCCCGGAAACGCCGGCGCCGCCCGTGTGCAGCGTCGACAACTTCTGCTGGGAACGACCGACTCCGCAAGGCGAGACGTTGCGTGCGGTTTGGAGCGCGACGCCGAACGACGTGTGGGGAGTCGGCGATGGTGGCGTGGTCTTGCACTACGACGGGAAGAACTTTCGCGCCGAACACGTCGACGCACACACGGATCTGCTCGCCATCCACGGCAGCGCTGCGAACGACGTGTGGGCGGTCGGCAAGGGCGGTCTCGTGCTGCACTACGACGGCAGCGCGTGGAGCAAGAACGATCTCAGCAGCGTGATCGACGCGTCCGGCGCCGGGCGCGGCGTGTTGTACGGCGTGTTTGCGGCAGCGCCGAACGCGGTTTGGGCCGTGGGCCATACCGGCGTGAACGCGTTGATCATCCACTACGACGGTGAGAAGTGGAGCAGCCAGCCGCTGATGGCTGCGACGCCGCAAGTGTTGCGCGCGATCTGGGGCTTCTCGGCGGACAAGCTGTGGGCGGTCGGCGACGCTGGCGTGATTCGCGTCTACGACGGCACGCAGTGGATTGCGGACAAGAGCCCG
Organism: Polyangiales bacterium; assembly: GCA_035687405.1. Lineage (GTDB taxonomy): Bacteria > Myxococcota_A > Polyangia > Polyangiales > JAFGIB01 > JADGRF01. The sequence continues at coordinate 15,214 of DASRXR010000254.1, forward strand.
ACCGGAGGTGCGCTCAATGCCATTCACGGTTTGGCTGCCCACGACGTGTGGGCAGTCGGTGCCGGCGGCACGGCGGTGCACTGGAACGGCACGACGTGGACGAACGCGAACATGGGCTTGTCGGGCGCACTGTTCAGTCTGCAGGTCGACATCGCGGCGCCACCTCCGCTCATGGATGCGGGTGCGCCGATGCCGGCACCGATGCCGATGATGGACGCGGGGATGCTGCCGCCGATGGCCCCGGAGGGACCGTGGTCCGTCTGGGCGTTCGGCGAAAAAGGCCACGTGTTTCGCTACAACGGCACGGTGTGGGCACCACTCGCGAGCGGGACCGAAGCGCCGTTCTACGCTGCAACGCGGTTGCGCGAAGCCAGCTTGATCGCGGTCGGGGAGCACGGGCAAGTCAGCCGCTTCCAAGCTGACTCCCGGCAGAGCTTGAGTGGCGGGTCGCGCCGCAATCACCTCGGCGTCTGGGGTGATGGCAAAACGATGTGGGTCGTCGGCGACGAGATCGAGCGTCGCGATGCGAACGGTTGGCAAACGATGACGAGTCCGACCGAACGCGCGCTCTACGGTGTGTGGGGCGATAAGAACGGTGTTTGGGCAGTCGGCACCGCAGGCACGGTCGTTCGCTACGAGAACGGCATGCTTCAGACGCGCGAAGTCAGCGCAGCTGGTGATGCATGGCTGCACGCGGTGTGGGGTGCTGCGAATACGGTTTGGATCGTCGGCGACGCCGGGCTCACGCTCGTCGCTGCAGCTGGCAGCTTCATCAAGGTCGCGACGCCAGTGCGCAGCAATTTGAGCGACGTCTGGGGCATCGCGGACGACGCGTTCTGGGCCGTCGGCGACGGAGGCTCGGTGCTCCGCTGGGACGGCATGGCGTGGCTGCGGGTGCCGACCGGACCGATGGGCGGCGTGGTTACGAACCTGCGCGCGGTCTGGGGGAGCGGCCGGGACGACGTCTGGGTCGTTGGGACCGAGGGCACGATCCTCCACTGGAACGGCGAGCGCTTTTCGGCGATGTCGCAGGCCGGCGGGTTCTCGCTGAACGACGTTTGGGGGCGCAGTGCCTCCGAGATCTACGCGGTCGGAAGCGGCGGCACGGCGCTCCGGTACGACGGCAGTCAGTGGAACGCGCTCCAGACCGGCACCCTGAGCTCGCTGCAGAGCGTGTTTGGGGACGATCAGGGCCGAGTCTTCGCGGTCGGGCTGGACGGTGTGGTGCTCGTCCTAGCCAATTGACTAGTTTCTAAAAAAGTTCGGCCGACGTGTCGATTTGGGCAGGCGTCAAACGTCAGCCCAATAGAGGAACGTCATGGCCCGCTTCACCGACATCGATTTCGAGAGCCAAACCGCTTCGGCGACGTCCGCTCCGAGCCGCACATTGCGCGCGAGCGCGTGCCTGGCACTCGCAGCGCCGGCCGTGCTCGCCGCAGTCTGGTTCGGGCCACACGCGGGGTCGGACCTGTTCACGCCGTCGGTCAGCCCGGCGGTGCTCGTGGTGCTCGCAGCTGCAGCGCTCGCGTACGTCGCGCGGCTGATTCAACGCCGCCGCAGTGGGCGCGACCAGCTGCTCGGTGCGTATCGGCTGGACGAGAAGATCGGCGAAGGCGGAATGGGCATCGTCTACAAGGCGAGCCACACGCTGTTGCAGCGGCCGGCGGCGATCAAAGTGTTGCCGGCGAAGCGTGCAGGCGAGCGCGATCGCCGGCGCTTCGAGCGCGAGGTTCAGCTGACGAGCCGGCTCACCCATCCGAACACGATCAGCATCTACGACTACGGTCGCACTCCGACGGGCTCGTTTTATTACGCCATGGAGTACGTGGACGGCTGCGATCTTCAGACGCTCGTCGAACGCGACGGTCCACAGGATCCCGCGCGAGTCGCACGCGTGCTCGCGCAGCTCGCGAGCGCGTTGAGCGAAGCACACCGCACCGGCTTGATCCATCGCGACATCAAACCCGCGAACGTGATGCTCTGCGAGCGCGGCGGTGTTGCGGACGTCGTAAAGGTGTTGGACTTCGGGTTGATCAAAGAGATCGACGGTGGTCGCGGCGCGGATACGGAGGCCGACAGCGAGCGTCTGGTTGGAACGCCGTTGTACATGTCGCCCGAAGCGTTGACCGAGCCGAACAGTGTCGACGCGCGCAGCGACCTGTACGCGGTCGGAGCGCTCGGCTACTTCTTGCTCACGGGCCAGCCTCCCTTTGCTGGTCGCACCGTGCTCGAGGTTTGCAGCCATCACCTGCGGAGCACGCCGATGACTCCTTCGGAGCGGCTCGGCGCGGAGCTCCCGCAGGAGCTCGAGGCGTTGATTCTCGCGTGTCTCGCGAAGTCGCCGGAGGATCGCCCCGAGAGTGCGGCTGCACTCGAACGCGCGCTGCTCGATTTTGCGGCGAGTTGGACGCAAGAGCGCGCCGAACGCTGGTGGTACGTGCGGGATGCGCGTCACAGCGCGATCGAGCGGATCGAGAACCTCGCGCGCTTCATCGAGTCGAATCAAGTGCTCGCGGCCTGAGTCGGCTGTAGCAAAAAAAAGTGGCGTGCGTGTCGATCCAGCCCGGGTCGGATTGTCGAGAGTGTAGAGGTCAGCGAGAACGTCTCGCGCGCTTCGCAAACCACGACCACGACCACGCTCACGACCAGGAGTGACGACATGCGTTTTCTGTGTATCTACAAGCCGGGCAATGACGACTCGGACAGACCGCCGACCCAACAAGAGATGGATTCGATGGGCAAGCTCATCGACGACATGCTGAAGGCGGGCGTGCTCTTGTCGTTCGAAGGCTGCACGTCGAGCAAGCACGGTGCGCGCGTGAGTGTCGACCACGGGAAGTTCAGCGTGACTGACGGCCCGTTTCCCGAGACCAAAGAATTGATCGCGGGCTTCTGCTTGATGCAGGTAAAGTCGAAGGCGGAAGCGGTCG
>DASRXR010000255.1:0-7310 GCA_035687405.1 Polyangiales bacterium
CCTGGTTGCCGCCCGAAGTCGTCGCGAAAGACTTCGCCCCAGATACAACGCCCGCCGAAAAGAAGTTGATCGGCGTGAAGCAGGGCCCGATCGCGACGAAGTGCTTCGACGACAAGGTCAAGACAGCCGCCTGGAAGACGAAGCCGGCTTGGTATCTGCGCGCGTCGGACGATCAGATGATCGATCCGGCCGCCCAAGCATTGATGGCGACGCGCATGAAAGCGACGGTCACCTCGGTCAAATCGAGTCACGTGCCGCTGGTCTCGAAGCCGAGAGACGTCGCCGCGGTGATTCTGACAGCGGCTTCGGCTCCCGCAGCTGCACCGACCACAGCGGCGCCGACCAAGTAAAGCGGGCGCTCGACGGCGCTGCGATACGCAACGTCAGCGTTCCGGACGTTTCAGAGCTTACGCTCGCAGTTACCCACATGCGCGCCTTTGGTGCTCGCGCGGTGGGGGTCTGCTCCGTGCGCGGTTCGTTTCGAGCTACACTGATGCATGCACTCGTGCTCGGCTCGGCTGAACTGGTCGTGGATTGTGCTGAGTGGCTTGCTCGCAGTTGCGGGCTGCACGAAATCCCACGACTTGCCCGGCACAGGCTTACTCGAGCTCGAAGCCGACGCCTCGGTCGATGAAGTCGATGCAGGCGACGGCGATGCAGGACGCGGTGGTGCGGGCGGGCGCGCAGGTGCCAGCGCGAATGCGGGTCGCGGCGGTGCGGCTGCGGCTGGCCGCGGTGGTGCGGCTGCAGCTGGCCGCGGCGGCCGAGGTGGTTCCGCTGCTGCGGGGCGCTCGGGTGGTGCCGCTGGCAGCAGCACGACTAATTGCAACAGTTGTCCGGTGCCGGGCGGCTTGGGCGGCTTGATTGGAGCGATGAGCTGCTGCACGACGAGCAACGTCTGCGGGCTGAGCGCGGCGGGCTTGGGCATCACGGAATGTTTGCCGCTCGACGCTCCCGGTGCGGAAGACGCGAGCTGTCCCGGCGTCGCCATCGCGGGTCTCATCCAGCTGCCAGGCTGTTGCGCGCCGGATGGCACGTGCGGTGCGCTCGACTCGCTCGTCGGACTCGGTTGCGCGAAGATCGCGACGGGAACGAACGGTGAAACGGTGTCGTGCACGCCGTAAGCCTGCGCGCTGCACTGGTTTGAGACATCGCTGGTAACCTATCCACAGGCTATCGTGCGGCATGGCTCGCGCACGCCTGGAACGTGTCTGGCGAATCGGTGTCCTGCTGTGGCTCGCGATGCCGACCTACGTTCGCGCCGCGCCTAACGTTACGGCTCCGGTTACCGCGCGCGAGGCTCCCGCGCACGCGGGAACGGCAAAGACGAAGCCATCGGCCTCTGCACCGGCGGTCACACTTCGCGAAGCTCGCACGCTGCTCTACACCGGCGAGTACGCGCGGGCTGAAGCTGCGCTTCGTACGCTCGCGCCGGCGACTGCCGCTGGGTACACGTTGCTCGCACGGTTGCTGTACGAGACTGGGCGTTACGCCGAAGCGATCGACGTTTCGCTGCTTGTGGCGCGAGACGTGTCGCAGCGGGTAGCTGCAACGACGGTGCAGGGGCAGGCGCTCGTCGCGCTCGGGCGTCTGGACGAAGCCGAAGTCGCGTATCGCCGCATCGCCGACGAGCCTCTCGCGTACCGCGCTCGCGCGGACCTCGGCGGCTTGCTCCTCGATCGTGGCCGGACGCAAGAAGGCCGCCCGTGGCTCGAGGTGCTGATCGAGAGTTATCGACGCCACGAGACGACGAGTGCGATCGCGCTCAACGCAGCCGCGCTCGCGGCGCGACAGCTCGGTGACTTTCAGCTCGCGAACGACGTGTTTCGCCAAGCTGCGCTGCTCGATCGCGCACGCACCGATACCCAGCTCGGTTGGGCGCAGATGTACATGGACAAGTACGACGACAAGCACGCGGCGCAGAGCGTGCTCGAGGCGCTCGGGCACAACGCCAACCATCCGCTCGCACACGCGCTGATGGCGAAGCTGCAGTTGCGGCAATCGATGGACTTCGACGAAGCGGATGCTGCACTCAATCGCGCGCTCGCAGTGAACCCGAACCTCGTGGCCGCCTACGTGATCCGGGCTGGGATGGCGCTGCGCAACATGGAGATCTCTGTCGCGGATGCTGCGCTCGATCGCGCGCTCGCGGTGAACCCGAAAGATCTCGAAGCGCTCTCGATGCGCGCGGCGGTTCGCTTCCTCGCGGATGATGTTGCGGGTCTCGATCGAGCAAAACGCGCGGTGCTCGAGCTCAATCCGACCTTCAGCCGCATGTATTCGATCATCTCGGAGTACGCCGAGTGGGAGCACCGCTACCCCGAGCTCGTGTCGCTCGCGCGCGAGGCCCTCGCGATCGCGCCGGAGGACCCACTCGCGCGTGCGACGTTGGGCCTGAATCTCTTGCGCATGGGCGAAGAACAAGCCGGGCTCAAGGAACTTCGCGCGGCTTGGGATCGCGACCACTACAACGTGCAAGTCTTCAACACGCTCAACTTGTACGAACGTGCGATCACCCGCGACTACACGAACTTCAATAGTTCACCGTTCGACATTCGACTGCACAAAGAAGAACGCGCAGTGCTCGAGCCTTACCTCGTGCCGATGTTGGCGAAGGCATACGCCGAGCTTCGCAAGCGTTACGCCTTCACGCCGCAGGGCCCGCTCCACATCGAGCTCTACGCCGATCCGGTGCAGTTCTCGGTGCGTACGACCGGCCTGCCCAGCATCGGTGTTCAAGGCGTGTGCTTCGGCAAGGTGGTGACGGCGCTTTCACCGAAAGCTGGCCCGTTCAACTGGGGTCAGATCGTCTGGCACGAGCTGTCTCACGTGTTTCACTTACAGTTGAGCCGCGGTCGCGTGCCGCGTTGGTTCACCGAAGGCCTCGCCGAGTACGAAACGACGCTGGCGCGCCCGGAGTGGAAGCGGGAGGACGACCCGCTGCTCTACGATGCGCTGCGCGAAGATCGCTTGCCCGCGCTCGAGACGATGAACCGCGTGTTCACGCGCGCACGCACGCCACGCGACTTGATGACGGCGTATTACTCCGCGTTTTCCGCGGTGAAGTACATCGTGGAGCGATTCGGGATCGAACACGTGCGCGGCATGTTGAAGCTCTGGGGCGAGGGCAAGCCAACACAAGAGGTCGTGCAGACCGCACTCGGCGTCTCACTCGCACAGCTCGACCGTGACTTTCGTGCTTTCTCGACCGAGCGGCTGGCGCACTACGGGGCTGAGTTTGCAGTCGACTTCGCGCCATACAGCGACCTCGAACAAGCGCGAGCGCGCGCGACCGCGGCGCCGGCAAATCCGGACCTACAAGCGAGCTTCGCCATGGCCTCCATCATGGTGGACGACTTCGGAATGGCCGAGGCGGCTGCGCGCGCCGCGCTGCTCATCGCGCCGCAGAACCGGATCGCGCTCTTCGCACTCGCGCGCGTCGCACTTCAAAACCACGATGCGCCGGAAGCCGAGCGTTGTTTGCGCGCGATCATCGCGAGCGGTGCGGACGGCTATGGCTTGCGCATGATGCTCGCGCACGCATCACTCGCGCGCACTGCGCCGCTCGAGGCGCTGCCCGAGCTCGAAGCTGCGATCAAGCTCGACTCCGATCGCCCCGAGGCCTGGCAGAGCTTGCTCGAAGTTGCGGGCCGACTAAAAAACGAAGCTTTGGCGACGCGAGCGGTGAGCGCGATCGCCGGTCTCGACCAACACGACCGCGCCGTGCACGCGGCTTACGTTGCGCTGCTCGCGAAACACGAAGCCTGGCAGGACGTCGTGCGCGCCGGCGAAACTGCGCTGTTCATCGACCCCGCGAACCCCGCGCTCCACTGGCATCTCGGCCGCGCGTACTTCGAGACAGGTAAGCCCGCGGTCGCGCTCCCGGAGCTCGACCGGGCATTGGCGTTGGGGCACCCGGAAGTCGGCGATATCCAGCTGACACGGGCGAGGGTTCTGCTGGCACTCGGCAAGCGGCCGCAGGCAAAGGCCGCAGCGCAAGCAGCGGTGAGCGCGGAGCCGGCGCTGCAAGAACAGAGCGACCGCGTATTGCGCGGGCTGTAGCGTTTTAGTCGCCGCTGCAGGCTGCGTTGTGGGCCTGTGTGGCTATCCGAACTATGTAATGATGGAGGTACTTTTCGAGGGGTTTGAGCGTGAGCGACTTCTCCGCTAGCGAGGTACGACCGGGCGCGATCCTCGCCGGGCGGTATCGCGTCGAAGGCCAGATTGGGGCCGGCGGCATGGGCATCGTGGTATCGGCGGAGCACCTGCAGCTCGGCTCACGCGTCGCGATCAAGTACTTGCCCCCGAGCTGGCTCGGCGATCCCGACGCGGTCGAACGCTTCAAGCGCGAAGCCTGGGCTGCGGCCCAGATCAAAAGCCCACACGTCGTGCGCGTGAGCGACGTCGCCAACCTGCCGAGCGGTGCGCCGTTCATCGTGATGGAGTATCTCGAGGGCGAAGACCTCGCGCACGTGCTCGCCCGCCGCGAGCCACTGCCCATCCCAGACGTCACGGAGCTCATCCTGCAGGTCTGCGAAGCGATAGCCGAAGCACACGCGATCGGCATCGTCCACCGTGACCTCAAGCCTTCGAACATCTTCGTCACGCGCAACCTCGAAGGTCATCGCGTCGCGAAGGTGCTCGACTTCGGCATCTCGAAGCTGATGCGCGATGGCTTCGGTCAGCTCGGGCTCACGACAACTCGCACTTCGCTCGGCTCGCCGACGTACATGTCCCCCGAGCAAATGCACTCGGCGAAAGAGGTCGACGGACGTACCGACATCTGGGCGCTCGGCGTGATCTTGTATGAAATGCTGGCGGGTAGGGCGCCGTTCAGCGCGCCGAGCCTGCCCGAGCTCGCACTGCAGATCGCGACTGAACCGGTTCTGCCGCTGAGAGCTGCAGGGCTCGACGTGCCGGTCGGTCTCGAGCGCATCGTTCAACGCTGCCTCGAAAAGGATCGCTCGAAGCGCTTTCCTGACGTCGCGGCGCTCGCGTCTGCGTTGACGGAGTTCGCTCCGATTACGGCGAGCCTTCACGCAGCGCGTGCGGAGCGGGTGCTCCGAGACTCGGGTACGAGCTCACAATCGGTGCCCGCCGTGACGATGAAAGGTGTCGGCGGTGAGCCGGGTTCGCGACCTCGCTTGCGCGAAGCCGGTGATCGAGAGACCCCGCGGCGAAGTGGCTCGGATCGGCCGGGGGGCCTGCGCTCGTCAGACAAAGTTCCGCGTAGCTCGGCTCCGCGCGAGGACGAGACGCGCGACGCCCGGGGATCCGGGCGCGCCGCGAGCGCACGCGGGTCGGAACGGCCGCGGAGCTCGCGGTCGTCAGACAAAGTTCCGCGTGCGAAAAGTCGCGAACGCGACGATCCGAGCGGCAAAGTCGTCACACGCATGGCCCGCGGGTCCGGCCGTCCCAGCTCGGGTCGCCCCGACGAGCCTGCGCCGAAGCCCGCGACCCCTCCCGACGTGGCGCGCGTGCGTTCGAGCATCCGCAAGCGTGATCGCCCGGGGCTGCTGCTCACGGCTGCGGTAGCCGTCGCCGTGTTGCTGTTGGCGGCCGTGGCGATCACCGCGCTCGTGACCTCCGACTCGGACGTGGCCTCGCGACCCCCGGCGGCGACAGGGAGAAGCGCCGCCAGCGAGACGAACATGCTGCGGCCGGCCCCGCCAAAAGAGCCTAAGAATTCGGGCCAGTAGCGAGCCCAGCCCGCGCCTTTGCTAGGCTACCCAGTCCGGCCAATCCCTCACCTCGGGAGACTTTCCGACCTCACATGCGCAGTTGGCGACCCTCGATCACCCGGCGAATCGCGCTGGGGTTTGCGCTGGTGCTGTCCGTCAGCGGCTTCGTGGTCGTGGTGAGCTTCCTTCAACACGAGCGCACCGCCCGCGCGCTCACCTTGCTCGACGATGGCTACCTGCCGCTCGCGCTCACGGTCAGCGAAGCGCGCGCGACCCAGCAGGTCATCAACAATCTGCTCGATCGCGTGCCCACCGAGCGCGACCCGACCGCCTCGCGCGCATGGCTTCAAACTGCGCGCAGTGCGCGGCCCGAAACGCTTCGCAACGCTCGCGCCAAGATCACTCAGATCCACGGCATGATCACGTGGGAAACCGAAGGCGCCGCGCTCGTCCGCTTGCGGCGCGAGCTGCGGAAGCTGCAGCAGATGGTCGCCAAGGGCGAGTCCCGTTACGCGGATCTCTACGCCGCGCTCGATAAAGGCGATCGCGAAGCGGCGGGCCGCACCCTCGCAGATGTCCGTGCGCGCGAACGCGCGATCGATCGCGAGTGGGAGCGCATCTGGGCCGAGATCGTCGCGCGCATCGAAGCTACCAATCAGCTCGTGGGCGCACAGCAACGCCAAGCTTTTGCGGTGTTCGGCGTGCTCGCCGGGCTCGCGCTCGTGGTTGGAGTCCTTGCAGTGTGGTGGTCGCAGCGCGTGCTGGCACCGTTGCCGCGCCTTCAAGAGCGGGTCGAAGCCGTCGCTCGCGGCGAGTTCGTCGAGCAGCTCGGCCCGACCACGGACGACGAGATCGGCCGGCTCTCGAACGAGTTCGAACGCATGGTCAAAGCGCTGGTCGCGCGCGATCAGAGCCTCGGCGAAGCGCAAACCCGGCTGATTCAATCCGAGCGACTCGCCGCGATCGGTCGGATGGCGGCACACGTGAGCCACGAGGTGCGAAATCCACTCTCGAGCATCGGGCTCAACGTCGAGCTGCTCGAAGAGATCCTCTCGAGCGCAGATCGCGAAACACGCGACTTACTCAGCGCGATCCACCGCGAGATCGAGCGCTTGCGCTTGGTCACGGAGGAGTACTTGCGTGTGGCGCGCTTGCCGAATCCTCACCTCGTGCCGGAGTACATCCCGGACGTGGTCCGCGGCGCCGTTCAACTTTTACGCCTCGAGCTCGAGAAGGCGGGGGTCGAGCTCGAGTTGCGGCTCGCAGAAGATCTGCCCCTGGTTGCGCTCGACGAGGCTCAGATCCGTCAGGTACTCATCAACTTGCTGAAGAACGCGCGGGAGGCCATGCCGAAAGGGGGCCGCATCGAGCTCGAGGCCCGTACAGGCGACGGAGGCGTGGAGCTCGTCGTGCGAGACTACGGGATAGGTATGGACGGCGAGCAAAAGGAGCGCATCTTCGACCTGTTCTACACGACGAAACAGCGGGGGAGCGGCTTGGGGCTTCCCCTCACACAAGAGATCGTGGTAGCGCACCGGGGCCATATCCGTTGCGAGAGTTCGCCAGGCAAGGGAACAACGTTTACTCTGTGGTTCCCGGCCGCGAAATCCGAGCGAGCAGGCCGTGATG
>DASRXR010000256.1:0-6464 GCA_035687405.1 Polyangiales bacterium
GTCGCATCGCAATTGTCGTCGTCGCCTGTCGTGAACGACAAATTCAACGCGGTGCTCTGTTCCGGCGCGATCTCGACCCGAAAGCTCGGCAGCGTGTCGAACGCGAACGTCAACAGGGGGCGCCCGTCGCCGACTGGTTGCGTGTTCGACAGGATCTGCCCGGTCTCTTTCGACCGTGCCCGAATGTTGAGCTTCTGGCCGACCGGGATCGTCGGCACGTTGCGAATCAAGAAGCTCTGCGTGACGCGCGGAATGTCGCCGTAGTCGATGTTCAGCGGCTCGCTCGGATCGGCCGTGAACACTTTCACGTACGGCGGGACCATCGACTCGATCGGCTGCACCATCACGCGGTACTCGATGCCGGCGAGCAGCTGCACTGAAAACGTGCTGCGCAGCTGGCTGACCGACGAGCGAGTCTGAACCGGCTTCGCGAGCGTCTGCGGGGCCTTGGTCGGCACGAACGTGAGCTGAGCGTTGATCGGCTCGGCCCCATCTCGAACGACGCCCGTGATCATGGTCGGCACTCCCAGCGGAAAGTCACGGCGACCACCCTGGAGCGAGAACGGACCATACAAAATCGGGAAGGGCTGCGAGCCATCCGGCATGCGCTTCGGCGTGACTTCGAGCGTGACGGCGAGCGGCGTGTCGACGGCCGGCGTCACGCACACGCCCGCCTGACAACTCAAGTCGGTTGCACAGTCGGTCGGGAGCGAGCACGTGTTCGGTGCCGCTGCCGGCTGCTCTTCGTCGAAGCTACAAGCGGCGAGCCCACTCAACCAAATCAGCGAGCACACGACCACGTAGCGCACGCAGTGTGCGCTCGCGGTTCGCTTCGGCTGAACGGCTTGCTGCATACTTACGGCTTGGTCGGCATCGAGGTCGACGGCGCTGTCGTCAGGAGTGCGCACGAAGTGACGATCCCTTGCGCCGCAGTGGGATTGGCGGCGGGATTGCCACTCATTTCCCAGATCCAAAAGGTTGCGCGACCGACGTCGTCTTCACGGAGCGGGATGCCGAACAACTCAGGGTTCGTCGCGCACGGCCGCGCGAAACGCGAGCTCACTGCGATCTCGACCTTCGTGCACGCGCCCGGCCTGATCTTCGAGCGATCTACGATGAGCGGGGACTGGGCGCGCTGAGGCTCCTGCGTCTTCATGATCGGCGTGTCGCATACGTACTCGGGCATCGACTGACCGACGACTGACAGTCGAGCCTGGATTTCCAAGTCGTCGTCGATGTTGTCGTCGCGCACGGTGATGTTCAGCCGAAGCTCGTTCTCGTTGTTCAGGTCGAAGGCAACGATGCTCCCGATCGGTAAATCCGGCGTATCCACGACGACTGGAGGTACCTGCGTTTCTTCGGGAAATTCTTCTGCGCTAGTCACGACACAGCCACCCACAAGCACGCAGTTCCAGGCTGCGACCAAACATCTGGACAGCTTATAAGCAAAGCTCACGCCAGCCGCTTGGTTCGAGAAAAACCGCGGGATTCTCACGACTTGGGCAACGCTAGGTTTCGTGCGCCGTGACATCGCTGTCAGCTCTCACGCAGGATGCGCAGGGTTTAGAAGGTCGGATTCGGCTCTTTGGCGTCGGGTTCGCGCTCGAGATACCGGAAAATCGTGCGCGGATCGACACCGAGGTCGCGGGCGGTCTTCGTGCGGTTGCCGTTGTTGCGCTCCAGCACCTCGAGGATGTAGCGGCGCTGAAAGTCTTCGCGCGCCTGCGTGAGCGTTTTGATCGGATTGACTGCTTCGGGAAGCATGTCGAGGTCCTCGACGCCGATCAGCGTCTTGTCGCACATCACGATCGCCTTCTTGATGCGGTTCTCGAGCTGCCGAATGTTGCCGGGCCAGTCGTACTTGCGCACGGCGATCAGCGCGTTCGGCGTGTAGCCTTTGACTTTCCCACCGAGCTCGCCGGCGTACTTTTGCAACAAGTACTTCGCGAGCACGAGGATGTCGTCGCCGCGGTCACGCAGCGCCGGCAAGTGAATGTTGATCACGTTCAGCCGGTAAAACAGGTCTTCGCGGAAGTTGCCGGCGCGCATCTCGTTCTCGAGCTCGCGATTGGTCGCCGCGACCACGCGAATGTCGACGCGCTCCGGCTTCGTGTCGCCGACCTTGATCACTGTCTTCTCTTGCAGCGCGCGCAAGAGCTTCACTTGAAGCGGCAGCGGCAGCTCGCCGACCTCGTCGAGGAACAACGTGCCGGTATCCGCGAGCTGAAACTTGCCCGGACGGGTCGCGACGGCACCCGTAAACGCGCCGCGCACGTGACCGAAGAGCTCGCTCTCGATCAAGTTCTCGGGAATCGCGCCGCAGTTCACGACGATGAACGGCTTCTCGGCGCGATCACTGCGGTCGTGCAGTGCGCGCGCGATCAGCTCTTTGCCGGTGCCGGTCTCGCCCGTGATCAACACGCTGATGTCGGTGTTCGCAACCTTTTCGACCGTGCGGAACACTTCGAGCATCGTCGGGCAGGAGCCGATGATGTCGCCGAACCGACTCATCTCGAACTTCTGCTTCAGGTTGTCGAAGTCGCTCTTCAAGCTGTCGAGCAACAGCGCGTTCTGCAGGATCAGCGACGCTTGCCCGGCGAAGATCGCCAGCACATCGAGCGAACCTTCCTCGAACAAGTTCACGATGTTGTCGTTGCCGACGTACAAAATCCCGAGCAGCTCGCCCTGCGCCATCAGCGGCGCGCACATCACCGAGCAGAGCTTGAGGTTCATCACGCTCTCGCTCGTCTTCCACTGCTCGTCGTGAAGCGCGTCGCTCACGATCAGCGGCTTCCGACTCTCGATGACGCGCTTGATGATGCTGTCCGAGAGCTGCCGCACGCTGTCGATCAGGTTCTCGTGCTTCAAGTTGCGCGCGACCGCGACGCGCGGGCCGTCGGCTTCGACCAAGATCACGAAGCCCTTGTCGGCGTTCGTCACCTCGATCACAGCGTCGAGCAGCGCGGAGAGCAGGTCGGGCACCGACCGCAACTCCATCAGGCGCTGGCTGAAGTCGTAGAGCTTGCGCAAGCCGGATAGCTCCGTCGAAGTTTCTTGCTGCTCGGCAGCCGTGACTTCGTCGTACAGCGAAAAGGCGAGATCGATGTTCCCGAGGGTCAGTCGGTCGCCGTGGACCAACTTTCCACGGCGCTTCTTCTTTCCGTTCAGAAGCATCTCGCCGCGCGCGTCCACTTCCGAGAAGTTGAACTCGCGGCCGTCGAAGATTACTTGTGCGTGGTAGTCCGAGAGGCTCTCGTGGTCCACAGCCACGTCGTTACCCTTCGCCCGGCCAACCGAGGTGATCTTTTTGTAGATCGGAAAGATCTTCGGCTTACCGTTCGGCACCATCCACTTGAGACAAGGCATCGCCGCGGCAGCATAGCAGATGTAGGCCGCAGCGCGGCTCGTCTGCCCTCAATCCGTGTCCGCCGCCCAGGGCGGCGCCGAGTTGGTCCGCCGAGCCCCATGATGGCGACTCGGCGGACGCTTTTCGGCGGACGCGACTCAACGGGCGGCGAAAGCGGCGTTAGCTGCAGCCCATGCTGGAACCGCAGTTCAAGCACTTATAGCAAGCGCCGTTACGTACGGTGATGTGCCCGCAGGTGTCGCACATTGGGGCGTCGCCCATCATCTCGCCGAGCTGCTCGTCGATCGTATGCGCCTTGTGGACTGCAGCCACCTGCTCGAACAAGCCCACCTGGCGTTTGTCGTCCGGCTGCATCACCGGTGGTGGCAACGCGCGCGCCGCTTGCTCCGCCTGGTTACCCGCGCTCGCGTCCGTCGGGTTCGACAGCTCTTCACGCACCTCTTGCGGCGGGACGTGTGCGAGGTCGTAGCGCTTCATGTACTCCACGCCGAGCACGCGGAACACGTAGTCGATCATCGACGTCGAGAACTTCACGTTCGGATGGCCCTCGACCGTACCGGCCGGCTCGAAGCGCGTGAACGTGAACTGGTCGACGAGGCTCTCGAGCGGCACCCCGTGCTGCAGACCCATCGACACGCTGATCGCAAAGCAGTTCATCAGCGAACGGAACGCTGCGCCCTCTTTGTGCATGTCGATGAAGATCTCGCCGAGCGAGCCATCGTTGTATTCGCCGGTGCGCAAGAACACCTTGTGGCCGCCCACGCGGGCTTCTTGCGTGAACCCGCGACGCTTCTTGGGTAGGCGATGGCGAATCGACGACGGTGGCGTAGCGCCCTCGTCTACGAACGGCGCGGGTTGCGATGGCGAGGTCTTGGTTGTGAGCACTGGCTCTGCAACCGGTGCGGACTTCGCCACCTTCTTGTCCTTGTCTTCCTTCTTGCGGTCGCTCGTCGACAGCGGCTGGCTCGACTTGCAGCCGTCGCGGTAGAGCGCCACGGCCTTGAGCCCGAGCTTCCAGCCTTCGAAGTAGACGTTCTCGATGTCTTCGACCGTCGCCTCGTTCGGCAAGTTGACGGTCTTCGAGATCGCGCCCGACAGAAACGGCTGCGCCGCGCCCATCATGCGAACGTGCGACATCGCCGGCAAGAAGCGCTGGCCGATCGCTCCGCAGCGGTTCGCGCAGTCGAATACCGGCAGGTGTTCCGCCTTCAGGTGCGGCGCACCCTCGACGGTCATCCGACCGATGACCTGGTCGTTCAGCTCGTCGATTTGCTGGCTGGTGAGCCCGAGCTTCGACAGCACGTTGAACCCGATCGCCTTGTACTCCTCGGGCGGGATGCCGAGGCGCTTGAACGCCTCTGCACCGATGACCCACGGAGCGAGTGCTTGCGAGACGTGGAACACGCCCGGCAGCGCCGTTTCCGCTTTGCCGATCTCGGTTTCGTTCAAGCCCTTGGCGAGCAGCCACTGCCGCGAGGCGTGGGGTGCACCGGTGAACGTGTTGGTGCCGCTCACGTACGCGACGATCTCGCTGACCTCGCGTTCGCCGTAACCCAGCTTGCGAAGTGCACCGGGCACACTTTGATTGACGATCTTGAAGTACCCGCCGCCGGCGAGCTTCTTGAACTTCACGAGGGCGAAGTCCGGCTCGATGCCGGTCGTGTCGCAGTCCATCAGCAAGCCGATCGTCCCGGTCGGCGCGAGCACGGTCGCTTGCGCGTTGCGGTAACCATTGCGCTCGCCGAGCTCGATCGCCTCGTCCCAGCAGGTGCGCGCCGCGGCGAGCAACTCGGGGGCGATCTCGAGTTCGTCTTCGCTCGCGTAACCGGCGCGACGGCCGATCTCGTTTACGGCATCGCGATGCATGTTCATCACGCGCAGCATCGGCTGGCGATTCTTCTCGAAGCCCGGGAACGAGCCCTTCGTCGCCGCGATCTCCGCCGAAGCTCGATACGCTTCACCGGTCATGATCGAGGTGAGCGCACCGCACCACGCGCGGCCGGCCGCACTGTCGTACGCGACGCCTTGGCGCATGAGCAGCGTGCCGAGGTTCGCGTAACCGAGACCGAGCGGACGATAGTCGTGGCTGTTCTGCGCGATGGTCGCAGTCGGATAGCTCGAGTAATCGACCAAGATCTCCTGCGCCAGGATCAACAAGCGCACGGTGTGGCGGTAGGCATCGATGTCGAAGCGACCTTCGTCGTCCAAGTACTTCGTGAGGTTGATCGACGACAGATTGCACGCCGAGTCATCCAAGAACATGTACTCGGAGCACGGGTTGCTCGCGTTGATGCGCTCGGTGTTCGGGCAGGTGTGCCAGTCGTTGATCGTCGAGTCGTACTGCACGCCGGGATCGGCGCACGCCCACGCGCTCTCCGCGAGCATCTTCCACAAGTCGCGCGCTTTGTACGTGTTTGCGGCTTGGCCGGTGGTGCGGAAATAGGTGCGCCACTCGCCGTCGCCCTCGATCGCGCGCATGTACGCGTCGGTCACGCGAACCGAGTTGTTCGAGTTCTGACCCGCGATCGTGTGATAGGCGTCGCCGTTGAAGTCGGAGCTGTAGCCCGCCGCGATCAGCGCGCCGGCTTTGCGCTCTTCCTTCACCTTCCACTGGATGAAGTCGACGATCTCCGGGTGGTCCATGTCGAGGCAGACCATCTTGGCCGCACGACGCGTCGTGCCGCCGGACTTCGTGGCGCCCGCTGCGCGATCGAGCACTTCGAGGAAGCTCATCAAGCCGGAGGAGGTACCGCCGCCGGAGAGCTTTTCTTGATGACCGCGGATCGCCGAGAAGTTGCTGCCGGTGCCGGAGCCGTACTTGAAGAGCCGCGCCTCGTTTTTCACGAGGTCGTAGATCTTCATCAGGTCGTCATCGACCTTTTGAATGAAGCAGGCCGAGCACTGCGGCTGTTGATAGGCGTTCGAGGTCTCGACGATCGTGTTCGTGTCAGGCGACCAGGCGAAGTTGCCACCGCTGCCGGTGATGCCGTAGCGCTGGAAGAGGCCGCAGTTGAACCACACCGGGGAGTTGAAAGCGGCGTGCTGGTGGATGAGGAGGTAGCTCAGCTCGGATTCGAACGCTTCGGCGTCGGTGGCG
>DASRXR010000257.1:0-9083 GCA_035687405.1 Polyangiales bacterium
ATCGCGGAAGAGCTGCGATACGTCGCGAACGAGGGCAGCTGCGGGAACCAATTGGCCTGGTATTACGCGACCGAGTCGCTACCAACGCCGGTTACGATGTGCCCCGCGACCTGCCAGTGGCTACGCGAAGCAGACGATCACCAGATCGTTTTGTTCCGCACCTGCATGAACTAGTCGTCAACGGCGGTCGGTGTGGATTGCGGGACGTGGTCGCCCGTCCCGAGCTGACCTTCGTCATTTGCACCCCAACACAGCAATGTCTGACCGGTGTTCACGCCGCAGGTGAACGTCCCGCCGCAACCGATTCTACTGAAGCGCATCATCGCGACCTGGGTCGGCTGTAGAACTGGATTCGAAGGCGTCATGCCGAGTTGGCCTTCACTGTTGCGCCCCCAACACCACACGCGGGTGTTGGCCGCGATCGCGCAGCTGTGCATCGCACTGACGGCGATGTCTTCCCACCCGCCCATGTCCGTAACGCGCGCGGGAGACAACGCGCTGTTGCGGCGCCGATTCGGAATTCCGAGCTCGCCCGAATCACCGCGACCCCAACAATACAAGTCACCTCCGCGAATCCCGCAGGTGTGATGTTGCCCCGCGGCGACGTGCTCCCAGTCCGTGTCGTTTCCGACTTCGGTCGGTTGCTTCGTCATGTCGCTGGCCATGCCGATGCCGAGTTGACCGTCGACGTTTTGCCCCCAGCACAGCAGCGCCCCGTCATCGCGAACCGCGCACGCATGGTCGCTGCCGAGGCTGACCTCCGTGAACTTCGATCCGGCGAGCACGATCACCGGTTCATCGACGACTTCGGGTGTGCCGATATCACCGGTACCCGCGAGCAACTCACCGGTCGCACCCCAGCAGTACAGCGTGCCACCACCGCGAAACGCGCACGTGCTGTCGCCACCGGCAAAGACGTGCTCGAAGTCGTCGTAGACCGAAGCGACGCGCGTCGGCGCGTTTTGTTGGCCCGCTGCTTCGCCGGTTCCGAGTTGGCCGGATCGATTGTTGCCCCAGCAGTACAAACGCCCGGGCGCCGCGATCGCACACGTGTGCTCTTCGGCCGCCGCGACCTCGAGCCACGACGATCCATCCCCGACGCGCGTCGGCGACATGCGCTCGTTCGAATCGCCCAACCCCAGCTGGCCTTGCCGGTTTTCGCCCCAACACGCGAGGATGCCGTCGTCGATGCGACAGGCGTGTCGAACTCCGACGCTGAGCCGCGTGAGCTCGGACTTGTTCACGCAGCGGTCGACCGCGCACAACTCGTTGTTGCCGCACGTGCACGGCTTTTCACTTGGAGGCGGTTCGGGCGGGCGTTCGAGAACGGGCAGGCGCTCGGTACAGCCTGCCAGTACGAACAACGCGCACCACACGCTTCGCATCAAAACACCGCTCCAAAACCCAGCCCGGCTTGGCCGAGCGCACCTTTTGTTCCCGTGACGTCGACGCCGTCGTCGACTGCCGAGAGCCCGTGAAGGTTGATGCCGGGACCGGCATCCAACCGCAGCTCCGCGTTGTCGCCGAGCGCGAGCCGCAAAACCAACGCTGCGCGCGCGGTGAAGTTCACGCCCCGACGATCCCGAGATTCGTTGTTCGCGTCGGCACGGCCGACGAACTCCACTGCCGCGAGCGAAAACCCGATGCGGGTCATGAGCAGCAGCCGTGAGCTGCGGCCGGCCAGCGAAATCAGGGCGTCTGCACCAAACACGGCCGCCTCCGATTGAATCGACCCGTGCTTCGACGACTCGTTCAGTCCTCGACGATAGCCGATCGACAGCTCCGCGGCGAAGTGCTCGCTGAACCACACGTCGAACCAGGCTTCGGGTCCGATCATCGTCTGACCGCCGCTGTGGTGTTCACCTGCAGCGCGCACGCCGAGCACGTGATCGTTCCGGCGCGCGACCGCGATCGGCCGCACCGCCTGCACGACTTCGACCGGTGGCTCACGCGCCGGCGGACGCGCGTCCTCGATCGCAAGCTCGGCCCAGCTCGCGCGGAGCAGCTCCTCGGCTGCAGTCGCAAGCGCGAGGCCGCGCGCGTCGTTCGGCAGCGGGCGCGTATCGACTTCGCGCATCACGTACTTGTTGGTGAGTGCGTCGTGAACTTGGATCTCGACCGCGACACGCGTGTCCGATGCCGCCGAGAGCTGCACGCTCGCCAGCGGCGGCTCACTGCCGCGTTGCCCGGGACTGCAGACCAGGAGCCCGCGCGTGCGAAGCCCAGCCGCGAGATCGGCGCGAATGCTCTGCTGCAGCTTCGGATCCCAGCCGTCTTCGAAGCCGAGCTCGACGTACGGCCGCGTGCTTTGGCCGCAGCGCCAACTCTCGTCCCCCGACGGGCGCGCGCGCGCGGTCCCGCTCAAAGCCAAAATGGACACCAAGGCCCACGGCCAGGAGCCGAGCCAGCGATCGGACGGAAGCGCGACCATCGGTCAACCGCCGATGGTGTACGGTCGCCTCGGACACCGCAACTGCAGTTCGCACGAAGCGAGCAGTGAGCCGAGATCGCGTCTCGCTGAACTAGCTAGACCGGCGATCTGACGAGCTCAAATCTTCAATGCCACACGCACAAAGTGCGATTGGTAGTCGTTCAGCGAGGTAGTCGTCAGCGAGCTTTGCCGCAACGAGACTCGAGGGCGAGCGCGTGGACGCCGCTCGGAAAGTCTTTCAGGTACCGATCGCGAGCAGTTCGGCACGCTTCGTACTCATTCAGCTGGTCCGTCGCAACCACGATCCGTGCGAGCGCGTCCTCACGAAATGAGGCACGCGGCGCACTTCGCAGCGCGATAGCGAACGCTTCGACTGCCGCCCTCGGCTGCGAAAGCGCGTCCATCCGAATGCGGCCGAGCTCGAACGCGACCAAGCCCGCACGCCCGTCATCCGGGAAACGTTTCAGCAGCTCGGCGTACGCATCGGCTGCCTCGTGGGTCTGACCGGTGCGGCGCGCCAAGTTCGCGCGCTTGAACAACGTCGCGGAGCTGGTCACGCGCTCGCGCGCCAGTGCAGACGCACGAGCGCGCGCATTGCGCTTGTCTTCGCGAGCGGCTTGCCGCTCGTCGTGCGCCGGAGGTGCGCGTTCCGGCGAGAACAAGTCCGGCCGCAACTCCTCGACCGGCGCTACCGGTTGGACGGCTTGACCAGCTGGACGAGCTGGGGTCGGTGCGATCGCGGCGGCAGTCGCCGTTTCGGTAGCAGCAGCCGGCGCTTGTGCAGCTGGTGGCTGCACGACGCTGCGGCTCGGAATCAAAGCGGACCAAGTCTCGCCCGCGTTCAGCCGGCGCACACCGCCGGTCCCATCTTGCCGCTGCACCTCGACCACACCGCGTGCGACCGCGACCTGGATATGGGTGCCTTCCTTGCGCGGCGTCTTCGCGACTTCGAAGCGCGTACCAAGAACCTTCACCTGGACGATGCCGGCGTGAACGCGGAACGCGCGGCCGCTGACGTGTGTCACGTCGAAGTTGGCTTTGCCGGTCGCGAGCTCGACATCGACGTCTTGCGGCTCGTCACGCAGCAATCGGAGGCGCGTCTGCGCATCGAGCGCGAGTGTCGACCCGTCGCGAAGCGTGACTGTGACCGGCGTGCTCGCACTTTCGATCACCGTGCCGGTCGTGGGCACCGGAGTGCTGCGCGCCGAAAACCAATACAGCCCTGCAGCCAAGAGCGGCATCGTCGCCACGCCCACGTACCAGATCGGCCCGCGCGCCGCAGTGGGGCGCCGCGGCAAGCGCCGCTCGATCGACGACCATTGGCGGGTGACACGGCTTTCCGTGACCTCCGGATGGACGGCGGTCGATAGACGCGGTTGGTGGCGTGAAGGATTCACGACGAATCTCCGTTACTTCCCAAGAACTGCGAGAGGCGCTTCTCGGCGACTGCGAGGCGGCGCTTGACGGTCGAGACCGACAGCGTCATGCGTTCGGCGACCTCAGGTACGGACAGGCCCTCGACGCGATGCAACACCAAGGCCAACCGGACTTCCGGCTTCATTCGGTCGAGGATGCCGTAAATCGCGGCAAGCTCGCCGCGAACCTCCGGCGGCACTGATCGCGAGATCACGGCGTCGGGGTCGATCGGGACCGCGCGCCGAATGCCGAGCCGCGTCAGCAGCGAACGGCGGCGCAAAGTTTTATGCGCGGTCCGAACCAGAATCGAGCACAGCCAACCCGCGAAAGCCTGCGGGTTTTCCAACCGATCGAGGCTGCGAAGAGCGGCCAGGAATGCCTCCTGCACCAGATCGTCGACCTCTTCATCGCGCCCGAGCAGGCGGTACGCGAGGCCGTTCACCATCCGTGCGTGCCGCCGGTACAACGCCTCCTGGGCCCATGCTTCTCCAGACCTGGCGGCGATCACCAAAGCCGCGTCGGTCGGAGCAGGGAGGGCGTGGAGAGCGCTGCTGGTTTTCGTTGGCACCATTCGTATGTACCGGCGCCCTGCCGCACAGGGTCATCAGCCCCGATGAAATTCAGTCCCGAAGAGGGGGCAGGACGAGTTTTCAGACTAATGCCAATCCGCAGCGGCGACCAGAGGCAGCCGACAGCGACGGTGAGGTTCTTTGCAGCCACACGCGGCTGGCGCTCTCGGCGGCAAAGGCACCAAGCCTTTCGGGCCCGTTTAGTTGCTTTCCGTCTGGGGAAGTATTAGTCGGCTGACGGGCCGTCGGGTCGGCGAGTCCAGGCGCGCTGTAGTTGCGAGAGGTGCGACGCTACATGGCCGCTTCCAGCGCAAGACAGTCGCAGCGGGTCCTGATCGATGCGCCGGTGCGTCTGACTTTGCGCGAAGCCTCGCGCACTTTGCCTGCGCGCGCGCTCGATCTGAGTGAAGGTGGGATTCGCCTCTCCGCCGACGCCACGCTCAGCGTAGGTGATGAGGTGACGTGTAGCCTCGAGCTGGACAACGAGCGGGCTGCGCTCAATGGGCGCGTCCGCTGGTCCAAGCCACCGACGGTGCCCGCCGGAGCGATGGGCTTCGGAGTGCAGTTCGGTCCGCTCGACGACGCGCAGCTCGGACAGCTGCGGCGCTGGCTCGCCCACAACAGCGACCACGCCGAGGTCGTGTTGCTGCACGTACCGAGCATGCGCGAGCCGCTGCGCGCGCGTGGCTGCGTGACGGCGGACGGCCTGCAGCTGGTAGCGGCACTACCCCAACTCGCGCCGGGGTCCGAGCTGGAGTTTCAGCTGGGCGATACCGGTTCGCGCCGGCTCGGCCGGATCGAGCGGATCGACGTCAAGCCGCGCTCCGAACACGGTGCGCTCGAGCTGGCTTTACGCCTGCAGCCGACAGCCGCAACGCGTTCCCGCCGCAATCTGGTCTACGGGTTGGGCGAGTTCGAGAACGTCGAATACGGAGCGGCTGCGCTGCGGCCGACGCCGGCCGCGTCGGCTCCGCCAGTTCCGCTAGTTCCGTTAGGTTCGCCAGGTTCGCAAGGTTCGCAAGGTCCGCCGCCGTCAGCGGCAAGCACCACTTCAGTGCTGAGCGCGACGCCGTCGATCGTCATCGACACGACCGGAATCTCGACTGCAATTTCGACCACGCAGAAGACTCGCCGGCGCGCGCGAGCGCAGACGATGCAGATCCCGAAGTCCAGTCTGTTGCGCCTGCTGCGCTGGGGCGTCGGCTTCGCCGCTGCCAGCGGCGCTGCGCTCTGGCTGTGGAAGGCTTCGAGCACGCCAGCTGACGAGTCGGAGCAAGCGGGAGTCGAAGACACCGCGATCGCAGCGGCGGCGACTTCGATCTCTGCGGCCACGACGCCACGCGCGCTGGCTCCGGCCCCGGCCCCAGCTCCGACGCCCGCACCGACCGAAGGCGAACGCACGATCGATCCTCCGCCTCAGCCGCTCCCAGCGACACCCGCGCAGCCGCCGGCGTCCCAAGATCTCGCAACGACTTCGCCCAGGTCGACGAATTCTCAGGTCGGAAACGACGAGACGCGTCTGCCCGCGTTGAACTCCGAAGGGGCCAAGAGTGAGATCTTCGTGCCGATGCAGGGCTCGTTGGAGGGCCTGCGTACCACTCAATGGACTGATCCTCTGGCAGTAGTCTTGGATATTCCAGGTGCACACTTCGCGACACCCGAGCTCTTGAAGGGTTTGCGCGGCGGCGGCGTGAAACGCGTGCGTTTAGATGAAACACGCCCCGTTCCGCGCTTGCAGATCTTTCTGAATACCGTGGCAGCACGCTTTGCAGCGAAGGCAGTTCCTCACGGCTTACTCGTCGTGCTCGAACACGACCTTCAACCGTTGCCGCACTGAGATCGTGAGCCTGACAAACGTGTCGCGGATCGCGTGCGTGACAATTGCAAACGTCACACTGCGTAGTGCGAACGCGTGTCGCCTGTCGACCTACACTATTGACCCAACGACTGTCGGGCGATTACCACAGTGCACCCGCGACGACTTCGGAGGGGGTGGTCCAAAGCGCGTCGGGCGTGGGCCGTAACAAGCGAGAGGGAGATTCGGGCATGCGGAAGAGCATATTCTTGGGATGTCTTTATGCCTGTGCAGTGAGCGCAGCGCTCATCGCCTGCGGCGACGATGGTGGAGATGCGGCTGCAGCTGGGAGCGGCGCTTCCGGTTCGCCAGCAGGCGGCTCAGGCGGCTCAGGCGGCTCAGGTGGCGGCGGCGTCGCGATGGATGATCCGATCAACGCTGACTGCCCGATCAGCCAAGGCCCGTTCATGGGCCCGTACGCGATGAAGGGTAAGTGCTGCTATCGCACGTCCAATACGTCGCGACTCGGCAACCTGACGGACGGCAAAGTCACGCTCGAATACCGCATCTCGTACTTCATCCCGAACAACCACCCCAAGACGATTTCTGGTCTTCTCATCACCAGCACCTCGATCGATCGCTTCGACAAGGAGGAGCAGCATCTGCTGATGCGCTTCATCGTCCCGTACGCGGATGGAAACTTCGTTGCGGGCATGGGCACCGCGCAGATCGGCGCCGGTCGCTACAACTGCGACGGCACCTACAGTTTCTACAACACCAGCGCGGCCGCGAACACGCCGGTCTGGATGGATCCGTCTCGCTGGGCGACGTCACCGGTGCCGATCACCGTCGATCCGACGCAAACCGCCTGGGAGAAGGAGTTCCACACCGTGTGGGCGACGAACATCAACCGCAAGGTCACCAACTTGCCGTACATCACGTCGATGGGAGCCAAGCCGCTCGAGTGGGAAGCTGCGAGCCAAGGCTTCGACATCATCAAGATGCCGCCCGCGAAAGACTCGATCAACTGCATCGGCTCGCGTGCCGACCAGGATCGCTGGCAACCAGACGGCCAGACTGTCTCGTATCAGCGTCTCGACCTGAACAACAAGAGCGCGATCCAAGTGCTCGCCAACATCAGCCTCGCCCAGCTGCAGGCGTTCGGCAGCAACATTGCTGCGACGAAGGACGACCCGAAGTACGACCCGCTCAAGGCGGCGCGCTGCAAGCCGGGCGACGCAGGTTGTCAGTGGCTGAAGCTGCCAGACAGCTTGTGCCCGGTCACCGACGAGGAAATGAGCCAGTGGGGCTGCCACGTCGGCGATGCGATGAACGAGGACAAGATCGTGACCAAGTGCACCGCGGACAAGCCGACCGCCGCACTCGACCCGGATAAGGGCGCCACGATGGAAGGTCAGTGCTGCGACCCGCTCGCGACCGGCGGTGCATTGCCGGCCTGCAACGCATATCGCTTGGTCTCCGACATCGTGGCATCGGCCGTCGATATCACGGACGAGCCGTCCAGCAAGGTGCAGGGGAGCTGCGAGGGCATGTAGAAACGCGGTGACGCTGCGCTCGGTCTCGAGCGCGGCGTCCCACATGCGGGTGTGCACCGTCCTTCGACGGTGCGCCCCCTGCTGAAAAAAGTCCGCCGGGCCACTTGTAACTGCTCGGCTCACGATTCTTCGCCACTAGCGCGACCGGCGGCATCAATCTCGCGATTGATCTATGGGTTGCGGTACATAACCATAGGCGGGCATGGCCGACCGAGAGCGCAACCCGGGGCAAGGCGGTGCGGATGTCTGGGCGCAACGACTCGCCAAGGACCCGGCGGACCGCGAGGCTTACCTCGCGCTGCACGCGCACTACCGCAGCGTGAACGACCTCGCGTCGCTCGCGAACCTCGTCGCGGGCCTCGCCGCCCATAGCAGCGACGCGCCGGCATCGAGCCGGGCTTACTCCGAAGCAGGCGAGATTGCGGAGCGGGAGCTCGGCGACGACAAGCGCGCAGAGGGCTACTACCGCAAGGCGCTCGCGCGAGACGCGCGCAACGTCGACGCGTCCGAGAGCTTGCAAGCGCTGCTGCAGCGCGGCGCACGCTGGACCGAGCTTCACGACGTGCTCGAGTCGCAGATCGAAGCGCTCACGCGACAGCGCGCCGATCCGCACTTGATCGGCTTGTTGCACTACCGGCTCGGCGAGGTGTTGAACAAGCAGTTCACCCACACGGACTCGGCGCTCGAACACTATCGCCGCGCCTACGAGGCAGATCCCACCTTGTTGCGCGCGATGTACGAAGCGCGAGTTTTGTTGCTCGCGCGCGGAGACATGCACGCGGTCTGCGAGCTGTTCGAGAAGGAAGCGGCGGCGGATCCAGACGTCGGGCGCAAGATCGCCCTGCTCCGGGCGCTCTCGGATCAATATCGTTTGATCGAGGATTTCGACGGTGCGGTGTCCGCGCTCGAGCGCGGCTGCTCACTCGCGCCGTCTGACGTGTCGCTCACGCACGCGCTCGCGACCGAACTCGTGAACCGCAGCACGCGCGTCGACGATCGCATGCGCGCGCTCGACTTGGATCGGGTCGGCGATTTGCTGTGCGACATCGCACAATCCGTCGGACCAGTCGAAGGTCGCGTGTTTCTCGAGGCTGCGCTCGGGCACGCGCCGTGGCACCACCGCGCGCTCCTCGAGCTCGAACGCGTGACCGAGCCGGGCAAACGCGCGGACCTCGCCCGATATTGGGTTGCGTACCTCACGCACAATCCCGATGGCGATCGCGCGGATGAGCGCCGGATCATGCTCGCCCGGGCGTATCAGCAAGCCGATCAGTTTCAAGATGCGATCTACGCGATCGCACCCGCGTCGGAGCACG
>DASRXR010000258.1:0-16448 GCA_035687405.1 Polyangiales bacterium
GAGCGGCTTTGCGAGCGCGAGCAGCAAGATGCCGATGACCATCATGTACGCGAGGATGTCGTACCGCTTCTCAGCGATGATCAGCACAGGCAGAGCTGCGGCCAGCATCAACAAGCCGGTGCCCGAGTACGCGACGACGAATCCCGCGCAAAAACACGCGAGGCGCGTCAACCGGCGCGGACCGGTCGCTTCGAGCGCGAACCCGGCCGCGAGCGTCTGACTGTAATACGACGGCTCGAGCAAGAAGACGCCGTTTGCTTTGAGCGTGCTCGCGCCGTAGCGGATCGGAATCAACGCGTTGTAGTTCTTCGTGATCGAAACGAAGCCTTGTGGACCGAAGTTGTCGATCGGGTACGCGAGGCGCGGACCGATCACGAATTGCCCGAGGTACTGCGCGATGCCAACGAGGCAAAAGAACAGCGCGAAATCGAGGATGCGCTTCTGATGCACCGACGAATCGAGACCGGCGCCATGAAGCTGGAACGAGGCCGCGAGCGGAACCAAGAGCACGAGCGTGAGCGACGATCCGATAAACTCCGGAGCGGCAAACACCGACAGTGCGACCATCACGGCCATCACCATCAAATACACTGCGAAGCGCTTGGGGTGCGGCTTCAAACGGCCGGTGAGGATGCCGAGCAAGAGCGCGGCGAGGATCATCGGGACGCCGATGATGATCTCCGAGCTGCCCATGGCGAACGCGAGCTTCGCCAAAAACGTCACGCCGATCAGCGGCATGTACAAGACTAGGTTCGCGACCCAATCGCTCTCGGAACGGCGAGGTGTATCGCTGTAGTGCGGAACGACCGTCGCGGGTGCCGCGATGACGGTCATAACCGCCGATATATGAAGTTCGGAATGTGGAAGCGGCGCTTGTTCAACACCACACCCAACACATTGCCACCGTGCATGCGGAGCGTGCGCTGCGTCGCCTGAACGGCGGCTGAACGCGTTCGCTCCGCTTCGACGACGAGCACGACGCCATCGAGCGCCTTCGCCATCGCGGGCCCGATGATGCTCTCGCTCACCGGCGGTAGATCCAAGATCGTGAGCTCGAAGCTGTCGCTCACGCTGCTCAACATGCTGCGCACGGACTCCACGTCTGCAGCGATCGCGTTGAGGCCACCCGGTTCACCGAGTGCACCCACCGCAACCTGACTACCGGGCAGCCACGAAAACTCGATGCGGCCTGCGCCGTGATCGAGCGAAGCGCGCGTGGCGAGTGCAGTGGAGTTGCTGTGCCGATTGCTCGGGCGCGAGCGTGTGTCACGCGCGTCGCCAGCGACGTCGCAAATCAAAACTTTCGCATTCGGCGTCCGCGAAACGATGCGCGCGAGACCGCGGGCAATGCTGGACACACCTTCGCCGTGCAGCGTCGAGATGATGCCGATCGTCCAGTGTGACTTTTGCGGCATCGTGAGCTGCAGCGCACGCAACAGACTGATCATCTCGTCGTCACGGACCGGCGCATGTGAGAGCAGATCACCGCGATAGTTCTCGCCAGTGTTCGCTGCCTCTATGTCCTCTTCGTAGTCCGCCGAGATGATGATCGACTTCATCTGTGTAGTTCCGGTCTGTGGTGATTCACCACGGCCAAGAGTGGCAGACCGAGCGCCGTCTCGACCTGCTCAGGCAGTGCGAGCGTGTCGTCCATCGACTCGAGGAACAAGCAAAGCGCCAAGCCGCCCGCGAGGCCTGCAAACAGCGCCAAGAGCAGGAGCAGCAGCTTGCGCGGCCGCGCCGGCTGATACGGCAGCGTGGGCGCCTGAAGCACGCTCAAGCTGGTAAGCCCCGCATCATTCATGTCACTGACTATACGCGCAGACTGAGCGCGTTCCAGATACGAGCGATAGTCGCGCTCCGCGAGGTCACGCCGGCGCTCGTACTCACGCGCCTTCATTTCGTTCTGGTTCAGGTAATTAAGCCGTTGATCGATCTTGGCGAGTTGTGCATCCCGCTCCTCGATCGCCGCCTTCGTCGCCGTGGCGTCCGAACGCGCGGTGGAGAAGCTCTGGCTCAAGGCCTGGTTCACCGGGTTCGCACCCGTGCGCACGCGCGAGTTCGACTGCCCGCTGATCTGTTCGAAATCGCGCTTAGCCGAATCCAGCTGCGCAGATTGATCGATGAGCTCGGGGTTACCTTCGGTGAAGCGCTGTTTCGCGGCTTCGTACCGAGTCTGCGCAGTCGTCAAACGCTCACGTGCGACGTCCATCTGGCGCTGCATGCGATCGTTCTCATCCGTGATCGCAATCGCCTTTGGCGTCGCGGCGAGGAAGCCTTCGAGAGCCTTCGCGCGAGACTGCGACGCAAAAGACTGCGCCTGAATCTCGTTGCGACTCCCCTGCGTCGTGTCGCGCTGCTTCAGCAAGAGCGAGCGCTCCTCGTCGAACGAGCTGATGCCCGAAGCCTGCTTGAACTGGAGCACGGCTTGTTCCGCCGAGTCGTACTCGTTCTTCAGCGTCGCAAGCTTCCGCTCGAGGAACTGCAACCGGGGATCGCGCATGACCATGGCGTGCTTCGCGACTGTCGCAGAAACGAGCGCTTGCAGAGTGGCGCGCGCCACGGTCGGGCTCGTATTGAACAGCGAGAGCGTCAGCACGTTCGTCTCGTTGTTTACGCGCACCGAGATGTCTTGGAGCAGCTTCTCGCTCGCGAGCGTCGTGATGGGGAGGCGAGCCTTTTGCGCCTTGGCAGTCAGCCGCGGATACACCGCGTCGATGCCCATCTTGCTGAGCGTCTTGTCGAGCACGTCCGGACTGGTGATGACCACCTGTACCGAATTGATCACTTCCTTCGCGAGCTGTGAGAACGACGATGCAGCTGCACCGTTCTGCTCGGAGAGACGCGTCGGTGTCGCGATGTCCTGGTCGATGATCTTTACGACGATGGACGAGGTGCTCTCGTATTGCGACTTTTGGGTCAGAACCAGGCCGCTGTACAAAGCTAGCGCAGTTGCGAGCGTGCCGAGGAAGAGCTTCCTGCGCTTGAAAACCAGGTAGCTCAAATGCCGCGGCGAAAAACTGATCACCACGACAGACCTCCTGTGAACTGCGATGGATGTCCGAGCGCCATGTTAGTTCTGGTTTAGGTTGTAACCGACTGAGAAGCCCGCTGACGTCGCTAAATTCAGATTTCTGTAAATGTATTGCTGTAGCGCCTCGTTGAAATCAGCCATTCCGGATCGAGGTACGTACACGAAATCGTTTGGCATCAGTGTGACGTCCTGGCGTGGGTCGTCGCCGCTGAGAGCTTCAGCGATATCGAGCTCTGCAACCATCGGTTGCGCTTGGCCAGGCAAATGACGGACGAGGATCACGCTGGTGAGTGTTCCAAGTTCGGTCACACCACCAGAGGCGGAGATCGCCTCCAACACCGTCGATGCTCCCGTCAGCAGACTGAACTGTCCGGGCGTCCGAAGCTCGCCCGCCGTGAACACGCGGTAGCCTGTGAACTGGCGAACGATTACGATCGCGGTCGGCTTCACGAAGTACTCGGCATAGCCCTTCGTGATTTCCGCAGACAGCTCTGAGGCCGTCTTGCCAGCCGCGCGGATGTCCCCAAGCAAGGACAGCGAAATATTGCCGTCTGGCCGTACCTGGACGTCTTCGTCGAGCTGCGGGTTGTAATACGCCCGCATGGTCATCTGATCGCCCGGCATCAACCGGTAGCTTTGAGTCCGGTAAGCCTGGGAGACCTGGATGAACCGAGAGATCGGTGTCGGGTTAGAGACGCCTACCGACAGCGCCGTGCAGCCCCCGAGCGCCATGGAGAGGCCCAGGGACAATGCAGCTGCGAGCAGCAACGAACTTCGCTCGGAGGGCAACGTACGTGCATCTGGGGCCGAGTAGTTCCGCCGTGGGCTGCAGGCGTGCGTCTTCGGAGCCTTGAAGTGCGATCCAATCATGAGCGTCGAGAGACCGAAGCGAAGCGTTCGTGCGGCGGCGCGCCGCTTCGAGCCAGTCAGTAAGCATTCTTGGAAAAGGGGGCTTTGAACACAGTCAGGATCAAGATGTACAGGTCGAACAGGACCGACCAGTTGTGCATGTAAAAGAGGTCGCACTCAACACGACGGATGATCTTTTCCTCGGTGTCCGTCTCCCCCCGCCAGCCGCTGACCTGAGCCCAGCCCGTGATGCCAGGACGGATCTTATGCCGCAGCGCATAGCCGGCGACGATCTCGTGGTAGAGGTGCCCGGCCGCCTTGGCCTGCAATGCGTGTGGGCGCGGCCCAACGAGTGACATGTCCCCGATCAATACGTTGATGAGCTGCGGTAGCTCGTCGATGCTCAAGCGGCGGATCAGCTTACCTACGCGCGTGACGCGCGGGTCGTTTTTCGTCGCGAGCTGCGCTGCGCCGATATCTGCGTCCTCGGTGCGCATGCTCCGGAACTTGTAGATCATCATCAACTTGTTGTTGAAGCCGAGGCGAGGCTGCCGGAAGAACACCGGGCCCTTGCTCTCGAGCTTGATCACGAGCGCGACGAACGCCAACAAGGGCGTGAGCACGATCAGGCCGACCGCCGCCAAGCTCTTGTCCAAGAGCCACTTCGTCAAATAACCCCAGCCTGAGACAGGCTTACTGACCATCGTCACGACTGGCATGCCGTCGACCGACGTCAGCCGGCGATTCATCGTCTGCTCAATCGTGATCTCGGGGCAGAGGTGGATGTTCGCAGGGATCACTTGGATGGTTCGGACGATGTCGTCGATGCGCGACTGTGCAGTCCACGGTAGCGCGATGAAGATCTCGTCGACCCGAACCTTCTGTGCGAACGGAATGAGCTCGGCAGTCAAGCCAGTTGCCGGGTACTTCTCTTCGCCGACTCGCTTCGTTCGCCGCTCTGGGCTGCGAGCGCGGTCGTCGAACACGCCAACGATGCGCGTCCAAGGGCCGCTCTTCTCCAACTTCTCGATCAGTGCGTCGCACGCTTCCCCGGCACCGACGATCGCGATGTTGCACGAGACCAGGCCGCGCGCGCTGAGTGTGGCAACGAAGTACTTGAAGCCGAGTCGCCCCGCCGCAATCAGCACGAATGAAAAGATGAACAGTCCCAGTTTCCAGATGGACGGGTACGTGACCGGTGCGTCGATCAACACCGCAATCACGGCCACCCAAGCGAACGCGACGACGAGCGAAGTGAGCACGCGATCGAGCATCGGTAAGATGCCTTTCGCTTGCGTCATGTCGTAAAGCTTGAACTGAGCGTTGCTCTGAACGACAGAGATGCCGCAGATGAGCGCGCCTGCGAGGTGGCTCTGCAAACGGTGACTGTCTGCAGCGAGTAGTGCATCCGACACCACACCGGCCAAGAGGACGGCGAGGAAGTCGAGTATCACTAGAGCGCCGGCAGCGATCTCTTCCGACCAGGTTGAATTGATTCGGCCTGGTCGAGCGCGAGTTCGGCGGAAGCCGAGCGGTGCGCCCAAATCAAGGTTCGACTCCACAGAAGCCTCCAACACCTAAGATATTCCAACTGGTCATTTCCACAGCGTAACGGAGCGACGTCGGAGGCGTGAAAGCCACACCCATGGGTACGATCGAGCAAATGGCGGTTACCGCGATAGCACAGACCCATACCATCGCCACGATTTCGTCCCAGCCTATTTCGGCCGTGCACCTTCCGAACACCTACAAACGCCTTCGTCGTCACCTCGCGTCTGAATCCATCATCACCCGCCCGATCGGACTCGGAAGACTCCGCACCAGCAATCACCGCGCCAAAACACGAAGCACCGTTGATCTTCACGCGGGTGACGCGGTGCACGTGAGTTGCGTTCGCTTGCGAACGCACAGCACTGCCCCTCCAGTTTGTGAGCACGGGCGATGACAGTAAGGTGTCGACCCGCGGGCGATCATTCAACGATACGCGTTCATGACGCGCACGGTTCACGCGCCGTGTGACTACCCTCGTCTGGTCTACGCCGTCAGCAGTGCGCGCAGCTCCGAGGTTCGATGCAGACATCGGCGTACCGGCTAAACGCGAGGGCCCCCGTCGATCGAGTTCCAGCGCCGAGTGCGTTTTCCCCGCTCGAGTCACGGTAATCACAGCCCGCCGTGTCCGCGTGCCCCAAACGACAGCCGTTACCCTTGCACTATGCTCGCTTTTGTCAACCGAGTTTTCGGATAGATTTGCAGCTACTAGCTTCGGGCTTCAGTGCTTCTGCCACATCTGCCACGGCCCGCGTCCGTGAGTGAGCAGGTCATCGAGCTCCATCTTGTCCTTGAACGTATCCATGTTCCGCCAGAAGCCTGCGTGTGGAACTGCGAGCAGCTGTCGATTCGCCATCAACCGCTGAAACGGTTCGATGACGAGCTCTTCGCCCGGATGCAGGTACTCGAACAACTCGCTGCGGAAGACGAAGAAGCCACCATTGATGCGAATGGGCGAGCGAGTGACTAACTCGAGCTTGGTCGCATGCTGCTCAGTGTCCGAATGCACGATGTGGAACGTGTGCGGCGCAGGAACACTGATGAAGCAACCGACCTTGTTTCGCTTGCGAAAGCTCTCGATATACGCGGTCAAATCGAGATCGCACAGCGCATCTGCGTAGTTCGCCAGGAAGAGCTCGTCACCTTCGAGGTGCTCGCGGACGCTGCGGAGCCGCTCCCCAACGTTGGAATGCAGCCCGGTGTCGACGAACGTGATCTTCCAATCCTGGATGTCACGGTCGAGCATCGTGACCTTCTTGCCGCCTTCTGTCAGCACGAAGTCACTGGACTGACACTGGTCATACTTCAGGAAGAACTCTTTGATCGCGTGCGCACCGTGACCGAGACACAGGATGAATTCCTTGTGCCCGAAGTGAGCGTAGTACTTCATGAGGTGCCAAAGGATCGGCCGCGATCCGACCTCTACGAGCGGCTTGGGGATTCGGTCGGAGTAGTCACGAAGTCGCGTGCCCATCCCGCCACAAAACAGAACCACTTTCATGCCCACTCCTATCTAAACGTGCGCTGAGGTTACCCAACGTCGAATCATTGGCAAGGCAACCAACTCGCGGTCGAGTCGATAAGCTGTGTTTGTGACAGACGATGAGTTGCCGCTGTGCGCGGCAGCATTCGAGCTTGGTAACGTGCACTTGGACTGTCTTGCGCAACCGCACGAGTACGCGCCGACACGACGCAAGCCACCGCTGCGTTGCATTTAGTCATAGTGGAGTGGCGCCACTTGGTACAGGACTCAATAGTTCGTGCTGCTGCAACATGTCAGCTGCAGCTCGAATCGAACGAAAGCTCATGCTGGCTCGCTCGGCGATATCGAGCAACGTGTGCGAACCGTCGCTCAGGTTGAGCACCCAAAGTAACGCCAGCTGTAAATCAGCAATGTTCGTTCCACCGAGTGCTTGATAGAGGCCGCGCTTCCCGAGTTGCGGCTCGCCCCAAGGTGCGAGGTTCAAATAGGTGGTGTTGCCGTGCAGCAGCTCGATCACATCGCGCAGCACGCACAGCGACTCGGCCATGCGCTCGGGCGACACCAAGCTCGGGTTGTCGGCGGACGTGTGGTACTCGGGGAACATCCCGTGCCTGCCACGCATGAGGGAGCCGACGGGCAACCTGAAGCCAGGCGAGTTGTACTGCCGTTCGTCGTAGCCATACGGGAAGAAGTCGATCGTCTGGTGGGGCAGCCCACTGTGTTTGAGAACGCACGCGACCGCGCGGTCGATCTCTGCCGTACCGAACACCGTCTTCTTGAACGTGAAGGGATGGCTATCGCCTAGGCAGGTCAACGTGAGGCCGTGGCGGATGCGTGAAACGCCGTCCCGGTTTTGTGCGAGCCATGTGATGGCGCCGACAGTGCCGGGCGCATACAGGAAGCGCAGCGTGTAGCGGCGGGCGGGCCCGCTACTCGAGGCGAACGCACGGGCGAGCCAGGCCGAGATCGCCAACCCCGTGAGGTTGTCGTCACATAGCGACGGATGACAGGTATGGGCCGAGATTAAAATCTCTTCATCCGTTGCCCCCGGCACCACGAACTCGCCGTACGTGAGCGAGCCAGGCTCGAGCGTGGAGTCGATGCAAACCTCGTAGTCGCCCTCCGGCATCGCATCGAGCTGCCGCTGACTCAGGCAAAAGCCCCAGGTCTCGTTCCAATACGAGGTCCGATACGGAACGAGCTCCGGCTGATTCGGCAGCGTGAACAAGTGCGGGCGCAGCTCAGTGAGCGACAGCTTCTTCCGAACCGGGATGCTGTAGTTCAGCACGTGCAAGTTGAGCGCGCGGAAGTCCACGACGCGCTTGCCACTCGCATCGGCGATCCATGCATCCCGAATGTTCCACTCCTTCGGGACAGTCCAATCGAGCACAGGTGTCCCCGTCGGGACTTCGTGGACAGTCAGAGGAATGTAGCGGGACAGAATCCCTAGCGTTTGACGGACACCATCCCCAGTGATGCTGCGGCAGATCGGATACAGCTCATTGACGAGTGTGTAGAGCTCCTGCCCGCTATCGCGAGCGCTGCTCAAAGCGGCGGGGTCATTCGAATCAGCCATCGAAGTGTTCTGGGTCGAAGTCAGGGTACGTGGCGTCCCGTTCGGAGATCACGCTCGGTCCCCTCGGCCACTGAATGCCGAACCGGGGATCGTTCCATCGCGCACCCCGGGCGCCGTCGGGCCGATGGAAATCACTCATGTGATAAAAAACTTCGGTCGCGTCGGCTAAGGTGACGAAACCGTGAGCAAAGCCCTCGGGGATGAAGAGGGCAGTCGCATTTTCAGCCGTCAGCTCGACGCCGACCCACTGGTAGCGCGTCGGCGAATCGACGCGCAGATCCACGATCACGTCGTAGATTGCGCCACGCGTGCAGCGAACGAGCTTTGCCTCGCGCAACGGGGCCGCCTGGTAGTGCATACCGCGTAACGTGCCCGCCGTTTTGTTGAATGACAGGTTGCACTGCGGAAAGCCGATCGGAAGACCGTGCTCGGCGAACTCTCGCTCGCAAAACGTCCGCGCAAAATAACCTCGCTCGTCCGCGCGTGGCTCGACTTCGATCACGCACGCGCCTGACAGCTTGGTCATTTGGAAAATCATGAGCCCACGTACCGGATGCGGGGTTTCGCTTGCGGGCCGCTCTCCGCTGCGCCAACCTCACGCCACCATGCAGCCTGTAACTTGTCGCTTCTGTAGCACGAAACTCGAAGACACCGTCGTCGATTTGGGAATGTCTCCGCTCTGTGAAAGCTTTCTTCGCGCGGACCAGCTGGATGCGATGGAGGCGTTCTATCCATTGCACGTTTGGGTCTGCAGAAAGTGCTTTCTCGTACAGCTCTCGGAGTATGTGCGGCCGGAAGAGATCTTCTCGGAGTACGCATATTTTTCTTCGTACTCGCAGGCTTGGTTGAAGCACGCGCAAGAGTACGTCGCGATGATCAGCGAGCGGCTCTCACTCGGGCCTAAGAGCATGGTGGTAGAGCTCGCGAGTAACGATGGGTATTTGCTTCAGTACTTCGTGCAGCGCGGGATCCCGTGTTTGGGGATCGAGCCGGCAGCAAACGTCGCAAAGGTAGCGACCGAACGCGGCGTGCCGACCCAAGTCTCGTTCTTTCACGAGCAGACCGCGAAGGAGATGCGCGACGCCGGGACGACCGCAGACCTCATCCTCGGGAACAACGTGCTCGCGCAAGTGCCCGACCTCAACTCCTTCATCGCCGGCCTACCGGTCATTTTGAAGCAGCAGGGCACGATCACGTTCGAGTTCCCGCACTTGATGAAGCTGCTCGACGAGAACCAGTTCGATACGATTTATCACGAGCATTTCTCATATTTTTCGCTGATCAGTCTGGAAACCATTTTTGCGAAGCACGGCCTCAAGGTGTTCGACGTCGAAGAACTTTGGTCGCACGGCGGGTCGCTCCGGATATTTGCGCGACACACGGCGGATCAATCACGGCCAGAGACGGATCGCCTTCGGGCACTTCGCGCGCGCGAGCTCGCTGCGGGCTACGACAAAGTCGAGACCTATACGAAGTTCGACGTGCGCGTGCGGGACACCAAACACAAGCTGCTCGAGCTGCTCATCACTGCCAAGCGGCAGGGCAAGCGCATCGTCGGTTACGGCGCGCCCGGCAAAGGCAACACACTGTTGAACTACTGCGGCATCCGCACGGACTTCATCGACTTCACGGTCGATCGCAACCCGTACAAACACGGCCGCTTCTTGCCCGGCACGCACATTCCGATCTTCTCGCCGGAGAAGCTCGATGAAGTGAAGCCTGACTATATCTTCATCCTGCCCTGGAACTTGAAGGACGAAATCATGACTCAACTCGCGCACACGCGGAGCTGGGGTGCGAAGTTCATCGTTCCGATTCCGGAGGCGACGCTCCTGTAATGCTGACGCTCGGCATCGGCAGCGGACCGCTGCGCGTGCTCTGCTTGGGCGCGCACAGCGACGACATCGAGATCGGTTGCGGCGGGACGTTGTTGCGGCTGTTGGCTGAACGGCCTGGCAGCTCGGTCGATTGGGTAGTGTTCTCCGCGACGGCCGAGCGCGAGCGCGAGTCTCGGGCGAGCGCCGCCGACTTCCTGAAGGACGCTGCAATCGCGAGCGTGCGCGTCGAGCACTTTCGCGAGAGCTTCTTTCCCGCGTCGTATACTGAGATCAAGGAATGTCTGGGCGACGTGCGGCGCAATGGCGAGCCCGATCTCGTGTTCAGTCATCACGTGCGCGATCGGCATCAGGATCACCGCACGGTCGCCGAGCTCACCTGGAACGCGTTCCGCAACCATCTCGTGCTCGAGTACGAAGTCGCGAAATACGAAGGCGACCTCGGTCAACCGAACTTGTTCGTCCCGCTGACGCGCGCGACTGCGGATCGCAAGGTCGAGCTGCTCGCGAAGCACTTCCCGACGCAAGCGGACAAGCCTTGGTTCAGGCCCGACACTTTTCATGGCCTCATGAGCATTCGCGCAGTCGAGTGCCAGGCGCCGGACGGCCGTGCAGAAGCCTTCCACGCACTGAAGCTCGTGGTCTGACACTACAGTCGGGCGACCGGCTGAATGCGCGCGAACTCCGGTGCGGGTGAAGCCGGCGCATGCGACACGCGCACCTCATCGAGCTCGCTGCCGTGCGCGTTCCACCACGCCTCCGCCTCGGCGACCGGCCATGCGTTCGCCTGCTTGCTCCGCTCGAGCATCGACAAGAGTGCGCGTGCGCTCGCGGGCCGCGACTCACTGCGTTTCGCAAGGCACGCCAGGATCGCCGCTTCCAGCTGCGAGTCGACCGCCGCTCCCAGCCGCAGCGACGGCGGCTCGGGCACCCGCGTCAGCGCAGCCAAGCACAGCTCGGTCAGACTCTGCACTTCGAACACTGGCTGCGCCGTCAGCAGGAAGTACGCGACTGCGCCCACCGAATACAGATCGGACTGCGGCGTCGCGCGCTCGGAGCTCTCGAACAACTCCGGAGCCATATACTCTGGAGTGCCTAACAACACGCGATCCACCGTCAGCCCGAGCGCTTCGCCAGTGAGTGGCTTTGCGACGCCGAAGTCGACGACCTTCAGCGTGTCCGCGACTCCGCCGACCCGACACGCCAGAAGATTCGCCGGTTTGATGTCGCGATGCACGAGCTGCGCCGCGTGCGCTTCTGCGAGTGAGCCGCACAGCTGGCGCAAGTAATGAATCACGCGCCCGGCCGGCATCGGCCCGAACCGACCGACCAAGCGCTCGAGGTCGAGTCCCTCGAGGTACTCCATCACGTAGAACAGATCGCCTCGCTCGGTGCGCCCGTAGTCGTAGACCGCAACCGTGTTCGGATGCTTGAGCGTCGCGGTCACGCGCACCTCCCGTTCGAACCGCGCGATCGCTTCCGGCGATGCGCGCTCCGGCCGCAGCAGCTTGATCGCCGCCGGCCGTCGCAACATCTCGTGGCTCGCCAAGTACACCGCGCCCATGCCGCCCTCGCCGATCTTGCGGACGAGCCGGTACTGGCCGAACCGCGCGACGAGCTTTTCCGCCTTCTGCATGCGGCGGCGCATCCGCGCCGACAGCGCCGCCGCTCCCAGCAGCGCGAGCGCCGTGAGCAGGAACGCGCAGACCAGCCACTGGAGCATCTGTTGCAGAGTCGAGACGGTCTCGAACGCGGTCGCCTGGTCGATCTCACACGTGACGCCGATCCCGAACTCTGGAAAGAACCGATACGCGCCCACCACTAACACGCCGCGATAATCGCGGTAGGCATCGAGCGTGACGCCGGTCTCGCCTTTGACGGTGGCCGCAGCCATCCGCGTCAGCCGCTGTGAGCTGCGCGGCGTCGCAGGCTTACCTCCGCGCGTGACGTCGACGCCCGGGTCTCTCAGCTCGAAGCCGAAAGTCGAGCCCCCCGCGTCCGCCGGCAACAGTCCGGCGCGCTGCAACTGCGAGCTGAACCGACTCTCGGACAACATGCGCCCGCGCCGATCGAACGCGTAGGTCTCGCCGCTCGTACCGGGGCGCGCCGCGTGCAGTGCCGTCGTCCAACGTGACATCGCCAGGCTGAACACCAACGTCGCGTTCGCTTCCGGCACCGGCGCGAGCAAAAAGGTGTGCGGCGTGCCCCCAATCCGCACGCCGGCGAGCGCCACGGGTTCGGCCCCGCGTTCGGCGAGCGCTTCCGAGAGCGCCGCCGGCAGCTGCGCGAAGCCGGCAGTCCGTAGCGAGCCCGGCCGCAGCCGACCGCTGCCGCTCGCGACCTCCACCCCCGCGAAGTTGCCCTCTCGAACGTAGTGTAACGTAGCGTCAGCGAGTTCGAGCGAGCACGGGCCGACCGAATCCGCGCACGATGACTCCGCGGCCAGCGCGTGCTGAACCCGAGCGTCCGCAGCGGCGGCTCGCGCCGCCCGCGCTGCATCTCGCAGCGGCGGCAGCGCTCCGGCGACCGCAGTGTCGAGCGTCACCTCGAGCACTGACCTGACCTGCGACGCCAGCACCGACTCCACGCGCCGATCGATCCAAAGGGCGAAGACAGCGCCGGCGATCGCGAGCACAAAACCGATCAGCGGCACGCGGTACGTCTCCGACATGCTGCTCGGAGCGGCAGGCCCGCGCAGCTCCGAGCGGGCAGCGTCCGCTACGCTCGCGAGCGGCCGATCTGAACGTTGGCTCGGTTCCACGGTGGGATTGCGCTACCGGTAATCTGCGCGCGGCAACGCGATGACGATGCGCGTACCTCGGCTCGGCGCACTCGTCGCGCGCGCAACACCACCGGCGCGACGGGCGATGCCGTAGACGGTCGCGAGGCCGAGCCCATTGCCGCGACTCTTCGTCGTGAAGTACGGCTCGAACATGCGCGCACACGTCGCTTCGTCCATGCCTACGCCGTCGTCTTGCACTTCGAGCACGATCGAATCCGGCGCGACCTCGTCGAGCGCCTCGGCTTCGCGCAACGTCAGCGTGATGTGCCCCGACGCCTGAATGGCGTCGCGCGAGTTCAGCACGAGGTTGAGTAAGATTTGTTCGAGGTGAGACGTATCCACGTTCACCGGCGCGTCGGTCACGCGAACATCCAACTGCACGTCGATGTGCGAACCTGCGGCCGAACGCAGGAGCGGCAGCATGCGCTCGAGCACGACGGCGACATCCGCTGAGTCGTTTTTGAGTTCGCGCCGCTCTCGACCGAACGCGAGCAGCTGGTTCGTGAGCCGCTGTCCGAGCTTGATCATCTCGTCGACGCGCTCACTCACGCCGCGCAGCTGCGGATGTTCGGCCTCGACGCGCTGAAACGCCCCGAGCGAAACGCTGATCACGCCGAGCACGTTGTTGAAGTCGTGCGCGACGCCGCACGCCATGTTGCCGAGCGCTTCCATCTTTTGGCTCTGCTGATGTTGCTCGGCTTGTTCCTGCAGCGCGCACTCGAGCTCGAGGCGATCAGCTTGCTCGAAGATCAGCGTGACCATGTCGGCGACCGCGCTCGCAAACTCGAGGTCGCGCGGAGTCCATGTCCGCCGAACACCGACCGCTTCATGACACACCACGCCGAGCACGCGACCGGCGCGGATGATCGGCGCGTCGAGCAGCGATGCGATTCCGAGCGGCTTCAAATAGTTCGCAGACAACTCGGCCGTGAGCGGATCCCGCAGCGCGTCTTCCGCCGCGACCACGCGACGCTCGCGCAAAGCTTTCATGTAGACGGGGTAGTCGACCGCGAGCAGCTCTTGGCCGGCCGAGTGTTCACGCTTCGCGCGATCGTATTGGCAGACGCAGACCAGCCGTTGATCGCGATTGCGGAAAAGCCATAGCCCGACGCGCTGGACATCCAGCGCCTCGGCGCTCACTTGGGTCGCATGCGCAGCGGCGCGACTGCGCGCTTGCTCCCCCTCCAAGCGATAGCGCGCCAGGCGCAGGCGCGCAGTTTCGAACGCCACGCGTGCGGTTTCCATGGCCCGCGGAGAATAGTCTCGCCGCGCCGAATCTGAGAAGGGCGATGATGGGTCCCGATTCTCCAGAAGCGGCCAGCAGATTTCAGGGCCGCGTCCGACTCGGGGCCATCACGCAGATTCCCGCGATCTTTTCAGGAGAGATTTGTACGCGCTCCCCGGCCCGGCTATGCTGGCAGTGTGCGGTTGAGGTGCGATCGCTTCGGATGGTCCGAGCCCGTAAGGGACTTCGGCACGCACAGGACGCGGGAGCTCGAGTCGGGTCAAACCGGCGGGCTCCCCCACCTTGGAACGCTCCGTGTACCAAGCTCTAACTATCGGGGCGCCGGCTGCGGCCGGGGGAGGGATACGACATGCACAGTACAAATGGCCTCTCACGGAAGGGTAAGACCGGCTAAGCGCTGACCGAAGTTTCAGAGCGCAGGCCCCTCTTCTTCGAGAGGCCACGGTTGTAGGAGCGGCGAGTCGAAAGGCTCGCCGCTTCTTTTTAACCTGGTTCGGACAGCGCCGCCGCCGTGCGCGGCAGCCCGCTCAGAGCAAGTACTGATCGCCGATGTTCAAGATCGTCGTGTTGCGCGTCTTCAACTTCGCGAGCTGCTTCTCGGTCTGCTCTTGGAACACTGGCTTGATGTGGAACAACAACACCGGCAAGTCGCGCTGCTTCACCCCGAGCTTCTTCAGCTCGCCTTCGAGCGACTTCGGCGTGTGATGACAGGAGTCGAGCGCGAGTTTTGCTTGCTCGTTCGGGAAGGCGACTTCCATCACCAGCGCCCGGAGGTTCTCTTGCTTCTCGAGCACTTCCCACAACCGATCGGTCGGCCCTGTGTCACCGCTGTACGCGATCACGCCGTGTTCGTCGCCGACTAAAAACGCCGACGCTTCGACCGAGTGATCGACCATCACCGGCCTTACTTTGTAGCCGTTCAGCTCGCTCTCCACCTCGGGCTTCAATGGGTGAAAGATCACGGTCGCGTTTTGTGACGCGGGGATCTTGCTGAAGTCGGGCCACAACTTGTCGTTGAAGAAGTGCTTCTTCAACACGGCGATCGTTCCGGGTGTCGCAGCGATCACGAGCGGCGGCCCACCCTGCTGCGTACGCGTGTCGGAAAGCATCGCGAGGTCTCGCACATGATCGAGATGGGCGTGACTCACGAGCACGGTCTCGATGCGCTGCTGCTCCTTCAGCGTGAGCATGTTCGTGATCGAACCGGCGTCGAGACACACGCGACCATCGAGTAAGAAGGCTGGGCACTGGTGCTTCGGAGATTCACCACCATGGCAACCCAAGACCTTGAATTCCATCTAGGCGACCCCCATGAGAGGTGCGACGGAAATCTGGTGGCTGCTAACAGTGGTACGCGCGCGCGGCCGGTTCATTCGACCTGGTTCATCCCCACGACCTAAAACAGCCTAGCGGAAGCGAGGGCTTCGGGTCAAAACCCAAACTCTGCGTGCGGCGACCACCCGCGTCAGCGCGGTCCGCGTAGGCTTGGTTGTCGGTTCGACGGCAATCTGCTCCGAGCGGCTACAAGTCGCGCGGATTTCTCGGCCACGTTGACGCTGTTTGAGGGGGGCACTATACCAGAGGCGCCTTCCGGAGAAGCAATGGCGACCTACATCACACAGGACTGCATCAACTGCGGCGCGTGCGAGCCCGAGTGCCCGAATCAAGCGATCAGCGAGGGCGACGAGATTTACGTCATCGATCCCAAGCTGTGCACAGAGTGCGTAGGCTTCTACGATCACGAGGCGTGCCAGGCGGTTTGTCCGGTGGAGTGCTGCTTGCCGAACCCTGAGATTCGGGAAGAGGAGCCGCAGCTGATTGCGAGGGCGCTCCTACTGCACCCGGACGACGCGGAGTTGAAGACACGCGCCGAGAAGAACGACTACCCGTCGCGCTTCCGCAAGTAGTCTTTCTTCTCGTAAAACGATGTGCCGGCGTGAGCCGCGCTGGGGCTGGGTGGGCAATCGCGTGGGCAATTGCCGGCCAATTTGTGTGCGAAACTCGCTATAAGTGACGCATGGCCAATCGACCGAGCGTGCCACCGGTTCGCGTCGCCAGCAGCATACCGGTCGACGGTGAACACGCCTTTCCGGAC
>DASRXR010000259.1:0-5219 GCA_035687405.1 Polyangiales bacterium
CCGACTCTGTTAGGCCAGAGTCGTGGCGGGGTGAGCCGCTGTCGATTTCGCCAGTTGCGGGGCTACGGCCGGTCTCGGTCTTCGAGACACAAAACCCGCGGTCGCACATCTGCCCGGACTCGCAGGGCGAGCTCGAGTTGCAGCGGCGATCGGTTCGCGAATCTTTGAACGTGCAGCCTGCCAGCAGCCACAGCGCGCAAAGCGCAGGCAGTCCGACTGACAGGGACGGCGTGGCAACTCTTCGCGATGTACGGCTCAAGGCGCGTGTCGATGTACTGCCACTCAAAACGCACCTCCGCGATGCACGATCGCGAATCCGAGCTGTCCCGGCGCGATTGCCGGAACGACTGCAGTTTGCCAATCGTCTCGCTCGGCGGGCTGGCTGAGCGCGACCGCCAACCAAATCCCGCCTGCGATCATCATCGCGCCGCCTACGCCATACAGGACGTTCGCGATGGTCGCTTGGGCCTTCGCTTTGTCCTTCAAATCCTGCACCGCCGAGACATCCCGCTCGGTCGACACCCTCTTGGTGTTGAAGTCGTCGTTCGTGCTCAAGAACATCGCTCCGAATACGGCGCCCGTTCCGAGCGTGAGCGCGCCACCGCCTGCGAGCAGAAACGGCCCGAGCGGGAGCGCACGCGAACGCGCGGGCTCTTGCGGAGGCTCGATGATCGGAGGCAACGACGACTCCGATGTTTCATAGCGAGTCGTATCGGCCGCGACGGCCGGTGGTTGCGGCTCGGGCTCAGGAACATTGAAGAGCTCGCGAAGCATGCTCGGAACGCTGTCCAGCGTCTCGGACTTCAAGCTCGTGCCCGGTTGGCGACGGAGTACCCGACGCATTTGCCCATCGGACGTGTCGAACCGCAGCAGGCTCAACACCAGCTCCGATTGCGTGTTCTGAAGTGACGGCGCGATCAGGACTTGGGCTTGCGTCTGAGTTGCGACTGCTCGCAAACACTGCGGCGTTTCGCTCACGCAGTCGATCGCGAGCTGCACTGCGTTGAGATCCATGCCCGGGCGTGAGGCGATATTCACGACCGCGAGCTTCTCGAGCGCGGCCTGGATCACCGAGTCGAGCGGACCGATCGATGCGCGCGTGCCGGCGGTCGAGAACAGCACGACATTTAACAGCTGAC
Source organism: Polyangiales bacterium (assembly GCA_035687405.1). Lineage (GTDB taxonomy): Bacteria > Myxococcota_A > Polyangia > Polyangiales > JAFGIB01 > JADGRF01. Next base: position 1,140 of record DASRXR010000259.1, read on the forward strand.
CGTCTTTCGACGATTTCTGCGTCGAGGTCGACGCGCTCGCTTTGGGCTTCGTATCAGCGCCGGCCTGAGCCTCTGCGATGCCACTGAGTGCCGTGAGGCAGCCAATTGCGGTGAGAGTGGCGAGCGCGGGTGCGCGAGAGCGTGTGCCGCCCTGCGCTTTCGCGCGATCGTGCCTATTCACCACCCCGACCAGGCGGGTCCAATTCCAAGCGGCGTGTTTCATACTGCAGCTACGCCCAAACACGCACACGTTGCACTGCGAGGAGCCACGCTGCCAGCCGATATCGCGCTCACGTTCACTCGTGTCCGGGCAGCGGAGAGCGAAAATTGCGCTGCAACCGAGTGTGCCTCGGTAAAAAGCGAGCGAAACAGGTGTGACACCAAAGCTCTCATTCCTAGGAGCATACGTACCGAGGCGGGTCTGCCAAGTCTGACTGTCGTGCCAGAGTGCCTCGCAGGCTTCACGGCCGATCTGCGCAATATCAGCGGCACCGAGGCGAGATTGCATCGTGACGGCATATAGGTAGCTCGAACGGATTTCGTGCGGGTGGGGTTCGTCATCGAGGCCTGCTGTTGCGTTCAGACGGGTGTGCAGGTTGGCCGAGCTGGGTTCGGGGGCGAGGGCAGTTTAGAGGCGAGATTAATCCTCACGTGTGAGTCGATCCCGGATGGGCTCGTTTTCGTTGTCGACAGGTGCAAAGTCGGCTGGCTGCGATCGAAGTTGTGTCGCGGCTGCAAACCGTCGTGGATTGAGTCGCGCGATTCGCAGTTCGACCGTCGAATGCACCGCGTGCGACGCCGGCATGAATCGATCGCGATCGCGAGCAATCCGATTGGTACGCGGCAGAACAAACGCACCTGTTCTGGACCGAGTGGATTGGTATGCGGCAGGACAAACGCACCCGGTCTGGAACCGAGTTAACCCGTCGACCGCGGATGACTCACGATCGTGTGTCGTGCGCAGCTTCGCGCGCAACCTGCAGCGCTTCGTGCGCTTCGTGCTCTCGTTCGAACGGATCGAAGAAAAAACGCATCCGCTTGCGAAACTGACAATCCGAGGCGGCGATGAGCGCGTATGAGAACTTCGAACCTAGCTCTCGATCGCGCTGCCTCGGCGCGTTCGTCGGCTGCTACTGCTTCGACACCCAAGAAAACGCGGGCATCCGACTTACTACGTCGCCGTCTCGCGTCGCGCGGTCCTAAAGCGGCTGCGCTCAATCTCGCATCGAACAAGGCCGCTGCGCACGCTGCGAACGCTGCGAACGTTTCGAAGTCTCGAACTGTTTCGCCGGCGCGAGCAGCTGGCGATGCGCCGAAAGGCCAAGCTCGCGATGTAAGGTCGCAAACGCAGTTGCCATCGAGCGACCGCCACCCTGTCGCTCAACCGCCGCAATCGCAACCTGCTGCGCGCGGCCGGGAGTCCGCTGCTCGCTCTGCGCGCGCGGAATCATCTGCGCGCGCACCTCAGCCCGCCCCGAGCGTGCACCCCACGCCGAGCCGGCGCGTGCGCGTCGAGTCACATCCTGCCTGGGACGAGCTGCTGAATGATCTCGGCGTCGAACCTGAGTGCCTGGCTCGCAACGCGGTTCCACATCGCGAGTGCACGCTTGCAGGACGCTTCGTCGACGTTGCAACCGGCAAAGTGGTCGTCACGCATCGCGACTTTGCTCTCGGCACTCACGCGGCGTTCGTGTTCGATCGCGTTTGGCTCAGCACCTCGACTTACGCTGGCCCGCTCGGGCATGGCTGGCATCACGCCTACGACATCGCACTCGCATGTCGAGAAGATACGGTTGCGATTCGCCTCTCCGATGGGCGCGTGCGTGGCTTTCCAGCACCGACCGCAGGAAACGAAAGCTACGATTCGGATGAGCAACTCCGGCTGTCGCGCGACTCGTACGGCTTCGTGCTGCGCGACCTTTGCGGCTCGGAGCTGCGCTTCGTTCCGCATCGCTCTCAGCCGGCTTCCGTTCTCAGCTCACTTCGCACGCTCTCGGGTTGCGAGCTTCGGTTCGGTTACGATCATCGAGCGCGCTTGGTTCGGATCACGAGCCGCGGGGACCGCGATCTCGATCTCGCGTACGATCGGACCGATCGCTTGATTGCGATTCAAGGTGCAGACGCGCAGCGCGCCGGCAAGCGCATCGTGCTGGTTCAGTTCACCTATGACGCGCGCGGCAACTTGTGTTCGGCGTCGGACGCGCTCGGTCAAGCGCGGCGTTACGACTACGACCGTCACCTAATGACCGAAGCGATTGATCGCACCGGGTGCACCGCACACTTCGAATGGGACGGGCCGGATCCACGCGCTCGGTGCACTCACACTTGGGTCGATGCAGGAGTCCGCGAACGCAAGCTCGACTACTTCGAGGTTTCGACCGTTGTGACAAACTCGTTTGGTCACGAGACATCGTTCGGCCACGACGGCGCAGTCGTGTCGCGTATCGTCGATGCGCGAGGTCACGCGCGTGAACTCGTCCGCGGCGATGGCCGTCGAGTGCAGCGTGAGACCGATCCGCACGGCCAGGTCGTCGAATATGAGTACGAAGCTGGTGCGCTCGCGAAACGCTGCGGACCGGACGGGGCAACGTGGGCCTTCGAGTTAGATCGCGCCGGGCGGACGCTCACCGCGGTCGATCCACTCAGAGGTCGCTGGCAACGCGTGTACGACTCGCGCGGTCGGATCGTGCGCCGGTTCGATCCGCTCGGGCACGTCACGCGCTATCACTACCGCGGTCGATGGTTGGTCGGCATCACGCGGCCGGGAGAGCACCACGAGAGTTATGGGTACGACGACGCTGGCAACCTCGATTCGCATACAGCACCGGGCGGGACGGTAGCGACCTACGAGTACGACGCGTGGAGTCAGCTCGCCACGGTCGCTGCAGCGCAGACCGAAGAGCGCAGCTATGACGTGCTGGGCCGCTTGATCCGTGTGCGCTCATTGGACGGCAACGCGTGCGAGCTTTCGTACGACGCCGAAGGTCGACTCGTGCGCTGGAAGGATCGGTTTCGCGAGATGAAGTTCACGTATCAGGGCACCGGTCAGCTGAGCTCACGCACGGACGCGGGTGCGACGATGTGCTTCGAGTATGACGACGAGGAACAGCTCGTCGGAATCGTGAACGAGCACGGAAAGCTGTTCCGCATCCGGCGAGACGAAGCCGGTCAGATCATCGAGACCACGGGTTTCGACGGATGCAAACGTAGCTACGTGCGCGATGCGCGCGGCGACGTGACGCGCGTCGAGCGCGCGGGCCAGTTCAGTGAATACGACTACGATTCCACCGGTCGGGTGATCGAAGCTCAGCACTCGGATGGAGCCTTCGAAGGCTATCGGTACCGAGCCGACGGCGCACTGGTGGGCGCCTGGAATCATGAGAGCACGCTGGCGTTCGAGCGCGATGCGTGCGGCCGTGTCACGCGGGAACAACACGGCGATCAGCCCATTCTGAGCGGGTACGACGCGTCAGGGCGGCGCAATAGTCTCACGACTTCGTTCGGTGCGGAGCTCGCGTTCGAGCGCGATGCGGCAGGTCGGTTGCGGCGCATCGTCGAGCGCACGAGCGGGTTCGAGGTGCGTTACGAACGCGACGCACTCGGTTTTATTCTCGAGCGTTCGCTTCCCGACGGGAGCCGCTACGTCTGGCAGCGCGATGCTCTCGGTCTGCCCAGCGCGATGCGGCATGAAGCTGCTAGCGGCGCAGTCCTACGCGAGATTCGTTACGAGCATGACGCACGGGGTCGCTTGCGGCGGTCCACGGAAAGCCCAGGAGCGATCGCAGACTATCGTTACGATGGGCGCGGCAATCTCGCCTGGCGCAAAGCGACGGATGGCAGCTACCAGCTGCGCATGCCCGACGCCGTGGGACACCACTTCCTGCGGGATGACCGGCGTGATCGCGAGTACGGCGCCGCGGGTCAACTGCTGACGCGGAGCGGTACGGCCGGTGAGGTGGTGAGTCGATATGACGGGGGCGGGCAGCTGATCGAACGTCGCGAGCAGGGGGGCCTGGTGTGGCGTTATACGTGGAACGCCGCGGGACTATTGCGTTGTGTCGTGCGGCCGGACGGCTCGGA
>DASRXR010000260.1:0-4707 GCA_035687405.1 Polyangiales bacterium
AGTCTCCCAGCCTGGTTCCGAGTACAGCCAGTGGCCGTGGTTCGGATACTCGCGGAACTCGCCGCCGACAGCTGCGAACTTACGACCGGTCAGGCGCACGAGCGACGCGGGTACCAGCCGATCGCGACCCGCCGCGACGACCAACACCGGCACGCGCACTGTAGTCTCGTCGATCGCAAAGCCTGCGAAGTCGGCAAACGCGCGGCCGGATTCATGCACCATCGCTTCGAGCACGGCTGCGCGCTCGAGTGCGGGCAGCGCATTGAGCACCATGCGATCGAGCGTGCGCTGATTGGGCCGCATCACGGGCGGCGTCCAACCCATTCGGTGCGCGAACGAAAAGCCGGACCAGAACAGATGACTCTGGAGGGTTCGAATGCCTGCAGGTGCGGCTGGCGAAATGAATACGCCCGCACTCGTACGACCGCGCGCAGTGAGCGCCGAGGCGAGCAAACCGCCCATCGAGTGACCGATCACGGCCGGCGTAGTGCCGGTCTCTTGCTCGATCTGATCGATCTCTTTTTCGAGATCCGTGACATAGTCGGCAAGCGTGAGCTCGCGCAACCCACGCGGCGGCCGCGCGCGCACTCCGACTCGCAGCTCGGGGCGAAGCGTGGGCGTGTAGACCTTCACACCGCGCGACTCGAACAACGACCGAAACTGTGACCACACCTCACCGGTGCAGCACATGCCATGGATCATCATCACGGGTGTGTTCATGCGTCGGGGCTCGAGACTAATGTGAAGGCCCCACCAGTGCAAACCTCTGGCGTCGCGGGTAAACGCTTTGGCTGCGATCCGACATTTACCAACATTTCGCTTACTTGCGCTGCTTGGGTCAGAGTCAGGCCTCGCGGCCACCCGGGATCCCGCGGCGTGACAGAACCTCGGCGAGCGCCGCCCTGAGCTGCGTAGCCTCGGCCTCGCCGACGCCCGAGATCCGCAAGTGATCAGGCAAGCCGTACGCGGTGCAATCGCAGACCGCGATGTTGAACCGGGCGAGGAGCTCGGCCGCGACGTCGGTTGCCCGGGTCACTCGTACGAGCAACGCCCCGGTGACGGATGGAGTCGCGACCAGGCCAGCGTCCTTAACTACGCCGGCGAGCCTGTCTCGATCGGCTAGCAGCCGTGAGCGGCGGACGGCAATGAACTCGGCTTGGCCCGGCCAGAGCTCGGCGGCGCGCTGCGCGAGCGTGTTCGTGTCGAAGCTCGGCTGCCGGCCGCTCAGGTAGGTGCACAAGTCAGGCCGCGCCCAGAGGTAGCCGATGCGCAATCCGACTAGCGCGAGGCTCACGCCGATCGAGCGCACGCAGACGAGGTTCGGGGGAGGCGCCGTGGTGAGCTCTTCGAATTGTTCGGAGAGCTCGATCTCGGATTGATCGACGACGAACGTGCACTCTGGATGGTCGGCCGCCAACAGCTGCAAGGCTTCGAAGCGTACCGGCGCTCCGCTTGGCCAGGCCGGAGCACACAGGTTCACGAGGGCAGGGCGCTCGAGTGCGATCAACTCTCGCACTTGCTCGAGATCGACGGCGTGCCCAGTGCGCTCGACCGCGCGCCACTGCACGACGCGCGCGCCGATCGCACGTGCCGCTGCGGAGAACTCGCCGGGCCCGGGCTGGATCGCGAGCACGACCGAGTCTCGCCTTGCGAGCGCGCCAGCGATCAGCCACATCAGCGCGCTCGCGCCATTCCCGAGCAGGATTCGATCGGCGGTGGTTCCCAATTGCGCGGCGATTGCCAGGCGCGCGCGCATCGCCATCGGATCGGGATAAGCGTTGAGCGGCGTCTCGCGCAGTACGGCGAGTAGATCACTTGGCGGTGCGTGACGAGAACCGATGTTCGCGAGATCGAGTACCGCTTCGCGCGTCGTCTCGGCCGCCTGCAAACGCGCTTCAGTCAATAGCCCGTGCTCGCGCGGCTCGACACGTGGTTTCTCGTTCGACTTCATCGGTGCGCCGTCAGTATCGTGCGTTCGCCGCCGGCTGTCATGCCGCCGACGTGTCTGCTACGAAACTCGGATGGACAACGGTGCGAGCGACTACTTGGGCCGGCTTGGGGTTTGGTTCGTCGGTGATCCGCTCGACCGTGACGCGCTTCGCGATGTCGCAAAGCAGCTCGAGGCCTGGGGCTACGGCACGCTGTGGTCGCCGGAAGCGGTCGGCCGTGACCCGTTTTCGCTCATCGCGTATCTGGGTGCGCAGACCGAGCGCCTCGTCTTCGCAACCGGCATCGCGAACATCTACGCGCGCGACGCGATGACGATGAAGGCGATCCAATACAGCCTCTCGGAGTTTCTGCCGCGGCGGTTCGTGCTCGGACTCGGCGTGTCGCACGAACACTTGGTCTCGAAGTTACGCGGCCACGAGTACAAAAAGCCGGTGCCCGCGATGCACGACTATCTCGAAGCGATGGAGAAGGCGATCTACTTGGCGAAAGCGCCGGCTGAAGTTGCGCCGATCCTGCTCGCGGCACTTCGCCAACCGATGCTGAGGCTCGCGGCGAGTCGTGCGCGCGGCGCGCATCCGTACCTGGTTCCACCGGAGCATACGAAGCGCGCGCGAAAGCTGCTCGGACCCGAAGCCTGGTTGTGCCCCGAGCAGAAGGTGCTCCGCGAGGCCGATCCGGATCGCGCGCGCAGCGTGGGTCGCGCAGCGCTCAAGGTGTACACGCGGCTACCCAACTACCAGCGCAACCTCCGCGACTTCGGGTTTGGCGACACTGACTTCGAAAATGGGGGGAGCGACCGGCTCGTGGACGCGCTGATCGCGTGGGGGGACGACGCGGCGATTCGCGCGCGCGTGGAGGCCCATTTCGAAGCGGGCGCCGACCATGTGTGCATCCAGCCGCTGCGGCCGGACGGCCAGCCGGGGCCCGATATCGCTGCGCTCGAAGCGCTAGCACCCCGCCGCTGAGTCCCTCGGCGCTTGACCGGCCTGCGGCTGCGTGACAAGCCCTGCCGCGCGGGCGGTTTCGGGGTATTCTCGAAAAGCTCGCAATACTGCGGGTACATCGGGTGGATGCGTTCCACCCACGACGAGGAGCGGATCGTGCTGAGAGTGGGTTTCATCGGTTGGCGCGGGATGGTGGGCTCGGTTCTGATGGACCGGATGCGTGAGAACAAGGACTTCGACGGAATCGAGTCCACGTTCTTTTCCACGTCGGACGTCGGCGGTAAGGGGCCTGAGATCTCGGGTCGCAAGTACGACCTGCACGATGCGCACGACACGAAGAAGCTCGCGCAGCACGACGTTTTGATCTCGTGCCAGGGCGGCGCGTACACGAGCGACGTGATCGGGAAGCTCCGCAGCGAGGGCTACAAGGGCTACTTCATCGACGCGGCGTCGACGCTGCGGATGGCGTCGGACTCCGTGTTGATCCTCGACCCGGTCAACCTCGATGTCATCAAGCAGGGCCTGAAAGACGGCGTGAAGACGTACGTCGGCCCGAACTGCACCGTGAGCTTGATGCTGATGGGCATGCACGGCTTGTTCAAAGCCGGCCTCGTCGAGTGGGTCACCAGCATGACCTACCAAGCTGCGTCCGGCGCGGGCGCGAGCAACATGCGTGAGCTCATTCTGCAGATGGGTGCAGTCTCCGATGCGGCGCGTTCGCTCCTCGATGATCCGGCGTCCACCGCCCTCGCACTCGACACGCGCGTCAGCGAGACGCTGCGGAGCGCGTCCTTTCCGAAAGAGAACTTCGGAGTGCCGCTCGCAGGCAGCTTGATTCCGTGGATCGACAAACCAGTCGAGAACGGTCAGACGAAGGAAGAGTGGAAGGCGTTTGCCGAGGCGAACAAGATCCTCGGATCCAAGCAGCCGATTCCGATCGACGGCATCTGCGTACGCGTCGGCGCGATGCGCTGTCACTCCCAGGGCGTCACGGTCAAGTTGAACCGCGACGTACCGTTGCCCGCGATCGAAGGCTTGATCGCGGAAGCGAACGAGTGGGTGAAGCTCGTGCCGAACCAGCGCGAAGCGACCGAGCGCAGCTTGTCGCCTGCAGCCGTCAGCGGCAGGCTCGACATCCCGGTCGGCCGTGTTCACAAGCTGAACCTGGGGCCGACCTACCTCGGCGCGTTCACAGTCGGCGACCAGTTGCTCTGGGGCGCCGCGGAGCCGCTTCGCCGCATGCTGCGCATCTTGCGCGAGCACCTCGGCCAGTGAAGGCCTGAAGTTACGGCGGTTGCGAGGTCGGCCGCTGATCGCAGCGGCCGACTTCCCTGACTCGTCGTGCGCTGCAACTCAGACGCGTTCGATCAAGATCGCGATGCCCTGGCCCACGCCGATACACATCGTGCAGAGCGCGAGCTTCTGCTTGTTGCGCTGCAGCTGATACATCGCAGTGGTGACCAAGCGCGCGCCGCTCATGCCGAGCGGATGCCCGAGTGCGATCGCGCCGCCTTGCGGATTCACACGCGGGTCTTCGTCCGAGAGCCCGAGTGTCCGCGTCACGGCCAAACCTTGCGCCGCGAAGGCTTCGTTCAGCTCGATGATGTCGATGCGGTCGAGACTGATGCCAGTCTTGTCGAGCAGCTTCTTTGTCGCCGGCGCCGGGCCGATGCCCATCACGCGCGGAGGAACACCTGCGACCGCAGCCGCGACGACGCGTGCACGCGGCGTCAGGCCATAACGCTTCACTGCGGCTTCCGACGCGAGCAGGAGCGCGCACGCACCGTCGTTTACGCCCGACGCATTGCCCGCC
>DASRXR010000261.1:0-2556 GCA_035687405.1 Polyangiales bacterium
CCCGCAGCCGCAGGTGGGCGGAACCGAAGCGCGGGGACGCTCCGGTCGCGCGGCGACGGTAATTCAGCGCGCCGACCTTCGGGCGCTCATTGGTGGAGGTGGTGTCATAGGCGCCACCGAATAGCCGAGTCTCCCAGTGCCAGCGCTCTCCCCCCGGGTAGGCCGAGAGGCCTCCGTTGCCCGTGCCCGTCTCGAACTGCGAGCGGTACTCCCCATCGTCCGCGAGGCAACGAAGTAGCGGGACGCCGCGGTGGAATCTGGCCGGATGAAAGTTGACCGTTACCCGTAGTGTCGGATCAAGGGGATCACCGTGGCTACGCGTCGCAACGTAAGCGATCGCTTTTTGTTGTGGAGAATCGGACGGCGGAAACAAGAAATGGGTGTCCAAGGTGACGGTCAAGGACTGGATGGTCCAGCTAACGAGGCTGTAGAAAAACTCGGGTGAATCTTGTAATGTGGGCCGGCCTTCAGCAATCACGACGAGCCGGGAGTGTGTGAGATGGCGCGCTACAAGCACATCGATACGAACCCACGCTTCCTCGCCGTTGACTTGGCGAAGCAATTGCTGCCCGGCTCCTTCGAGCACGCCGTGCATCACCTGCTCGAGCACGAGCTCGATCTCTCGGCCTTCGATGCCCGCTTTCAGAATGATCGGACGGGGGCGACGGCCTATCCGCCGCGGATGCTCCTTCAGGTCGTGCTCTGCGCCTACGCGCACGGCATCGTCAGTAGTCGCGCCATCGCGCGCGCCTGTGCGGAGCACGTCACGTTCATCGCCCTCTGTGGGGATCGCGCGCCGCACTTCACCACCCTCGCGCACTTCATCAGTACGCTCGGTGAGCCCATTGCGACGGTGTTCGCGGCCGTGCTCGCCGTGTGCGATCGGCAGGGCCTGATCGGCCGGACGATGTTCGCGATCGACGGGGTGAAGCTGCCGAGCAATGCGTCGAAGCATCGGAGTGGGACGCGCGCGGAGCTCGCAGCGCAGGCCACGAAGCTCGAAGCCGCGGCGGCGACGATGGTCGCGCGGCATCGCGCGGCGGACAGCGAACCGATCGAAGCCGACCTGCTGGTCAAGGAGCAGGCGCGTCTCGCTGTCTTGGCGCGTGATGCCGCGCAGATTCGCGACTGGCTCACGGCGCATCCGACGGATCGGCGCGGACCCGGCAAAACCGGTGGGATTCGCAAGAGCAATCGCACCGATAACGAGAGTGCGAAGATGGCGACCGGCAAGGGCGTCATCCAAGGCTACACGGGGGTGGCCGCCGTCGATGCGAAGGCGCAGATCATCGTGGAAGCGCAAGCGCATGGCACGGGATCGGAGCAAGAGTGTCTCGTGCCCGTGGTAGACGCGTTGGCGCCACTCCGCCATGCGGAGACCCTGATTACCGCAGACGCCGGCTACCATAGTGAAGCCAATCTCGAGGCACTGGCGGCGCGGCAGGTGAAAGCGCTCATCGCCGACGGCCAGATGCGGACCCGCGATGACCGCTTCGCGACCCAGGACCAGCATCGCGCGAAGCCCGACCCGCTCCACAACAAGACGCCCACCGACCCCACCGGCGTGTTTCAGCCGAGGGACTTTCACTTTGATGCGGTCGCGCGGACCTGCGTGTGCCCCGCGGGCAAGTCGCTCTACCGTAAGGGGAAACAGCTCGTCACGAAGGGGTACATCGCGGATCGGTTCCAGGGCGCGCAGCGCGACTGTGGGCCGTGTCCCTTGCGCGCGCAGTGCTTGCGGACGCCGGAAAAAACGAAAGTCCGGCAGGTGGCGTTCTTTACCGGTACGACTGCGGCACGTTCAGCGACCCACACGGCGCAAATGCAACAGCGCATCGATGAACCCGCTGAGCGCGCGCGGTATGCACGCCGCTTTGCGGTGGTCGAGCCGGTGTTTGCGAACGTCTGCTACAACAAGGGGCTCGATCGCTTCACGTTGCGCGGACGGGCGAAGGTCGACGGGCAGTGGAAGCTGTTCTGCCTCGTTCAGAACATCGAAAAGCTCGCGCACCACGGCTATGCGGCATGATAGGGCGATGCCGGACCCCAACACCCGGCGCTGATGGTCCCGCAACGCGGTTAAACGCGTTCAACACACGCTCTCGTCGCTACGCGGTGGCGTCTGTTCTAAAACCGCGCGGGAACGACCCGAGGCTGGCCAAAGGAGAGTTATTCTACAGCCTCAACGCCCAAGTTCACCTGCGGGCGAATCAAATAGAATGCGAGCGCAGCGAGCTTCCAAAGATCGCCCGTCTGGTGCAACGCACGTTATACAGCCCGCACGTCACCGCGTCCTGCCAGGCCAACCGCTGGGAAGCAAGCGATCAACCAGTGCACGCGCCATGTCGGCCGCTGAACCGCGTGGTGGGACGGTTACGACGTCAACCATGTCAGAATCTGTGATGCTCCGCATAGCCATCACGCGCGGGCCATCCGCGTTGCCTGACGCATCGACGTCGATGAATGCGACAGCGTTAAGTACGCGGGCCAGCGCTCGGTTGTGCGTTAGGGTGGAATCAGCGGACGTGTCTGCGGGCCGCTCCGCGCGCGTCAGCG
>DASRXR010000262.1:0-2878 GCA_035687405.1 Polyangiales bacterium
CGCTTCTTCTGCCCGACCGGGAACAGCCGCAGCGGGAAGAGCAGCACACGCTTACCGGCGCCCGCGAGCTTGCGGCCCGCGAGCTCGGCGAGCAGGCCGGCGTGCTCCGCTCTCGACATCGCGCTCGGCGGCTTGTCGCACAAACCCAAGCGCTGAAGGCGCAGCTCGGAGCAGCGCAGCGAGTGCGCGAGGAATAGCGGCAGCTGCGAGAGCACCGGATGTTCCTTCGGCAAGTGTTTGTCGATGTAGCGGGCGAGCTGCGTGACGCCCCACATCCACACCAAGTTCGCGCCCAGCAGCTCGCGTCGCAAGCCCGGGCTTGCCGCCAATAGCTGCAAGGTCTTCGACTCGCCGAACTGAACGTGGCCTTCCTCTTGCCGCGCCGAGCGCTCGAGAATCGCGACCGCTTCGGGTTGATCGAGCGTGTCGATCAACGCGTAAAACGCGGTCAACACGAAACCTTCGCCGGTCGCCATCTCGAGCGCGACGTGTTCGGGCCAGTCGTCGCCCATCATGCCCGTCGCGAGAAATCGCAGGACGGGATGCGCCGGCTGCGGCGCAACTCCGACCGCCTGCATGATCTTCAAGAAGTTGCCGACGTGTTGGAGCTCTTCGATCGCTTGCTTCGCGAGAAACCGGGCGGAATCGAGATCTGGTGCGGCGTACAACCAGTGTCCGACTTGGATACCCGTGACTTCGCCGTATAGAAACTGCGAGAGGATCCAGCCGAGCACCTCTCGATCCTTAACGGAGTCGAATTTCGCCCCGCCGAAGTCGAAGCGCATTTCGTCACGAGTCAGCAACATGCGGCTCAGCGTACGGCACCCCAGGAGCGGGGTCGACCACCGCCGAGCCCACTAAACTCCTCGTCGAATCTCCCGAAAAAAACTCCACGGTGAGGCGACTCACCCTCGGGACCACGCATGGGGGGGATCGCGCGGCGCCGGCTTACGGCTTTGTTGTTTTCGAGCTTGCTGCCGTTGGCGGCAGCGGCGGCAACGGCGGCGGCGCCGCAGCTGGTAGCGGCGCAGGCCCTCGTCCGGCCGTCGGATTGGCACATACGGGTGGGGGCGGCCGGCGCGCTGATGCTCAGTAGCGATCAACTCGGCCGGCTGGCCTATGACAAACCGGGCCTCCTCGCCGACGTCCAGCTGGGGTATGCGGTCCTGCCATGGCTGGACGTGCAGGTCGGAACCGCACTCGGCACGTTTTTTTCAGATCAGGCCAACGGCGGGCTCGCCGCACCGATGCTCGGCGCCCTCGCGCGGATCCCGGATCTGAGCGTGATGCCCTACGCGTTCGTCGACTTCGGAGGCGCGTTTACGGGCGCAATGCTCTTACCGATGCTGCGCGCCGGTGTCGGATTCGATGTACCCGTGAACGACAGCCTTCGCGTCGGACCGGTGCTGGCGTTTGGCGATGTGCTCTTCTCGAATGATCCGGGCAACTCCACCGATGCCCAATACGTCTCGATCGGTCTCGCGGCCGTGTACGCGCACATGCCGGCCCGCCCGGCACCGCGTAAAGCAGTCGCAAAGCCGCCGCCACCAGCGGCGCCGCGAGAGCGCGTGGTAGTGGTGCGCACACCGCCCGAAGAGATCTTCAAGCTCATCGATCGCGCCATTCCGGGTCGCACCGATCAGGTCGAGCTGCTCGCACCCGTGTTGTTCAGTTTCGATTCGGCCGAGCTCGAGCCGATCGGCGTCGCGATGTTGCACGAGGTGGCGCGGTCTCTCGCCGAGCGAACCGATCTCGAGCTGATCGAGATCCGTGCGTACGCCGATGCGCGCGGCTCCGCCGAGTACAACCAGGAGCTCGCGGGCCGTCGCGGTCAGCACGTCTACGACTGGTTGGTCGAGCACGGCGTCGATCCCGCGCGCCTCGTGGTTGCACCGGTCGGGGCGAGCGAGTTCGTCGAGACCGGAGAGGCCGAAACCGCCCACGAGCAAAATCGCCGCGTCGTGTTTCGCGTGGTGCGAATCAGGGAGAAGAAGTGATTCGCTGGCTCGCAAGTCTATGCCTCGTGCTCGCCGCGTGCGACGGAGTCGGGCGCGCCCTCGTCGAAGAGGGATTCGACGACCAGATCGACGATTTGCAGTGCGCGATCATGGAGTGTCGTCCCGCGAAGTTCACGCCCCTGAAGATTGCTGAGCCGAATGCGCCTGACGTCGGGTGTGCGCCGTCGGCGCCGGAGCAGTGCGAGCCGGCGAGCGAGACCGAGCCGGGGCTCGGGCAGGGAGACGTAGGCGTGTGCCGGCGCACGCTGTCGCTCGACGACGATCAAATCGACCTGACTGCGATTCGCCGCTTGTCGTGTGGCAGAGCGCGTTTGGTACGCACGCAGAGCGGTTCGGGTGCAGTGGTGCAGATCGACGGCGCACGCTGGACTCAGCTCGACGTCAGCGTCGAAACAGTGGACCCGATGACCCTCGAGCTGACGTCGGCGTCGCTCTCGCAGATCCAGCTACGGATCTCGGGGCCGGTTACGGTTCGAGTACTGGACCCTGCGATCGCGACGGATCTGCTCGTCTCGTCCGACTCGCCTTCCGCGGCAGTCGATTTTCTGGACGCCAACGTCACCAGCGTTCGCCTCGGGGACGAGCAAGCAGAGTTTGCAGGCAGGCTTGCGATCACGCGCTCCAAGATCACGAGGGCGAACCTGGTCGCGCGCGACTTGACGCTCGAAAGCGTCGAGCTGACGAGTGCGCGAGTCACGGCCGAGAACCTCCACTGGGTCGACGTTACGGCTCGGCAGGTGAAGCTTTCGGCTGACACTGCCGTCATTAGTGCATCTCGGCTCGCGGCCTTCGAGGTGCTGCGTTGCGGGCTCTTGGCCATTCACCGTACGACCCTGACGTCGTACGCCATCCCGGCCTGC
>DASRXR010000263.1:0-16196 GCA_035687405.1 Polyangiales bacterium
CCGATCTGCGTCCAATCCTCGCACCGGCGTCAGCACATAGCCCAACTCCAACGCGGCTCGGAAGTACACGTGCGCCGCGAAGTGCCAGCTCACTGCAGTGCCGGCGAGTGGCGCGAGGAACGCACCCGAAACCGATCCTGCCGTCAGGTCCATCGAACGCGACGCCGCCTGCAGCCACGCGTAGCCGAGACGCACGCCCAGACTGACCGTCCAGTCGATCGGCCCTCGCACCAACCACAAGCTCGGGGCCAGCGCGATCGACGCCGCGCGCGCGCGCACGACCACGTTACTCTCGGACTTCGAGCTCCAATCGAAACCGAGCTCGGTCGTAAGCGCGATCGGCCCGAAGCTGAGAGCGGCACCCGCTGCGACCGTGCCCGGCCACGCCCGCGGCTCGTACTCACTCAGCACCCCACCCCCGAGCCACACCGAAAACACGTTCGCAGGTTCGTCGGGCGGCACCGGCGCACCCGCGACCTCTCGCGTCACCGGTGCGGGTTTGGGCGCTTGCTCGAACCGACTCGTCGCGATCAACTCGGCGATCGCGAGTGCGAGCAACCGAGGCCGCGCCTCGCGACGTGTTTGCGCGAGCTGCATCTCGAGCACCAATGGCTCCGCGCGGCTCGGGTCGTAGACGCTGATCACCGCACGCTCGCCCTCACAGCGAAGCGATGCTTGCAACCCGACGTCGGAGTCTTCGAGCCGGATGTTCTCGCGCGAAGCGAGCTCGAGCGCGACGAGCTTGCGAATCTGGGCTCCCGAAGTCTCCGCACAATCGGGGATCGATAGCCGCACACTTTCGACGCCGTCGGCGGCCGCATGTGCGTACGGCAGCACCAGCCACGACACCACACTGCACACGATTCGGCTTCGAACGCAGCGAATCAGATCGCCTCCCCAGCACGCATCGACGGGGAGTGTACTCCCGACTGATCTCAGTGCGCGAGACCTCCGAAGCGCTGGACGGCATGCATCCGTCGGCCCTTCGGGTACTGGTCGAGGTATTCGCGAGCGAGCGCACGTGCACGCGGCGAATCTCCGGCGCGATACGCGGCTTCGACCTGTCGAGCGAGCGCGTCCTCGGCGAGCGACGCGTTGAGCGAGAGCTCTCTCGCGCGCGCAAACGCTGCCTCAGCCTCTCGCGGCTGGCCGAGCTGTTGCATCAACACGCCTCCGAGCGTGAAGGCTGCGAGTGGCGCCCGCGAGTCACTGCGATGCTGCTCGACCACGCGCCGCAGATACGGCAAAGCATCGCTGGGATGCCCCGAGAGGCGCGCGGTGTCCGCCGCGAGTAGCAGCTCCTCGACGTCGTCTGCGACGGAGTGCCCGCTGTCGGTGAGCAACTCGTAGGCGTGGTCGAAGTCACCGCGTTCAGCCGGTTCGCGCCACGCGTTGTGCGCGGAGACTGGGCGCGACTTACGCGGCGTCGCCTTCGCACTGCGCGCAGCTGTGAGCGGCGGGTCTTTGGCCGCGACCGGCGCGGCGCGCGGGAACCATCCCGCCTCGCCCGCTGCAAGCTCGCTGCGCCCACCCGGCCAAGTGACGGCGACACGTCCGCGAGAGACGAGCACGCGAGTTCGAGCCGCTTCACGCTCGAGCTCGAACGCGGTGCCGAGCACTTCGACCGTGATTTCACCCGAACGAACCCGAAACACGCGGTTCTCGTGATGCCGCACGTCGAAGTGGGCCTGACCTGCTTGCAACTCGAGCGCCACGTGCGCCGGAGTGACTTCATCGACGCGCACGCGCGCCTGAGCATCGTGCAACCAAACCTCGGAGCCGTCGGCGAGCTGCAAATGCAGCGCATCGCCTGCAACGGACGGCAGCTGGACGCCAGGGGTCGTGGCCGCGGATTCAGACGGCGACTGCCACTGCGAGACGACGAAGAACAGCGCGACGCAGGCGATCGCCGCGCCACTGGCCCACACCGTACGGGCTCGGCGCTTCCGAGAGCGTTGCTTCGTGTGCAACCCGTCGAGCGTGCGCTCGGTTCGCGCGGTGTCCCAGCGGTCGGCGACTTGCGACAAGGTCGCGTCCAGATCGCGAGCGGGATCAGACATGGTTTAGCTCCCGCGCCAGCTGCTGTTCAGCGTCGCGCAGTTTGCGTTGTATGGTCGATTGCGAGCACGCCGTCAGCTCGACGATGCTGTGGAGCGGCTCGCTCATCACGTTGCGCAGGATCCAGATTACGCGCGTTCGCGCAGGCAGTTCGTCGAGCACGCGATAGACTTTTGCGAGTACGGCCTTTTGCTCGGGGCTCGTGTCCGCCGCCGCCAGCTGCTGGTAGTCGACCTCACTCGAGAGTTGTAGCGCTTGTAACAAGCGTCGCTTCCGCAGCCTGCGCATCGCAGTTCGAACGGTCACCTTTGCCAACCAGCCCTTCACCGCTTGCGGGTCTCGCAGCCGTGAGATGCCGGACATTGCGTCTAGAAATACGTCTTGCACCAGGTCGTCGACTTCGGAGTCTCGACCGAGTAGTCGCGTCGCAACCGCACCCACGTAGGGTGCGTAGCGGCGATACAGCGCGTCCAAGTCCGTGAGATCGATCGGCGCGGCGTCGTACGATTCTCGCTCTCGCACGTGAACCACGCGCAGCGCTGGGATCTGTCGATCGCGCGTCAAGGGCATGTCGTGCTCGCCGCGCCGTAGCGCTCATCCTTGAACGTCACCGCAATCCCGAAACTCTTGGCGCGCTCGCAGATCATCGCGTGATCGGTCGAGCTCTCGAGATCGAACACCGGCATCCCTCTCGCTTGGAGCGGAGCGAGATCGCCGCAAGTGTCCCGCATGATGCAGCTCGTTGCGATCGCAAAGTCGTAAAGGTTGGCGAGCTCTGCGCTCAGCTCGAAATCGCCGGAGAGCCCGATGACCAGACCCGCTGCGTGCGCGGCGTCGGTCAGAAACGCGTGGTAGTCGAGCTCATCGGCGCGCGTGAGGTCGAAGCCGCTGTTCTGCCGATACGCGCCCAGCGTGGAAGCGAACACGCCGTCGAAACCCTTCGTGGCCGCGCGCGCGAAGCGCGCCTGCATCAAGCGCCGCACGTCGGCATTCCGAACGTCGAGCCAAGATTCGTTCGAGTAGTTTGGAACCGTTCGACCGACGGCCGCGCGCGGGAACTGTGACTCATCCGAGCGCCACGACTCGAGTGTCCCCACGCTCACGTAACCCACTACCACGCGCCCGGCAGCGTGCAGTTGTGTCACTTCGTCGGCATTGGTGTCGAACAAGTCGACCACGTAGAGCTCTGCGTCCACCTGCGGGTCGATCTCGCCGGTGATCTGATACTGCAGTGACATGTCAGAGCGCACGACGCCTCCAATCGGCGGCGTGCTTGCGTCGCTCACTCCCAACTCGGGGCCCGCCTTGCGGAACAACAGCTGGCCTTCGGCGCTGCAGGCGCACAGCGCGAGCGCGGCGATCCAACGTCCGGCTCCAGTCATGCACTCGTGAACTCCGGCACGATGACAAGCTTAACCATAAGGTGGGGGGAATTGCCGGGGCCGACCCGATCGGACCGGCCTGCGCGTCTGAGGCTGCCCCCGCAACCCCTCAGGATTACAGGCATTCCCCACGGAAGCTGGGTGGTTCGAGCTCGCATCTCGCAAGCTTGGTGGCCGGGACGACCCAAAAGTGGTCAGCCGGCTGCCAGATCAGTCCCCCAGCTCAAACCCCGTCTTGAATCCCCGGGCCAAAAGTCGCGCCAAACCTGAGCCAACCGTCGGCCTACCCGACTAAAGCTCGGGTCACCACCACGGATAAAACGGCGGCATCTCGGTCGCCTGCGCCGTGAAGCTCGCTTCCCGTTTCTCGAGGAACGAGCTCACACCTTCGCGACCGTCCCCGATGCTCGTATAGAACATCGCGAGCGATTCGATTTGATGCGCCGCAGTCGGGTCAGGCTGAGCCGAGTTGCGATACAGCATCTGTCGAATCAGCGCGACCGACACGGGCGAACGCCCTTCGACGAAGCGCTGCGCCAAACGATACGCCTCGGGCAACAACGCATCGGGCGCGAGCACATCCTTCACGAGACCTCCGCGCTTTGCTTCCTGCGCATCGAAGATATCCGCGGACAGCGTCCACTCGAGCGCCTGTGAAATGCCGACCAAACGCGGCAAGAACCAACTCGAGCACGCCTCGGGCACGATCCCGAGCTTGCCGAACACGAAACCGATGCGCGCCTTCTCGGAGGCGAGTCGCACGTCCATCGCAAGCGTCATCGTGGCGCCGATACCCACGGCTGCACCATTGATCGCACCGATGACGGGCTTCTTGCAGCGATAGATCGCGAGCGTCACGCGACCGCCGGTGTCACGCACGCCTTCGACGATCTCGGGATCCTCGAACCGCTCGCGAACATCAGAGAGCGTCGGCTTCAATGTTTCATTTAGACCAAACACATTGCCGGGACGTGACAAATCCATGCCCGCACAAAACGCACGCCCTTTACCCGTGACGACGATTGCGCCGACCGATTCGTCCTCGCTGGCGCGATCGAACGCAGCCACGAGCTCGTTCGCCATCTCGACGGTGAACGCATTGAGTTGATCAGGACGATTCAAACTGAGGGTCAGGATGCGCCGATCGACGTGGTACTCGAGAGTCTGGTAGCTCATGCGCTACGAGTACACGAGGATTTGCGGAGCGCCAAATCAATCGAGTCGTCGCGGACTCGAACGTGTGTATGTTCGGCTCGTGTCTCGTAGCTGTATCTCATTTGCGTCTTGCGCATCGGTCATCGGGCTCCTCCTCGTCGCGCTTCCAAACGCCGCGCTCGCGCATGACACGCAACAGGTCGAGTGGCAGCCACACTGGCGCAAAGTGCAGCCGTTCGAGTACGTCGTCTCCGCAGCTCTCGGGCTGGGCTCGCTCGGAATCACGTTGTTCGTCGAGTCACCGCAGTCGGGGCACTACGGCGGCATTCTGTTCGATGACGCCGCACGCGACGTGTTTCGCGGCCACTCACGCGCAGCGCGCAACACCGCGCTCACAGTTGCGGATTGGGGCTATCGGTCGATGTTGGTTTTCCCGTTTCTCGATGTCGCGATCACCTGGGCGATTCATCGAAACACCGAGGTCGCGTGGCAGATGTTGGCCATCGACCTGGAGGCGCTCTCCGTTGCGGGTTTCCTCGGCCTCGTTACGACGCACTTCGTGCGTCGCGCGCGACCGAGTGTCGAGCCCTGCACAACCGACCCCATGTATGAAGCGTATTGCCATCGCGGGTCATACAGCAGCTTCATGAGCGGGCACTCCGTGACGGCGGCCGTAGGCGCTGGAGTCACGTGCGCGCATCACTTGAGCATGCCGCTGTACGGGGGTGGTGCGGGAGACATCGCGGCATGCGCAGCGACTTCGTTGGTCGCTCTGACAACCGGCATCTCTCGCCTCGTCAACGATCGGCACTGGGCGACTGACGTCGTGACGGCATGGATGGTCGGCGCGGCCGTGGGCTTCGTGTGGCCGCGCCTCTTCCACTATCGATCGCGCGACAAGCCCGACGGAGTCACCTACCTCGTCCTGCCGTCATTCAGCCCAGGCGCGTACAGCGCAGCGATGATCGGCGCGTTTTGAACTAAATCGCCTGGCGCAACTTGACTGTCGGCACGATTGCCTGCATATACAGGTTTATGCCGGTCACGCTCCAGACGCCCTGTTTGTGCGACACCCTGCGCAAGGCAACCCGCATGGTCACCCGCGTGTACGATGAAGCCTTGCGGCCTGCCGGCATCCGAGTCACGCAGTTTTCCGTGCTCGCACACCTGCAGAAGAACGGCGAAGTTCGAGTCCGCGATCTCGGCGCCGGGCTGATGATCGAGGAAACCACGCTGACGCGCAGCTTGCGTCCGCTCGAACAGCAAGGCTGGGTGAAGCTCCGCCCTGGGGACGACCGCCGTGAGAAGCTGGTTTCGATCACGCCGAGCGGGCGAGAGTTGATGAAGAAAGCTGCGCCGCTCTGGTTGGATGCACAGAAGCAAATGAACGAGCGGCTCTCCGCGACCACCTGGGATGCGATGTTTCGCGCCCTCCCCAAGGTCGCCGAAGCTGCGGCGAACTAAAAAGCCGGAGCAATCTGGCTCCGACCTTTTTTGCGATCAAATACCTGCATATACAGCTACCGAAGCAGAGGAGAATCGACCATGGCAAACGTACTCATCACCGGCGCATCGAAGGGCTTGGGCCGCGCGACCGCACGTGAGCTCACGAGGCGCGGTCACCACGTGATCGCGACCGCGCGCAACTTGGATGCGCTCTCGGACCTCGAGGTCGCGAAGCGCCTGCAACTCGATGTCACCGACGACGCGTCAGTCGAACGAGCGCAGCGAGATGCAGGACACGTCGACGTGCTGATCAACAACGCGGCGGAGATCTTCGAAGCGTCGCTCGAGTCGAGCCCATTCGAAGAAGTCCGCAAGCTCTACGACATCAACGTGTTCGGCACATTGCGCACGACGCAAGCATTCGTGCCGGCGATGCGTGAAAGACGTGCCGGCACGGTGGTGAACTTGTCGTCGGTGGTCGGTCGCGTCGGGTTTCCGATCGTCGGTGTGTACTCGTCGACGAAGTGGGCGATCGAAGGGCTCAGCGAATCACTGCGGATCGAGCTCGCTCGTTTCGGCGTGAATGTCGTCTTGATCGAGCCCGGCATGATTGGAACGGGCGCCCTCGATGCGCCGCGGAGCTACCTGACGAAGGACGATCCGTACTTGCCGATCGTCCGGAAGCGTCCAGCGCGTGACAAGATGACGTCGCCCGAAGCGGTCGCGAAAGTCATCGCGGACGCGGTGGAAAATCCGCAACAGAAGTTCCGGTGGGTCGTCGGCTCAGATGCGCAAGGCTTGCTCGAGACGCGCGCCAAGCTCGACGATGCAGCGTTCCACACCTTCTTGCGCGATACCGCGAACATCGGGTGACGAGCTCGACGACGATTCGTAGTCCTCTCGACCGGCCTGCCGAGTCCGCCGAATTAGACTGGCCGCGACTGCCGCCTGAAGCCGTTGGCGGCGAGGCAACTGAGCGGTACTTCAGGTCTTTTGGTCGATTCAGGCAGCGCCGGTAAACATCTTGACGTCCGCGGTCAACGGCCGCGGGAGCCAATTCTGTTCGGACGGTGCACTTCGGTTGAGCTGGCAGGCGCCCCCCACGGCGTCGCCACGCCCCGAAACGACGTGCTCCTCATGAGACTCGAACAAAACAAGTCCGTCATCCTTCCGCTCCTTCTCTCCACACTCACGTTGTGCGCCGCTAATGGCTGCGGCAACGACCCAGCGATGACGCCCGGCCCAACGACGGGTGCCGGCACCGGTGCGAGCGGAACCGGAGGCACCTCTTCAGGAGGCGTCGCAGGTGTCACCGCAACCGCGGGAACGACTGCGCGCGCCGGCACCACGGCGACCGGCACAGCTGGGATCTCAGGCAGCTCCGGAGTGTCAGGCAGCTCGACGGCCGGCACATCCGGCGCTGGCACGACGGGCGCTGGCACGACCGCTGCAGCTGGTAGCGGCCCCGCGATGGCTGGAACCGGCGGCACGGCCATGACGATGAGGCCCGAGGCGTCGATCCGGAATCCGAAGTATCAGTCGCTCGCGCCAGCGATGGGCGAGGCTCTGCCGAAGATGACGACGGGTGCATGGACCTGGGTTGCTCCCGAAGGCGCGGTCTCGCGCGATGGCACTCCTGCCGGCTTCTTTTATAAAGTCAGCAAGACCGGCAGTAAGAACCTGCTGATCTACATGGCAGGCGGCGGTGTCTGCGCGGACGGCTTCTTCTGCAACATGAATCCGCCCAACAAGGACGCGAGCCTCACGGCGGAGAACGTCGGCGCGGGCATATTCAACATCTTCGGGCCCGATCAAGAGGCGCAAGATCCCAACGGCGAGCGCTGGCAGAGCGGCATCTTCAAAGATGATCCCGCGAACCCGGCGAAAGACTGGAACATGGTCTTCATCCCCTACGTCACCGGCGATGTGTTCTTCGGCAGCAAGCCGAACGGAACGGTCCCGGACGTCGAGGGAACGTTTCAGTTCGTCGGTAAGGCGAACATGCAGAAGTTCTTCGCGCGAGTCGTCCCGACCTTCAGCGACGCGGAGATCGTCGTGTTGTCGGGCTCGAGCGCAGGCGGTATCGGCGCGCTCTTGAATGCGCCGTTCCTGATGGATGCCTTCATCGATCAAGGCAAAGGCGCACGCGTGTTCGTGCTCGACGACGCCGGTCCGTTCTTCGACGACCAACACCTCGAGGTTTGCATTCAGAAGCGTTACCGCGACCTGTATGCACTCGATGAGTCGTTCCCGCAGGATTGCCCGGCGTGCCGCAGCGCGGACGGCGGAGGTGTCGTCAAAGCCTGGCTCGCGTACCTTGCGGACCGCTATCCCGACCGCGTGCTCGGCGGCCTCGTCGATAGCGACCAAGACGAGATCATGAAGTTCTTCTTCAGCGAAGGCTTGGAGAACTGCGGCTACATCGAGAATCCGATCGTGGGTTTGCTCGCGTATCCGGAAGATCGCTACCCGGCAGCGCTCAAGCACATCCTCACCGACTTGGTCGACCCCTCGCGAATGGCGACGTACATCTGGTCGGGTGACTTGCACCAAAACCTGTTCCAGACCGCGACCGCCGACCGCTTCTACATGAAGAACGGTTTGGACAAGACAGTCGCCGAGTGGTTCGCGGGGCTGATCACCGGCAAGGGCGAGCGAATCGGCGTCATTCAATAGGTTGACACCCGCGACGGGTCAGGCTAGCGCACGCAGCGTGAAAGGCTGTTTGCTCTTCGTCGCGATCTTCGTGCTCGGCATCTTCGTGATGATCGGCGGATTCGTGTACGACTTCATGTACTCGGGCGTTCCGTTTCAGGATTCCGTAGTCGCGCACCGTCCAGACGAAGTTCAAAGCGAGAGGGCACGCCTACTCCAAGTGGGCGGCCTCGGCTTGAGCTTCTGCGCGATCTTCGGCGCGGCAGGCTGGCAATTCTATCGCCGGCTTAAAATGCCGGACGAGGACGAGTCACCGCCCTCCGCTCCGCGTCCCAAGTGACTGGCAGTTCACGTTTCGTCACGCTTCGCTCCGGTCGAGCAAATACCCGAGCCCACCCATCCGGTACCAAAGGTATCCGTACGGGCCCAACACCAGTTTGTGTCTGCCTCGTGGATCGGCTTCGCTGTGCGCGTGGTCGAACAAGCTGATCAGCTTCAACCCCGCCTCGCCTTTCAGCGACAGCTCGATCTCGATCGTCTCGTCCATCAGGTTGTGAACCGCGAGGACCTCGTTGTTGCGCCAGGTGTAATGCAAGGCGAGCACGGAGTTGTGTCCCGTATCGACGACTTGGAAGTCTCCCCAGCCAAACTCGGGGACTTCCTTACGCATGCGGATCATGCGCTCCGTCCAGTTCAACAAGGAGCCCGCGTCGCGGCGCTGCTCGGCTGCGTTCACTCGCTCATAGCCGTAAGGCCCTTTTGAGATCACGGGCAGCTTGAGCTTGGTCGCACGCGAAAACCCCGCGTTCGGCTCGGTCGACCACTGCATCGGCGTTCGAGCACAGTTGCGCTCCGGCAAGCTGAGATCATCGCCCATCCCGATCTCGTCGCCGTACCGCAGCACCGGCGTTCCAGGCAACGTGAACATCAAGCTGTACGCGAGCTCGAGCCGCCGCTGATCGCCGTTCAGCATCGGAGCGAGCCGCCGCCGGATGCCGCGATCGTACAACTGCATATCTTTGCTCGGACCAAACGCTTGAAACACGCGCTGGCGCTGCGCTTTCGTCAAGCGGCCGAGGTCGAGTTCGTCGTGGTTCCGCAGGAACACGGCCCACTGCGCGCTGGCTGGACGTTCGCGCGTCGTCTCGAGTGCACGCGCGAGCGGGCGTGTATCGCCGCTGGCCAGCGCGTAAAACAAGTTCTGATTCACTTGGAAGTTGAACATCATGTGCATGCGGTCGCCGTCGTCGCCGAAGTACTCCATGTTCAGCTTCGGCACCACGTTCGCTTCCGCGAGGATCAGCGCGTCGCCGCGACGCCACTGCAAGAACTCGCGCACGTCACGCAGCATCGCGTACTGCTCGAGGTTGCGAACATCCGCGCCCTTCCTCGAGATCACGAACGGGATCGCATCCATCCGAAACCCGTCCACTCCGAGCTGCAACCAAAAGCCCATGATCTTTCGGATCTCGGCCTGGACGTCGGGGTTGCCAGTGTCGAGGTCGGGTTGGAAGTCGTAGAAGCGGTGGAAGTAGTACTCGCCGGCCTCCCGATCGAACGTCCACGTCGTCTTCTGCACGCCCGGAAACACCATGCCCTGATCGGCATCTTTTGGGCGCTTCTTCGACCACACGTAGTAGTTGCGGAACTTCGACTCCTTGTCCCTGCGCGCTGCGAGAAACCACGGATGTTGGTTCGAAGTGTGATTGATGACCAAGTCGATGATCACGCGGATGCCGCGCTGTTTGGCTTCGTGCGTGAACTCTACGAAGTCACCCAGCGTGCCGAAGCGCGGATCGACGTTGAAGTAGTCGGTGATGTCGTAGCCATCGTCGCGACGCGGCGAGCTCTGAAACGGCATCAACCACAGACACGTCACGCCGAGACCTGCGAGGTAGTCGAGGCGGCGCTGCAAGCCGATGAAGTCGCCGACGCCGTCGCCGTCCGAGTCCATGAACGTACCGACATGCAAGCAGTAAATGATCGCGTTCTTGTACCAAAGATCCTTGATCACTCGCGCATACTAACAGAAGGCGACATCGCAGCATGCGGTGCACTTGTGTCCCAACCACGTGCGCATGAGGCGGAACGCAACACTCGATGTCGCGTAGGAAACGCAACCCGGGTGTGTATCTTAGCTTCATGAAACGCATCGGGTGGAGCGCCGGCGACGACATCGATGCGCTGCTCAGCCGCGAATGGCTGATCACGAACGGGCTCGGCGGCTACGCCTCAGGTACGATCGCCGGCGTCCCGACGCGCCGCTACCACGGCCTGCTCGTCGCTGCACTCCCGAATCCGCTCGGCCGTACGATGATGTTCAATCAGTTGTCGGAGAACATCAGGCTGCCGGATGGCAGTCAGCATTGGATCGGCGGCTACGAGCGCGACACGGCGCTCGATGTCCGCGGGCTCGATCAGTTGCACGAGTTTCGTCTCGAAGACGGCCTGCCCGTCTGGTCGTTCGAGCTCGGTGCGTTTTCGATCGAACGCCGAATCGTGTTCGCGCACCTGCAGAACACGCTGTTCATCCAGTACCGTCTCCTGCGCGGGGCAGGCTCAGTGGGCTTGTCGTTGCGTCCGAGCTTTCAGTTCCGTTCGCACGATGCACCCGTCAACGCCCCGATCGGCGATCACTACGCACTGCAAGCCCTGGCGGATCGCTACGAGATCACCGCCGCATCGCTGCCGCCATTACGCCTGTCGTTGCGCGGCGCCGAACACCAGCTGGTCTACCAACCGCAGCGCGAGACCCATCTGCTGTATCGCGTCGAAGCCGACCGCGGCTACGAATCCGCAGGTGAACAGTGGAGCCTCGGTCAGTTCCACGTGAAGCTCGGCGCAGCGGCTCCAGTCACGCTCGTCGCGTCGACCGAGAGCTGGGGCGACATCATCGCGCTCACGCCCGAAGACGCGCTCGCGTGTGAAGCGCAGCGCCGCCAACGGCTGCTGGCGGTCGCAGGCGTGACCGAAACCGACCCGGTCGCGCAGGAGCTGGTGCTCGCGGCCGACCAGTTCGTGATCTCACCGCGCGGCAGGATCGCGGCTGCGATGCGTGCGCATGCCCGCGGCGACGAGCTGCGCAGCGTGATCGCCGGCTATCACTGGTTCACCGACTGGGGCCGGGACACGATGATCAGCCTCGAAGGCCTCACGCTCTGCACCCGTCGCTTCGATGAAGCGCGCTACATCCTCGACATGTTCGCGCAGTACGTTCGCGACGGCTTGATCCCGAACCTGTTTCCGGAAGGCTCGCACGAAGGCCTGTATCACACCGCCGACGCGACGTTGTGGTTCTTCCACGCACTCGACCGGTACATCGAGCTTGCGAATGATCGGCACACACTTCGCGAACTGCTTCCGCTCCTCGAAGACATCGTCGCTTGGCACGTACGCGGTACCCACTATGGAATTGGGATGGATCCTTCGGATGCGCTACTCCGCCAAGGTCAGCCCGGCTATCAGCTGACCTGGATGGACGCAAAGTGCGACGACTGGGTCGTGACACCGCGACGCGGGAAGGCCGTCGAAATCAATGCGCTTTGGTACAACGCCATCTGCGTCTTGAAGCGCTGGCAGACGGAAGAGCGTGGAGCTGCTGCTGCCTCGGATACGGCGGCGCTCGCCGAGCGGATCCGGCGATCGTTTGGTGAGCGGTTTTGGTGCGAGCCTGCGAAACATCTGTACGACGTCGTGGACGGCGAGCAAGGCGATGACGCAGCGTTACGTCCGAACCAACTGTTTGCGGTTGCACTACCGAACCCGGTGCTCGCGCGCGAACACTGGGCGCCGGTGGTGGACTCGGTCACACGCGAGCTTCTGACACCGGTGGGACTACGTTCGCTCGCGCGGCAACACCCGGACTATAAGCCGACCTACCACGGCGATCTGCGTACGCGCGACGCCGCTTATCACCAGGGCACGGTGTGGTCGTGGTTGATCGGACCGTACGTCGACGCGTGGCGCAAACTGCAGCCGCGTACGAACGACGAAACTAAAACGCTTCTCGCAGGCTTAGTCGCCCATCTCGGCGAAGCCGGTTTGGGCACCGTGAGCGAGGTCTTCGACGCCGAGGCGCCATTCACGGCCCGCGGCTGCGTCGCGCAGGCCTGGGGAGTCGCAGAGTTACTCCGAGTCTGGCGCAGCTGACGGCGGCAGATGTGCACCTCCGGAACACTTGGGAGCCAGTGTGACTGGCGACCCTGGCCAGGGTCCAATTGTGCCTCACTAGTGCGACCGCATTGACGATGCTGCCACCGGCACTCGTTCGAACCCACCCTCAAGTCTGGAGTGGGTTCGGCCGAATGGTGGAGCATGGACATCTCCGCCATTGCAAATGTCGCATCGCAGCTCTCACAGCAGCGCACAGCACAAGCGGTCGACGTCTCGGTACTGAAGAAGGCGTTGGACATGCAGGCGGCCAACGCGCAGACGTTGCTGGAGTCGGTGACGCCCGCGTCGAGCCTGCCTTCGCACCTCGGCCAAAACGTCAACATCGTCGCGTGAACTCGGCACTGCAGCTGCGAGCTGCAGCAGCGACGGCTACTGATACTCCATGAAGAACGGGTTGATCTTCGTCCCGCAGGCATTCGCCACGTCTTCGTTGCAGTCTGCCAGCGCTTGTTCGCGGCTGCAGGCTTGCTGGCGACACCACGTGCCGCGATCGGCGACGTCCGCAGGCGTATCGCAGTACATGACGATCGAGCACTCCTCGCACCACGTGCACGCGGTCTTCGCAGTCCACGCGCTCCAGGTGCAAGTCGCTGCGGTGCAGCTCCGTGTCTCGGTCCGCGTTCCGCACGTCGTGCAGTTCGCAGTGCGGGTCTGAGCCGCGGCTCCAGGCGTGCATTCGACCGTCACACCGGCACATGCGCTCCACGCGCCAAAGGCGCCCCACGTGCACGAGCTCGAGCAGGTTCTCGTCCGCGTCTGCTTGCCCTTGCTGCACGCGCCGCACGCCTGAGTCTCCATCGAAGTCTCGCCGGGAGTGCAACTTGCGGTTGCGCCGGTGCACTCTCCGGTTGCGGTTACGGCTCCCCATGCGCACGCGTTCGAGCAAGACTGTCGAGTTGCTTGCTGCCCGGTTCCGCACAAGCCGCAGGCTTGCGACCCCGTCTTGACTGCGGCTGGCGAGCACGCGGCGGTGACGCCCGCGCACATACCCCAGCCCGACCACTCGCCCCAAACGCAGGTATCCGAGCAGACACGCGCGCGCGTTTGCGAGCCCGTGCCGCAGTCGCCGCAGGCTTGCACTTGCTCGTCCATCTGACCCGCGGGACACGCGCTCGGCAGCGCGCACGGAGAAACCGGCACAGCACCCGCGGCGCCTGCGCCCGCAGCGCTCATCGCGCCTGCGCCTGAGCCCGCGCCTCCCATACCGGCGGCGAGCATCCCCGCGCCACCGCTTCCCGCCGCTGGAATCGCCGAATTACCCGCGGAACCGCTCTGCCCTGCCTCAGTGCCTGCAGTGGATGTCTCTCCCGATGCGCCGGACTCGGAGCTCGACGCGTCTTCGACTGTCGCGTCTTCACGGCCGGCCGTGATAGGCCCGCTCATTGCATCGTTGGCGGCCGCATCCTGACTCGTTTCGAGGCCGCCCGACTGATCCGGAGATCTACAAATGCCGTCGATGCACTTCATGCCGGAGGGACATTTGCCATCACTGCAGCTAAATCCAGTCGCCGGTAGCTCTGCTTTGCAGCCGACCACGACGGCGCTCGCCAGGATCGCGAGTGCGACGAGTACTGGGCGCAGAACGTCTTGCAGGAGTTGTGACATGTCGGGCCCACTGGCAACTAACGTTCCAACTTTCTCCTGCGCGCGCATCGTCTCACCTCAATCAACGCAAACCGGTACCCTGCAACCGCGATGAATTGCAATCGGACAACCCGGATCATGCGATCGATCGCACCGCGAGCTCAGGCGCTGGCGGTAGTGCTGGGAGCATTCGCGTTGGCAGGGGTACTCCTGCTCGCCTCCAGCCTCGCGTGCGCACAGAGCGTGAAACCGCCGGTGAACCTGAAGTTGTACAACGGGCTCGTGCGCCAAGCCGTCGAGCAGTACGAGCGCGGCAACTATGACGAGTCGAAGGTCTTGTTCGCGCAAGCGCATCAGGTGTTCCCGAACGCGAGAACGCTACGCGGCTTGGGCATGGTCGCGTATACGATGCGCGACTACGTCGAAGCGATTCACTATCTGGAAGGTGCGGTCGACAGTCAGGTGAAACCACTCGATCCGCCGCTCGCCAGCGAATCTCGAGACGTGATCCGCCGCGCGCGCACGTTCATCGGAGTGGTTCGCGTAACCGTCGTACCGGAGGACGCGAAGCTGAGAGTGAACGCGTCGCCGGCAGCACGCACTGCCGATGGAGCGATCGCGCTCAACCCCGGCCCATACGAGATCGAGGCGAGCGCAGCCGGTCACCAAACCGCCTCGCGTCTCGTGCGCGTCGAACCCGGCTCCACGCTGATCGTCGAGTTTGCATTGCCGAATAGTCCGGCCGGTGTCGCTGCGGCGGAGCCAGCTCGATCGCAGCCAGAAGCTGCGAGCCCACAGCCGAAAATCGAGCTCGAACCGGAATCCGAACCGAGCGGTGGGAAATCCGTCGCGCCTTGGATCTTAGTCGGCGTATCTGGTGCCGTGGCAATCGCAGGCGGCGCGATGCTCGGAATCGCGTTGAACGACGTTTCGACAGTCGAACACACGGGACCGAACACGGATTGGTCTGAAGTCGAAGGCAAGTATCAGCGTTCACCCGTGTTATCGGCGGTCGGAATCGCGATGCTGGGCGCGGGCGCAGCCGGCATTGCGGCGGGACTGACGTGGCACTTCCTCGAGCCCGACGAATCAGAGGCGATCGCGATCGAAGTCTCGCCGTTCGGAGCCAAGCTTCGCGCGAGCTGGTGAGCCAACATGTGTCAGATCACACGAGCACCGTGATCTGCAGTGCACTAGACGTTCGGATTGCACACCCTTAGCTAGGCGTTGAGCCATTTTGGTGTCATGAGAGGACCTTAGGTGAAGGGATCGCGCCTGGAGGCCTCAGCTCATGAGAAAGCCGCATATCACGCGGACTTTCGAAGTCGTGTTGTTGCTCACATGCACGGCATGTTCGACGAAACCCAAACAAATCGAGCTTCCTCCACTCGAGGCTCGTACCCAGAGCCAGTTCGACTCCGACTTCGATAACCCCGGTTCCACGGGCGTCGAACTCGACGCGAGCGCAGATGCGAACGCTGCGCAAGAACGCGCGGACGCTGGATTTAGCGACGATTCGTGCGCCAATGGCTTGGTCAGCGCCACTCGCGTGCCGCCCAAGGTCATTTTGGTTCTCGACGGATCGTGCAGCATGTCGACCGACTATCCGGCGAACGGCGCGCAGTCCGCCTCGCAGTGCACGCGCAACACGCGCGGTCGCTGGACTGCGCTGCGAA
Organism: Polyangiales bacterium; assembly: GCA_035687405.1. Classification (GTDB taxonomy): domain Bacteria; phylum Myxococcota_A; class Polyangia; order Polyangiales; family JAFGIB01; genus JADGRF01. The sequence goes on from DASRXR010000263.1 coordinate 16,130, forward strand.
ACGCACTCGTCGGTCCGACCGGCGTCGTGCCCAAGTTGGATCAGGCCGTCGCGTTCGGACTCGTCGT
>DASRXR010000264.1:0-2247 GCA_035687405.1 Polyangiales bacterium
CGGTAGTGCCTGCCCCACACGCGAATGTACGGCGCGTCGACGTCGAGACCGCGCAGCGCGACCTGATGAACGCCTCGCTCGATCTCAGCCGTCGCGTTAGCGACCCGCTCTTCGAACACAGCGTAGTCGACCGTCTCGCCACTCGCCCGGCCGCGCTCGTAGAGTTCGACCGCGAGTTCGAGAACGGACTGCAGGCCTCGGGCAAGTTCTGCCAAGTGTGGTCGTGCTTCCAGCCATGGATCCAACTGCGCTTACCTCCGCGCTGACAACGCTCGGCGGCGGCGCGGAATTCCAGCATTGGCAATGAACGGAAGACCCTTCTGCGTCGGCCAATGCCGCGAGGCCCTTTCGACTCAACTGACTGCTGCTCGAGGCTGCGCCGCAGCAAGTCGGGTGGCGTGGGGGTGTGCCGCAGCGCTTCGAGCACGTCCGGATTGGCTGAGTGCATCTTACGCTGCCACAGACGGCCGCAATGCGCGCATCGAAGTCGTGCAAAAAGTTCCCGCAGCTGTGCGCGGCGGCCATAGCGCCGGCGCTCGACCAACTCGCCGAAGCAGCGGATCACCGATCGCGAGGCCGTGGATCCCGAGCAGCGCCTCGCCTGTGGAGCGGCGGATGGACGGCGGAAGTTGCGGCCGCCCGCTTTCGTGCGACAAAGTCGACTGTCACAACACGAGGCGCACGCTCTCCGCCATCGCAGCGTACCCGGCATCGTTCGGATGCAGCTGATCGCCGCTGTCGTACCGTGGGTCGAACATCTTGGGGTTCGTCGGATCGCGCAAGACGCGGTCGAAATCAATGAGGCCATTGACGTCCTTGTTTGTCAGGATCCAGGCATTCAGTGCCTGCCGCAGCGTTTCGCCCACTTCGGTGTAGTAGAGGCAATCCCCGAACGGAGGCAGCGTTCCAAGAACGCCTCGGACGCAGTAGGCTCCCGGTCGATGAACCCCGTCGCGATCACCGGGCTGCTCGTGGCAGCGCAGCGGGCCGAGGAGTCCAGGCGCGAGGATCGGCTGTTCGACGATCCGTTCGCGGAGGCGCTCGCGGGCGAAGAGGGCACGGCGGTGCTGGCGCGCTATCGGGACTCGGCCACGGCGGGCACGGTGCCGTTCATCGAGGTGCGCACGCGCTGGTACGACGACGAGATCGCGCATGCGATCGGCACCGGCATCCGACAGGTCGTGATCCTCGCGGCGGGCATGGACAGCCGCGCGTATCGGCTGGAGTGGCCGCGCGATGCGCGCGTCTTCGAGCTCGATCAGCCGGAGGTGATCGCGGAGAAGACCCGCCGCCTCCGCGGGGCGGCACCGCGCTGCGCGCACGCGGCGATCGGCGTGAACCTCGCGCACGACTTCGTCGCCACGCTCGAGGCGCAAGGTTTCGAGCGCGCGGACCGCACCCTGTGGCTGATCGAGGGGCTCCTGTCTTACCTGCCGCGCCGGACCGCCGAGGCGATCCTCGGCCGCATCGAAGCGTGCGCCGCACCGCGATCGATCGCGCTGTTCGACGTGCTGGGACAGTCGCTGCTCGACTCTCCGGTCACCCAGGGCACGCGGCAAATGATGCAGGAGCTCGGGGCGCCGTGGATCTTCGGCACCGACGAACCGGAGCTGCTGTTGCGCACGTGGCGTGCAGCGGTCACCGAGCCCGCGGTGCTCGGCAACCGCTGGAAGCGCTGGCCGGTGCCCGCCGCGCCGCGCCACATCCGCGGTGTCCCGCGCAGCTACCTGGTGCAAGCCGAGAAGCGCTGACCGCGTCGATGGCGTGCGCTACTCCTGTCCGAACCCCGACGTTGTGCACGAGCGCTGGCGGCAAGAGAATCTAGCATCGCAGCAGTGTGTGCGAGCCCTGCTCGCCGAGCTCGGTGGTCAGAGTGCACCTGCGGAGTGCTAGTCAACGTGTTTGAGGCATCGTTGTCGTGGACGCAGGCTCAGGCGGTTGCAGAGCACCCGGACGTTGTGCGTATCGAGCCGACCACGTGAGCGTCTGTGCGTGAGCATGCATCGTCGGGCGGTTTGTCGCTGATGATGGGGATCCCGCTCCGGGCTTGCCGGCTGGTTGTGGGCGAAACTCGACCGTCAGCGTTCAGGCTCGGTTCGAGCGAACCGAGCTGTCCGCGGCGCAGGCGGGTACGCCGAGAAGAAAAGGCGGCGAACGCAGAAAGGGTCGCCGGCCTTGGGCCTTGGCGCACTCGCGCGCGACGAACGCCTACGTGACGTCCTTGGCTTCCTCTAGTTTGGGTTCGCC
>DASRXR010000265.1:0-21494 GCA_035687405.1 Polyangiales bacterium
ATCGATGGTCGACTCAAAGTTACAGGCGGCGCTCGTTTTGCGTCCGATCAGCCAGTCGACGGTGTGGTCTACGCGTTTCTCGCCGTGAGCCCGCACGCGCGCGGACATATCCAGCGGATCGACGCGCGCGCCGCGCGGACGGTGCCCGGTGTGCTCGGGATCTTGACCCACGAAAACGTAGGCAAACGCATCAAGCCCGGCAAGAAGAACACCGACTTCGGTTACATGGGTAGCAGCATCGCGCCGCTGCTCAGCTCCGAGATCCACTTCGCGGGTCAGATCATCGCCGTTACATTCGCAGAGACATTCGAAGCCGCACGCGAGGCGGCGCTAAAGCTGGAAGTGAAGTATCAGCTCCAGCCGGCGACGGCGACGTTCGACAGTCCCGGTGCGAAGCTCACGAACACGAAGCTGCCCGCCTTCAAGCCGACGAGCTACAAAGTTGGCGACGCGGAAGAGGCCTACGCGCGCGCGGCAGTCAAGCTCGAGGCCTGGTACGAGACGCCGACGCAACATCACAACCCGCTCGAGTTGTATTCGACTGTTTGCGTGTGGTCTGGTGACGAGCTGACTGTCTATGAAGGTTGTCAGAACGTACGCGGCTTCCAGCATGGGCTCGCAAAGCAGCTCGGGATCAAGCCGAAACGAGTTCGCTTCATCTCGCCCTTCATCGGAGGGGCGTTCGGCGCGCGCGGCGCCTTGAACCAGTTTACGGCATTGGTCGCATTGGGCGCGAAACGGTTGAAGCGACCGGTCAAGCTGGTCGTGACGCGGGAGCAATGTTTCTACGCGGGCACCTATCGCGCGGAGACGCGGCAACACCTCAAGCTCGGGGCGCACCCCGACGGTCGGTTTCGAGCGTTCGTCCACGAAGGTTGGGAAGTCACGAGCCGCGCCGATACGTACGCGGTCGTCGGGATCGAGTCGTCGACCCGTCTGTACGCGTGTCCGAACATTCGCGCGAAGGTCTGGAACATCCGCGCCGATCGTCAAACGCCCGGCTTCATGCGCGCGCCGCCCGAGACGCCGTATCTGTTTGCGCTCGAGAGTGCGGTCGACGAGCTCGCGTATTCGCTCGAGATCGATCCGGTCGAGCTCCGGCGCATCAACGACACGCACTGCGATCCGATTCACGGCGTGCCCTTTACGAGCCGCGCGCTCATCCCGTGTTTCGACGCGGCGAGCCAGGCCTTCGGCTGGTCGCAGCGGACGGCGGCGCCAGGTTCGATGCGCGACGGAGACTGGCTCGTCGGCTGGGGCTGTGCGAGCGCAGCATATCCAACCATGCTCGGGCCCGCCGCGGCTCGCGTCACGTTGCGGACCGACGCTACGGCTCACGTCGAGGTCGGTTCGCACGACATCGGCACCGGTGCGTACACCGTCATCGCACAGACTGCGGCCGAAGGCCTCGGAGTTCCGCTCGCCCAGATCGAGGTGTCGCTCGGCGACTCGCGGTTGCCTCCGGCGCCGCTCGCGGCAGGTTCGAGCAACACCGCGAGTGTGTGCAACGTCGTCGCAAAAGCTTGTCAGCAAGTGCGCGTCCGACTCGCGCTCTCGGCGGCGGGCGCGAAGGACAGTGTGTTTCACGCACGAGCGCCGCGCGAATTGGAGTTGCGGTCGATGCAGCTGTGCGGCGCGGACGGCGCGACCGAGCCCCTCGTGCGTGCGATCGCGCGCGTCGGTGAGATCTGCGAGTACGCCGAGAATACGCCGCACGGCGCGCCTCCGATCATCGGCATCAAGTTTCTCATCCCGCGCGGGCTGCCGATCATTCTGGGCGGCGCGATGAAAGACCGCCTGCAGTACGCGTTCGGCGCGCACTTCGTCGAGGTGCGCGTGCATCGCTACACCGGTGAGATTCGCGTCCCACGCGCCGTCGGAGCGTTTGCCGCGGGTCGCATCATGAACCCGCGCACGGCGAAGAGTCAGCTGATGGGCGGTCAGATTTGGGGCATCTCGGCCGCGTTGCACGAAGCAACGGAGATCGACCGAGAGCGCGCTCGCTACTACAACACAGACCTCGCAGAGTATCTCGTGCCGGTCAATGCAGATGTCGGCGACATTCAAACCATCATGTTACCGGAGCGAGACGAGCTCGTGAACGAACTGGGCATCAAGGGTTTGGGTGAGCTCGGCACGGTCGGCATGAACGCGGCTGTTGCGAACGCCGTGTTTCACGCGACGGGTCGGAGGATCCGGAAGCTACCGATCCGGCTCGAACAAATGTTGTGAAGGACGCGGCATTCGCGCCACAACGAGCAGACCGCCCTCAGCACACGCGCAACCTCGAGCGTTGGCCAGCTCACCACATTCGCGCGAGCGTCGTGCCTGAAGCCGGGGGCATCGCTGCGGCTTGAGGTTTGCATGCGTGCCACACGCAAATCGTGGCTCTCTTCCCACACTGGAGCGATACCGCACTCCGCATCGTGCTGACGCTGCTCGCGTTAGCTGTGTTGGGTATTCCAGTCGGCTTGATGATCTACGTTCGGACGCCGTACGACCAACAACGCAACAGCGCGATCGAACAGCCAGTTCAGTTCGATCACCGTCATCACGTGGAGGATGACGGAATCGAGTGCCTGTATTGCCACAGTGGAGCGGAGCGGTCGGCGAGCGCAGGTGTGCCGTCGACTGAAGTCTGCATGGGTTGTCACTCACAGGTCTGGAATCAAAGTCAGTTGTTGGAGACGGTTCGTGTCAGCTTTTATACGGACAAGCCGATCCCTTGGGTGCGCGTCCACGACTTACCTGACTACGTGCACTTCGATCACTCCGTGCATGTGACCGCAGGTGTCGAGTGCCGTCAGTGTCACGGCGACGTCCAGAACATGGCGCTCGTCTACCGCGCCCAGGGCCTGACGATGGAGTTCTGTCTGGATTGTCATCGAAAGCCCGAAGCGAAGGTCTCTGGTTACGTTCGCTTGCGCGACCGACCGCGACCACCCGCACATTCCGGCTTCGTCGACGACACGCTGATGTCGTGCACGGCGTGCCATCGCTGAGAGTTTTGTCAGGAGTGGAGGAGCACAGGATGAGCGACGAGCGACTCTATGCCATCCAAACCCGCGGCGGTCGCGAGTATGAACTAACGCGACGGAGGTTCTTGGAACTGGTCGCGGCGAGCGCCGCCGTGGGTTTAGCTCCAGCCTGCTCGCAAAATCCGAGTGAACGAATCATGCCGTACACACGGCAGCCGATCGACATCGTCCCCGGCATTTCGACTGCCTACGCGACTTCGTTTCCGATCGACGGCTACGCGTTCGGATTGATCGCCCAGACGCGCGAGGGGCGGCCGATCAAGATCGAGGGCCATCCCGAGCACCCGTTGAGCCTCGGCGCTACGAGCACGTTTCATCAAGCTTCGGTGTTGCAGCTGTACGATCCAGATCGTGCGAAGGCGGTGCTGCACGAGGAGCAGCCGGCGTCGTGGCCGGCGCTGCTCGACGTGTTGCAACGTGCGCCTCGCGGCGCGGGCGAAGGTCTGCGCGTGCTGCTGGAGCCCACGAGCTCGCCGCTCGTGCACGCGTTAGTCGGTCAGCTCGAGCAGCGTTATCCGGCGAGCCGCGTGACGTTCTACTCGCCGCTGCACAGCGAGGCGGACACGCGGGCGACTACCGCCTTGTTCGGTCGCGCGCTCACGCCGCAGTACGATCTGAGCCACGCGGATTGCGTCGTGTCACTCGACTCCGATCTACTCGCGACAGCCTATGATCTGCGGCATGCGCGTGCCTTCACGGCGCGGCGGTCGCCCACACGACCGACCGACGACACCGCGCGGCTGTACGCGCTCGAAGCTGCGCTCAGCGTGACCGGCAGCATGGCGGACCATCGGCTGGCGCGCAGCTCGGCCCGCATAGCGCAGCTGACGGCGTCGCTGGCGCAGGTTGTGCTGCACCGCGCGAGGGCGGACGGCTTGGACCGCGCCGAACGGAAGTTCATCGAGGCTCTAGCGAAGGATCTGCGCGCGCGGCCGAGTGGGCGCACGCTGATCGTTCCGGGCTCGCGCCAGCCTTCGGACGTTCACGTGCTCGCGCACGCGATGAACGCTGCGCTCGGCAACCTCGAGCAGACGGTTAGGTTTACGGATTCCGCGTTGCCAGTCGGGGAGGGCGATCAGTCCTTGTCCAGCTTGGTCGCGGAGATCCGCGGCGGTCGCGTCGAGCTGCTCGTGATCCTCGGTGGCAATCCAGCGTATGACGCCCCGGCGGATCTCGAATTTGCAGACGCGCTCAAAGGTGTCGCGCAGAGCGTCTACCTCGGACCGTATCAGAACGAGACCGCAAAGGTTGCGAAGTGGTTCGGGCCGGAGTTGCACCCGTTCGAGCAATGGAGTGATGGGCGCGCCTACGATGGAACCCTGTCGATCGCGCAGCCGTTGATTCGTCCGCTACGGTCCGGGAAGAGCGCGACTGATCTTTTGGCCGCGGTCGCGCAGCTGCCGGCTGCAGGCGACTACGCGCGGCTGCGAGCGGCGTTTGGTGCCGAGCACGGAGAGCACATCGATCTCTCGCGCAGCGAGCCGGAGCGGGTGCTGCAGGAAGATCCAGCCGTGCGCGCGCGGTGGCAAGAAGTCGTCGCGACGGGGTTCGTGCGCGAATCCGCGTTCGTAGCGCAAGCCGTCGCACCGCGGTCGAGTGCAGTGGAACAAGCCACGGCCGTGATCGCGCGCAACGCGCGTTCGAATGGCCTCGAGCTGAATTTGATCGCATCGCCGACGCTGCACGACGGCCGATTCTCGAACGTGAGTTGGCTCCTCGAGCTTCCCGAGCCGATCACGAAACTGACCTGGGACAACGCGGCGCTCGTGAGCCCTGCGACTGCAGCTCGGCTCGGGCTCGGCGCAGAAGCCGAGCCGACCGGCGAAACGCAGCCGATGGTGGAGATCGCGCGCGCAGGTCGCGTGATGCGGATTCCGGTGTTGGTCCAGCCGCACCACGCGGACGACTCGGTGACTGTGTGGCTCGGTTACGGCCGGCAAGGTGGCGAGCGGCTCGCGCGCGGCGTAGGCACGAACGCGTACGAGCTTCGCACGAAGGATGCGCCGTGGTTCGGGCCGGCGCAGCTCACGCTGCTCACGGAGCACCATCCGCTCGCGATCACGCAACGCGAGCGTGATCAACACGGCCGCCCGCTCGCGGTGGTGGCGACCCTTGCGCAGTATCGAGCGGAACCCGAGTTTACGGCGGAGCTCAAGGCGCCGTTGCCGTCGCTGCTCGCGAGCACCCGTGGCAGCGGTCCGCAGTGGGCGATGACGATCGACCTCTCCAGTTGCACCGGTTGCAGCTCGTGTGTGGTCGCCTGTCAGGCCGAGAACAACGTGCTCGTCGTCGGCAAAGAACAAGTGCGCCGCGGTCGCGAGATGCACTGGCTCCGCATCGATACCTATTACGACGCGGAGCGCGGGAAGCGCATCGTGCACCAGCCGATGTTGTGTCAGCACTGCGAGAAGGCGCCGTGCGAATACGTGTGTCCAGTCAATGCCACCGTGCACAGTCCGGATGGTTTGAACGAGATGGTCTACAACCGCTGCGTCGGCACGCGGTTTTGTTCGAACAACTGCCCGTACAAGGTCCGGCGCTTCAATTGGTTCGACTGGAACGAGAAGCGCGACGAAAACCGCGGGCAGGTCGAGCTGCAGCGCAATCCGGAAGTCACGGTGCGCGAGCGCGGCGTGATGGAGAAGTGCACGTACTGCGTCCAGCGCATTCGCGGCGCCGAGATCGCAGCGCGCAAGGAGCGCCGTGCGATCGCAACCGGCGATGTCATGACGGCTTGCCAGCAGGCGTGCCCGACGCGCGCGATCAGCTTCGGATCGCTGAATGACCCCGACTCGGAGATGGTGCAGCGCAGGCAACAGGCGCGCAGCTACGCAGCCTTGCACGAGACGAACGCGCAGCCGCGAACGCTGTACCTCGCCCGCATCGACAATCCGAACCCGGAGCTCGGCACATGACCGCGGCGCCGACTTCAGTTCTGCTTGGCCGGCCGGGCGACGCGGAGCTCACCGATCAGCTCGTGCGGCACGTCTGGCGCCCGCCGAGCCGAGCGTGGCTGCTACTCGTGCTGTTGTTCGGCATGGGCTCGCTCATGCTGTTCGGCTTGATCGGCTACACGTTCGTGGAAGGTATCGGCGTTTGGGGAAACAACATTCCCGTCGCTTGGGCGTTCGCGATCATCAACTTCGTGTGGTGGATCGGGATCGGCCACGCCGGAACGTTCATCTCCGCGATCTTACTGTTACTCGAACAGTCATGGCGCACATCGATCAACCGCTTTGCCGAAGCGATGACATTGTTTGCAGTCGTACAGGCGGGCATGTTCCCGGTGATCCACCTCGGGCGCCCGTGGTTTGCGTATTGGTTGGCGCCTTACCCGTCCACGATGGACGTGTGGCCGAACTTCCGCAGCGCGCTGCCGTGGGATCTGGCCGCAGTCTCGACCTATCTGATCGTGTCGTTCTTGTTTTGGTACCTCGGGCTGGTACCGGACCTCGCGATCGTGCGCGACCGCGCCACCAGTAAAACGCGCCGGATCATCTACGGTATCTTCTCGCTCGGTTGGCGCGGCTCGGCGCGAAGCTTCAACCACTATCGTATCGCGTACGGTTTGCTCGCCGGGCTCGCGACGCCGCTCGTCGTGTCCGTCCACAGCGTCGTGTCGAGCGACTTCGCGATCACGTTGCTACCGGGTTGGCACTCGACGTTGTTCCCTCCGTACTTCGTCGCCGGCGCAATCTTCTCCGGCTTTGCGATGGTGTTGACGCTGATGGTTCCGATCCGGCACTTGTTCCGGCTCGAGAACGTCATCACCGAGCGGCACATCGACAACGTCGCGAAGTTGACGCTGGTAACTGGCCTCGTGGTCGCGTTTTCGTACGCGTGCGAGTTCTTCATCGCCTGGTACAGCGGCGAGCTTCCCGAGCAGTACACGTATTTCCGCGGCTACACGACTGGGCCGAACAACGGATTCTTTTGGACCGCGGTCGTCTGCAACGTGCTCGTGCCGCAGCTGTACTGGTTTCCGCAAGTGCGCCGCCATCCAGTGGCGACCTGGTGCGTGGCGGTGCTCGTCAACGTCGGCATGTGGTGTGAGCGCTTCTTCTTGATCGTGATGTCGCTGCAACGCGACTTCACGGTGTCGATGTGGCGTGCGTACTCGCCGACCTGGGTCGACTGGGGGATCTTCACCGGCACGCTGTGCTTCTTCTTGTTCTTGTTTTTGCTGTTCTTGAAGTTCGTGCCGTTCGTTCCGGTGATGGAAGTCAAAGAGTTGGCCGCCCAAGCGAAGGACGAGCATGTTTGACCGGATCAAACAACGCCCGATCGACTACACGCGTGGCGTACTCGCCGAGTTTGCGACCGAAGGCGAGCTGGTCGAAGCCGTGCGTACGCTGCGCGATCGCGGCTACACCAACCTCGATGCGATCACGCCGCGTCCGATCGACGAAATCCAAGAGCTCATCGCACCCGAGCGCTCGGACTTGCCGCGCTACGTGTTCATAGCCGGTGTGATCGGCGCAGTGACTGCGTTCGGAGTTCAGTGGTGGTGCAACGCGGTCGACTATCCGATCAACGTCGGTGGACGCCCGCCGTTCAGTCTGCCCGCGTTCATTCCGATCGCATTCGAAATCATGGTGCTGTTCGCGTCGCTGGCGGCGTTCTTCGGTGTGATGATCCGCATGCACTTGCCGCGGTTGGCGGCGCCGTTGTTCGACGCGCCCGGCTTCGAGCGCGCGACTATCGATCGGTTTTGGGTGCTCGTCAGCGAGTACGATCCAAAGTTCGATCCGGAGCAGCTGCCAGAAATGCTGTTCGCGCTCGGTGCAGAACAGATTGCGATCGTGCCCGAGCCGCCGCCTCCAGCGCCCGAGCCCGGAATATCCGAACCGAAGGAAGTGCTCTCGTGATCAGATCTCGACATCGCTGCAGTCTGTTCGTGCTCGCGGCGTTCGCGCTGCTCGGCTGCCAAGAGGCGTGGTCGAAGGTCGACCTCGAGCGCATGATCGATCAGCCGCGCGGCAAGGCATTCAAAGCTTCGGAGTACTTCCCAGACGGCCGATTGATGCAGCCGCCTCCGGCCAATACGGTGCCGATGAATCGCGTGCTCGGGCCCGAGCCGCTCGTGGAAGGTACCGAGCGCGGTCAGTTCGTCAGCACCATCCCGATGTCGCTCGACCGCGCGGTATTGCAGCGCGGCCGCGGTCGGTTCGAGGTCTTTTGTGCGGCGTGTCATGCGATCGACGGTAGCGGTGATTCGCAGGTCGCACAGCACATGGAGTTGCGGCGGCCACCGTCGCTGGTCACCGAGCCCGTGCGCGCGTACCCGGTCGGGCGCGTGTTTCGCGCCGTAACCCATGGCTACGGCTTGATGCCGGGCTACCAGCGTGACTTGAGCGTGTCGGACCGCTGGGCCGTCGTCGGCTATGTGCGCGCGCTGCAGCGAAGCCGAGGCACCGCGCTTGCGTCACTTCCCGAACCCGTGCGCGCATCTGCGCTGAAGGAGTTGCGATGACTACGCAGCCGAGAGCGACACCTCCCCAACCGAGTCGCAACGTCGGGCTCGGCTTGCTGCTGCTGGGAGCTGCGGCGCTCGTTGTGACGTTTTTCGGACTCGCTCGCGACCCTGAACGGGCTTTTCACGCGTACCTCGCAGCCTGGGCGTTCGTGCTCAGCCTCGCGCTCGGCTCGCTCGCGTTCGTGATGATCACACTCGCAGCAAACGCGACTTGGCCGGTGGCAGTGCGCCGCTTGCCTGAAGCCGCTGCGGTAGCCTTGCCACTCCTCACGCTCCTGTTCGTACCGGTGTTGTTAGGGCTGCGCTGGCTGTATCCGTGGGCGGACCCCGACGCGTATCCCGAACACATCCGCGCGGTGCTCGAGCATAGGCGCCCGTTCATGAATCCGACGTTTTTCGGGGTTCGTTCCCTCGTCTATCTGACAGGTTGGTCCGCGCTCGCATGGAGCGTGCGCCACTACTCGATTGCGATGGACCGTGGCGCGGATCCAGAGCGCAGCGCGCGCACACTTCGGCGCCTGAGTTACGCCGGTCTTCCGTTGTCCGCGCTTACGACGGGTTTCGCCGCGTACGACTGGTTCATGTCGCTCTCTCCCGAGTTCACGTCGACGATGTTCTCTGCGATGTGGATCGGCGCGTGCCTCCTCGCCGGTGTCGCGTGCACCGTGATCTTAGTCGGCCTCGCGCAGCGCGGCGACGGCCCTCCGATCGCCGGACCCTCACACGCGTCTGCGCTCGGGCGGCTGATGTTCGCGTTCCTGATCTTCTTCGGATACACGGCGTTTTTTCAGTTCTTGCTCGTCTGGATGGCGAACCGTCCGACCGAAGCGGAGTGGTACCTCGAACGCTCGCATGGCCCGTACCGCTGGATCGCGTGGTTCTTGATCGTGGGCGAGTTCGCTCTTCCATTTTTCGCGCTGCTCTCGTGGCGCTTGAAACGTAACTTGAGCGCGCTCGTGCCCGTCGCAGTGTGGTGCCTCGCTGCATTGTACGTTCACATCAACTGGTGGATCACGCCGAGCTCGCGCGAGCCAGGCTTGAGTTGGCTCGATCCAGTCGCGTTGCTCGGCGTGTTTTGCGTGAGCGCCGGTTTCGCAAGCCTCGTTCAGCGCGGGCAGCAGCTCGTGCCGGTGTCGGACCCTCGGTATCAGGCCGCTCTTCGTTACGAAAGTCGCTGAGGTCGTCTCATGAAAGCGCAAGCAACCGATGTTAGTCCCCAGATCACCCACGAGGCCGAGCGAATCGCTCGCGCGCCGATCGTGTGGATCAGCATGTGGGTGGTGGCGTTCTCGATCGTGTTGGGCGTGGTCGCTCTGATCCTCTTTCACGTGCGTAGCAATTCGATCGAGGGAAACGTCTCGGCGGGCGAGCCACGTCCAGGCCAATCGGTTTCGAGCATCCGCACCAATCTGTTCCGCTCTCAGCCCGGAGACGGAACGGCGGACAAAGTGCGCCAGCGCCGCGACCTCGAACACTTCGGTTGGGTCGACCGCGAGCACGGCATCGTGCGCATCCCGATCGACACCGCGATCGATCTCGAGCTTGCGGAGCCGCGGCGATGAACCTCGATCGGATTGCGCTCGTCGTGGCAGTCGCGCTCGTGGTGCCTTGGGCCGCGCGCGCCGACTCGAAGCCGGTGGCAGCTCGGGTCGGCGTGGACGAACGCATCGGCGCGGCGCTTCCAGATTTGCAGCTCAAGGACGAACACGGGGAGCCGGTGTTTCTTCGCGAGCTGATCGGCGGCAACAAGCCGATCGTCCTCTCGCTTGCGTACTACCACTGCCCAGGTTTGTGCGACATCGCGCTCCGTGAGCTAGCGACCCGCTTGCGCGACTCGGGCTGGAAGCTCGGCAAAGACTATGATGCGCTCACGGTCAGCATCGATCCGACCGACACGCAGCTCACCGCTGCAGCCAAACGAGCCAACCTGCTGCGCTTGCTCGGCTCGGGACCCGACGTGCAAGCGTGGCCGTTTACGACCGCGACCCAGCCCGCGATCGAGCAACTGACGTCCGCCCTCGGCTATCGCTACGACTATGACGCCGCGACTAAACAGTACGCACACCCCGCGGTCAGCGTCGTGCTCACCCCGGCAGGCGACGTCGCCCGCTATCTCTACGGCCCGACTTTCGAAGTGCGCACGCTCAGCCTCGCATTGCGCGAAGCACGCGCGGGTCGTGGAAGCCCGACGGCGTGGGTGGACCGCACGTTACTCGCTTGCTTTCGCTACGACTCCACGACGCATCGCTACGAGTGGTTGATCACGAGCGTGATGCGCGGCGGCGCTGCACTGTTCGCGTTGCTGCTGGCAGCTGCGGTTCTGGTCTTCATCCGGCGCGGCCGCACGCGCAGAGCGGAGGCCTGAGATGGACTTCCTTCGCAAGCTCCTGTTTTTGCCCGAACAAGCCTCGACGATCGCAAAGGAGATCGATTGGCTGCACTACAGCGTGATTCTCATCACGTTCGCGGGCGTGTTTCTGATCACCGGCGTGAGCGCCGTGTTTTGCATCTTGTACCGCTCGCGCCGGCCGCGCCGGCCCGACGAGCGCCGCCCGCCCGGCCCCACACCGCCGCTCTGGGCCGAGATCGGCCTCATCGCGGGCTTGTTCGCGTTGTTCGTGGCGTGGTGGGGCGTGGGTTTCTGGCAGTACGTTCGCCTGACCGAGCCACCGTCCGATACGTACGACGTTTACGTCAGCGCCAAACAATGGATGTGGAAGTTCGCCTATCCGTCGGGCAGTCACACCATCAACACGCTCTACGTGCCGGAGCAGCGGCCGGTGAAGCTGCTCATGACCTCACGCGACGTAATCCACAGCTTCTTCGTGCCGGAGTTCCGCCTCAAGTTCGACGTCGTCCCGGGTCGGTACCATTCAGTTTGGTTTACAGCGACTAAACCCGGCGCTTACAAGATCTTGTGTGCGGAGTACTGCGGCACCGACCACTCGCGCATGCGCGGTGAAGTCGTCGCGCTCACCGCTTCCGACTTCGATCGCTTTCTCGAACAAGACGGCGGCGGCGGGCCAGGCGATCCGGAGTCGATGAGCGCAAACGCCTCCGAGCCGTCGCTATCGCTGCGCGGCCAAACTGCCGCGGCGAAGTATGGCTGTTTGCGCTGCCACAGCGTCGACGGGTCCCCGCACATCGGTCCGACTTTCCTCGGCCTGTTCAACGCGCGCGTTCCGCTCGAGCACGGCGGCGAAATCGTCGCCGACGCCGCCTACCTCACGGAGTCGATGATGGATCCGCAACTCAAGCTCCATCGCGGCTACGGGCCGGTGATGCCGAGCTACCTCGGGTATCTGCAGCCCGGTGAAGTGAGCGCATTGGTCGAGATGATCAAATCGTTACGGCACCCGCCCGCGAGCGCCCCACTGCAGCTCCCGGCGAATCGCACGTTCCCGATCCCCGACGCGCCGCCGCTACGGCCTAACGCGCAGGAGTCATCGCCATGAGCGCGCCCGCATACCGCGAACAGTCTTCGATTCCGCTCGAGGCGGTCCCACCGACGGAGCCCAGCTATCTCGATGGCGGTGGGCTGATGGGCTGGCTCAACACCCGCGACCACAAACGCATCGGCATCATGTTCTACGGCGCGGTGCTCGCAATGTTCGTGCTCGGCGGCAGCTTCGCGCTGCTCTTGCGCCTCGAGCTCCTCACGCCCGATCGCACGATCATGGACGCGAACACTTACAACCGTCTATTTACATGGCACGGCATCGTGATGGTCTGGTTGTTTCTGATCCCATCGATCCCAAACATCTTCGGCAACTTCGTTCTGCCGATCCAAATCGGCGCGCGCGACCTCGCATTTCCCAGGCTGAACCTCGCGAGCTTTTACGTGTACCTCGCTGGCTCCGCGATCGTGCTCGGCGGCCTCGTGCTCGGCGGCACTGACACAGGTTGGACGTTCTACACGCCGTACTCCGAGACCACGCCCGACCGCTTGTTCCCAGTCGTGTTCGGGATCTTCGTCGTTGGGGTCTCGTCGATCTTCACCGGCATCAACTTCATCGCCAGCGTCCACATGCTGCGCGCGAAAGGCGTCCACTGGCGGCGGATGCCACTGTTCGTCTGGTCGATCTACGCGACGAGCATCATTTTGGTGTTGGCGACACCGGTGCTCGGCCTATCGGTTTTGTTGGTCGGTTTGGATCACGTCTTCCATCTCGGCTTGTTCAACCCGGCGAGCGGCGGCGACCCCGTCCTCTTCCAACACTTGTTCTGGTTCTACTCGCACCCCGCCGTGTACATCATGATCCTGCCCGCGATGGGCGTGATCAGTGAGATCGTTCCGACGTTCGCGCACAGGCGCCCTGCGTCGTACAACGCGATCGCGTTTTCCGCGCTCGGCATCGCTTTAGTCGGCTTCTTGACCTGGGGCCACCACATGTTCGTCGCCGGCATGTCGACGATCGACAGTGGCATCTTCGGAATCCTGTCGATGTTCGTCGCGATCTTTTCTGCGATCAAAACCTTCACCTGGGTCGCGACGCTCTACCGCGGCGACATCTCGTTCAACACACCGCTCCTCTACTTCTTCGGGTTCCTATTCCTGTTCATGTTCGGCGGTATGACCGGCGTCGCGGTCGCAACACAATCGCTCGACGTTCACTGGCATGACACCTACTTCGTCGTCGCACACTTCCACTTCATCATGGTGGGAGGCAGCGTCACTGCATTTTTAGCCGCCGCGCACTACTGGTATCCGAAGATGTTCGGCCGCTTGTACTCCGAACGCGTGGGCTTGCTCTGCGCAACGGCCGTCTTCATCGGCTTCGTGCTGACGTTCTTGCCGCAATTTCTGCTCGGCAACGCCGGCATGCCGCGCCGCTACTACAGCTATCCGCCCGAATATCAGTGGCTACACGTGCTCGCAACCGGCGGCGCGTGGCTGCTCGGGTTCAGCGTGCTCCTCGCGGTCGGGAACTTGATCGTCAGCCTTCGCTATGGACGGCGCGCGACCGCAAATCCGTGGGATTCGCGCAGCTACGAGTGGCTGACGCCGTCACCGCCACCTCCGCACAACTTTCCTGAAACTCCGGTGTTCGATCGCGGGCCGTACGACTACGAGCTCTCGCAAGAGGAAGTGTATGCCCGCGCCTATCCTCGGTGAACAATACGCCAGCTTGGATCGCCAAGCGGTCACGTTGCGGTTCGGCATGTGGCTCTTCTTGGCGAGCGAGTTGCTGCTGTTTTCCGGCCTATTCGTGCTCTACGCCGCGTACCGCTCGATGTACCGCCATGATTTCGTCGAGGCGGTGCACTCCAACACGATGGCCTACGGCACAGCGAACACATACGTGCTGCTGACGAGTAGTTTTACGGTTGCGTTGGCGGTGTTCAACATCCGGCGCGGAGCGTTGCGCGCAGCCATGTGGCTAGTCCTTGCGAGTGCCGCGTTGGGAGTGACGTTTCTCGCAATCAAAGCGGTCGAATACGGAGTACATATCCGTGAAGGCGCGCTGCCCGGCCCTTACTATCACTTCGCGGACGCAGCGACTCTCGGCGGAAATCGCTTCTACACGCTCTACTGGGTCACGACAGGCGCACACGCGCTTCACGTTACGGGGGGAATCGGCGTCTTACTGTGGACTGCTTGGCATGTGCCGCGCGGTCGCTATACAGCCGGCTATCACCCCCGCTTCGAAAACGCGACGTTGTACTGGCACTTCGTCGACGTGATGTGGCTGTTCATCTGGCCAATTTACTACCTCGTCTAGGAGCACCGAAATGCCCCAGGAACCAGCGACTAACCATCTGTCGGTTCGCGCTTATGTCTGGACGTACGCTGCGCTGTTAGTGCTCGCAACCGGCTCCTGGATGCTCGCAAGCGTTCATGTTCCAGGTGCGGTCGCGATCGGTCTCGGCATCGGAGCAATCAAGGCGTTCTTGGTCCTCGGCTACTTCATGCATCTCGCGGAGGAGCCGTTTAGCTTCAAGCTCGTAATCGCAGTAGCAGCAGTGCTCGTGGCGGTGTTCATCGGTCTTACCGCGCTCGATCCGCTCACACGGCCCGCCCTACCCAACCCTTAGGAGAGTCTGCGCATGGCAAGCCGGGACATCATCGTGATCGGTGCCTCCGCTGGGGGAGTGGAAGCGTTGACCACGCTCGCTCGAGTACTGCCCCCTGATTTTTCCGCAGCGTTGTTCGTGGTGCTGCACGTGGCTCCGCATGGCAACAGCGTGCTTCCACAGCTCCTCAGCCGCGCCGGCTTCATAGGTGCGGAGCACGCGATTCACGGCGACAAGATCGTGCCTGGCCGCTGGTACGTCGCACCTCCGGATCAGCATCTGCTGATCCGTGAAGACTGTGTTCATCTGGGCCGTGGTCCCTCTGAAAACGGGCATCGGCCCGCGATCGATCCCCTGTTTCGTTCGGCTGCGAGCAGCTACGGTTCTCGGGTCATCGGCGTCGTGCTGTCCGGGGCGCTCGACGATGGAACTGCCGGGCTTTTGGCAGTGAAACAGAGTGGGGGCGTCACGATCGTGCAGGAGCCAACCGAGGCGCTGCATCCGAGTATGCCGCTCAGTGCGATCGAACACGTTAAGCCAGATCACATTCTGTCGGTCGCAGACATCGGCGCGAAGTTGACACAACTCACGCGTGAACCTGGCAGTGTATCGACGCGTAGAGTAGAGGCCGATCCAGAGCGCACCGGAACCGAGGCCGCGATCGCCGACGAGGGTCAAGCCGCAATCGAGGACCTCGATAGTCGTGGGGTGCCCTCAGGCTTCGCCTGCCCCGATTGTCACGGCGTGCTTTGGGAGGTTCGCGAGGGAGACCTCGTGAGGTATCGATGTGGCGTCGGCCACGCCTACTTGCCCCAGGCGCTGTCCGTGGCCCAGGCAGAGCAACTCGAAGAATCGTTGTGGATTGCGCTCAGAACGCTTAAAGAGAGCAGCTCATTGTCGAAGCGCCTCGCAGAACGCGCGCGCGAACGTAAGATGCTGCAGATGGCCATAGTGTACGAGACCCGAGCGCGTGAAGCTGCTCAACGGGCGGCGGTCATCGAGGATGTCTTGAAACGCGGACGACTGAGTGCATCGGTCGAAGAGGCGAACGCCACGGAGGTCCGGCGTACTCTGAAGAAGGCCAGCAGCCACTGAAGCGATTCCGAGCTGACATGGAGAATCAAGAGCAGGATCCAAAGACTGATCATGGTCACGAAGAAGCTGAAGAGCAGGCGGTCGGATCCGAGTTGGATGGTCTGGACGCAGAGGCTGGAGACGGAGACGGCGTTGGCATCGAACTATCCGAAGCGAGTCCCGGTCTCGACGAGCTGCTCGCGTACTTGAACGACGCGCGCGACTTCGACTTTGGCGGCTACAAGCGTGCGGGGCTCGCGCGGCGACTCGGCAAACGCTTGCGGGCGCTGAAGCTGACGTCGTTCCTCGACTACATCGACTACTTGCAAGTTCACCCCGGCGAGTTCTCGTTCCTGTTCAACAGTATTCTGATCAACGCGACGAGCTTCTTTCGCGATCCGGTCGCGTGGGAATTCGTGCAGCGCCAGGTTGTTCCGCGCCTACTCGCGAGCAAGAAAAACAATGCGCCGATTCGCGTGTGGTGCGCCGGCTGTGCGACGGGTCAAGAAGCATATACCGCTGCGATGATACTAGCCGACGAGGTCGGGCTCGATGCGTTCACGCACCGCGTGAAGATCTACGCGACCGACATCGACGACGACGCGCTGAATCAAGCACGGTTGGCCACGTATTCCTCGAAGGACGTCGCATCGATTCCGCCGGCTCAACTGCAGACGTACTTCGAGCGCAGCGGTGGGCGGGAAGTGTTTCGAAAAGAGTTGCGGCGCTCGGTCATCTTCGGCAGGCACAACCTGTTTTACGATGCGCCGATCTCGAAGATCGATTTGCTGCTGTGTCGAAACACATTGATGTACTTCAATGCAGATTCGCAAGCGCGGATCTTGTCGAGCCTCCACTTCGCGCTCAATCCGTCGGGAGTTCTGTTCCTGGGAAAGGCAGAGATGTTGCTCACACACGGCGCTCTGTTTACGCCGCTCGACTTGAAGCGACGCTTGTTCACCAAGGTGACTCACAACTATCCGCGCCCGCGCGCGATGCTGAGCATGGGTGCGAACCGGGCTGAAGACGCGAGCGGCGCCCAAGCCGTACAGTTGCGGCTGCGCGCGGCGTCGTTCGAGACGAGCCCGATCGCGCAGCTCGCGCTGGATGCGCAGGACACCCTGATCGCGGCGAACGAACAAGCGCGCCGCGTGCTCGGCGTGACGCAAGGCGATGTCGGACGGCCCTTTCAAGACCTATCGGTGCAGCGCAAATTCGATGGTCTCGGCGCGAGCGTTCAGCAGGTGATGTTGGAACGGCGCCTCGTGCAGCTGTCCGCGGCAGAGTGGCACCGAGCGGGCGAGCAACCTTCGTTCTTCGATATCGCCATCAATCCGATCATGGCGCCAGAAGGCCTGATCGGAGTTCAAATCGGTTTGGTCGACGTCACGACGCAACGACGCGTGCAGGACGAGCTGCATCAGACCACGCAGGAGCTCGAAGCGGCGTACGAGGAGTTGCAATCGACCAGTGAAGAGCTGGAAACCACGAACGAAGAGCTCCAGTCGACAGTCGAAGAGTTGGAGACGACGAACGAGGAGCTGCAGTCCACGAACGAAGAGCTGGAGACGACGAACGAAGAGCTTCAATCGACGAACGAAGAACTGCAGAACATGAACGAAGAGTTGCGCTCGCGCACGAGCGACCTCGGGCGGCTCAACCTATACTTCGAATCGATTCTCGCGAGCATTCGCTCCGCTGTGATCGTGCTCGATCTCGAGATGCAAGTGCAGGTGTGGAGCACTCGCGCGCAGGAGATGTGGGGTCTTGGCGCGGACGAAGTACGAGGCAAACACTTTCTGAGCTTCGATATCGGGCTGCCGATCGAGCTGCTCTCGCCGGCCATTCGCGCTTGCATCAATGGCGAGCGCGAGTTCTATGAGCTCGAGATTGCCGCGACCAATCGGCGCGGCAAGTCGATTCAATGCACGATCAAGTTGAGCCGGCTCACGCAGGAGAGCGCGACCCACGGCGTGATCATGTTGATGGATGCGGGAGAGTCGGGCTCGGCGCCGGCGGCGTAGCCAGCACGCGAGGGCCGACTAGCGGCAGGCGGATCCGAAAGCTCGCGCCTTCGCCCAGCCCGGCGCTTTCTGCGTGAATGCTGCCGCCGTGTAGCTCGATCAGCTTGCGCGCGATGCTCAATCCGAGGCCGAGACCGGGGCTCGAGCCGTGCGCGTTTACGCGGGTGAATGGATCGAAGATCGTAGTCAGATGTTCGGGCGCGATCCCGGGACCCGAGTCGCGGACCGTACACTCGAGCGCATCGCCCCGCACAGCAGCGGTGAGCTGCACTGCGCCGCCGTTGCCGGGCGTGAACTTGACGGCGTTGCCGATCACGTTCGTGATCGCTTGCTGAACGCGGTGCGGATCGCAGTGCAGCGATGCGATGCTGGCGTCGATTTCGGATGTGAACTTCAAATGTTTTGCGTGCGCGAGGCCGTGTGCGTCGTCGCAGATCCGTTCGATCAGCGCGCGAAAGTCGATATCCTCGCACTCCAAGACGACTTGGGCTTGTGCGACTCGCGTTTGATCGACGAGCTCCTCCACCAAGCGCGCGAGCGTTTTGACGTTTCGCGCCAACACATCGACGACGTGCTGCCGCGACGCGAGCGCGGTGTCGTCCTGATTCAGAATCTCGAGCCAGCCAGCGGTCGTATTGAGCGGATTTCGCAGCTCGTGCGCAACGAAGGCCAATTGTTCGTCGCGACGCTCGAGCTCGCGCTCAGCCTCGGCTCGGCCTGACAGCGCGTCCGCCAGCGAGTCTTCGAGTTGTTGTCGGACCTCGTCGGGCGAGCCGCTTTGCTCGGCCGTTTGAGCGCCGCGCTGCGAAGCAGCAGCAAGCTTTGCGTGAAGCGTGCCGTTCCCGCGCACGGGATGGTGCTCGTGGAGAATCCAACGCAGCCCAGCGGGGTTTCCGCCTTCGTCGCGTGCGCGACGTACGCTCGCAGTCGCCCTGACGGGCGCTGCCGCTCCCCGCGGCCGCATGTGCAGCTCGAAGCTGCTGACTTCGTCCGTCGCGATCAACAAGTCGAGGACGTCTCGCATCAGTTGGCGATCCTCGCCCCAGACGTAGAGCGCGAGTGGTTTGCCGATGACGAAGGCCGAGTCGATGTTGAGCAGCCCGCGAGCGAGGTGATTCGCTTCGAGCACAACGCCCGAAGCATCGGTCACGATGTACGGCTCTGGTGCGCCTTCGAACAGGTCGCGGTAGCGGCGCCGCTCGAACTCGAGCGCCTCGTACGCCGAAGTCAGCTCCTCCGACTGGGTGTGCAGCTCTTCCTCGATCACGCGCAGCTCTTCGTGCGCGACGTCGAGCTCTTGGAGCGCGAGCGACATCCAACGTTGCTGAGTCTGATCCTGCGAGCTGGCTCGCTCTCTGAGGTTCGTCGCGCGCTTCAGCGACACGTTGCGGAGCTCGGCGAGCTTGGACAGGATGAGGGGGTTCATGGGTCCTCGCCGGGCGCCTTGGGGTCGAGCAACGCGGTTCTTGCAGGCTCGAGCTGCCGCAGTCGAGACAGTCGGTCACACCGTCGGATGCAGATCACGAACCTGTCTTCACTGCGGCATATCGCATCCGCGGAGGTCGCGCCAGCAAACGGGTCGCGACTATCACGAACGCCCGCGAGCGCGGGCCCCTCGAACTCGCGAGTCTGCAGCCGACATATCGAGACGCGACATATCCCGCGCTCGCCCCCGCTTTATCAAGCAGAATCGCGCAGGGATGCCGGCGCGGCGCCCAGTTAAGTCTCGAGTCTGTTTGGCATCGATTGAGCCATCCACGATACGCATGGGTTTGACCCGGGTTAGCTACACAAACAGTCTCCGGCGTTAGCTACGTGTCGTACATGACGTAAAACTGTTTGGATTCCGGGCAAGTGTGCACGTAGAGCGCTACCCTGGGCCTCTCTGCCTGGCGTGAGATGCGAGGAGATGCCCGATGCCGAACCCGGTCGCGCGCTTGAGAAATGCGAGTGACACTTGCGAGGGGCCGTTTGCGTCACAGCGGGCAGCTAGTCTCGATCTAGCGGTGCAGGTTTCGACCGTGCTTGTCGAGAAGCTCCAGTGGCGCGCGAAGCACGAGCCGGAAAACAGCGCTCGCTTGTTGGCTGAGGCACTCACGGCGCTCGACCATGCCCACGCCGAGCTCGCCGCAGCGCGCGACGAGTTACACGAGCACGCCGATGAGATGCTCGCGACGCGCCTCGAGCGAGAGCTCGAGTGGGCGCGCTATCGCGATCTTTTCGAGGCTGCACCGGTTTCGTACATCGAGACGAACTCGTACGGAGTCGTGATCGAGGCAAACCGCAGCTCGTGCGAGTTGTTGAACTTGTCGGCGGCGCGACTCGTCGGAAAACCGCTCGCGGCATTCGTCGCACAGGGCGATCGGCGTAGGTTTCGACTCGCACTCGCAACGCTCGGTCCCTCAGTGCAGCGCACATCGTTGGCATTACATTTGAAGTCTCGCGGCGAGTCTGCCCCGTTTGCCGTGCAGGTCGACTTCTCGACGGTGGACACGCGGATGGGGCGCGCACCGGCCGTGCGCTGGGTGATCATTCCTCAGCGCGGGGTCGACGCCGTCTCGTCGATCGAATCGGGTCGCAGCCACGAGGTGCGCTTGACCGAGGCAGTGTCGCAGCCCGTGGCGAAGCCACGTGCGACGCTCGTGCGACGCATCCGACGATCACCACGTCGTTCGCGCCTCTCGGTGTGTTCTCGCTAGCCTCACCCAACCTCACATAGGGTGTCACGGTGAGGTGACTGTCACCGCGAATCGTTATGTGTTTCTAAATACTTCGCTCTGACAGTCAGCTGATTTCGTATGCTCTGTGCGGGGCATGCACGAACGCGCGTGGCTACGGCGTAGGAAGTCGAGGCCCAGATGCTGGTCGTGGGCGCCCGCGCTCACCCTGGGATGCTGGCTCGGCGCCGGCGTCACACTTGTCGAGGCGCAAACTGCGCCGCCGCCAACAGCTGCCGATGCGGCAGCACCCGGGGGCGTACCGGCTGCTGAAGCTGCCGGCCCCGCCGCTGACAGCGGCGGGGCCGATACCGCTTCGCTCCTCAACCGTTTGACGGTGCTCGAGGCCGAAGTCGCCCGCCAGCGCGAGCAAATTGCGGCTCAGCAGGCCGCAATCGACGCAACTGCGAACGGCGGTAGCGCCGAGACCGGCGCTGTCAAGCCTGACGAGCTCGCCGCCTATCTCTCGAACCCGGACGAGGAAGCCGACGCCGCGCATGACGACGATGACGCGCGGCTGCGGATCTACGGTTTTGCGGACATCGGATTGCAGCGTTTGTGGACCGACCAAGAGATCCGAGAGATCTCGCCGGAGACCGACAAGCTCACGTTCGTACTCGGAAACGTGAACGTCTATTTCGATGCGAGCCCGTCGGAGAACTTCAGGTTCCTCGCGGAGATCCGGTTCGGTTTGTTCCCGGACGGCTCGACTCCGAGGCCGAAGGGCGGCTGGAGCTTCGGTGGCCCGATCGACACGAACGTGAGTGATCCAAGCGCAGCCAACGCGTTTTTCACGAGCGTACGTTGGGCCGGCGTCTCTCCGGAGCGCGTCCAGATCGATTGGACACCGAGCGACAAGTTCAACTTACGCGCAGGCTTGTTTCTCACACCGTACGGCATCTTCAACGTCGACCACGGCACGCCTACGCGCATCATGGTGTCCGAACCGCTGTTCATCTCGTCACAGCTGTTTCCGAGTCAGCTGATCGGCGTCGAAGCGTTCGGGGCGATCCCGTTCCTGCCGTGGACTCTCGGCTATCACGTGTACGTCGCGAATGGTCGAACGACCGGGCAGGTCGACTTCTCCGATTCGAAAGCGATCGGCGGCCGGCTGTTTCTGAGCACGCGCAATCCGTTTCCGCTCAAGCTT